>JBDNIG010000093.1:0-10370 GCA_041688415.1 Rhodopirellula sp. | reverse complement strand
TCATCGGTCAGGTCAGTGGAATAAGCTCGACGGGTTTCAGAAATCAGCATCACGCACTCCATTGCGAACGAAATTGAAGAGAACTCGAAAAGTGTCGCGATTTCAAGCGTTTAAGTCAAATCCAATTTCCGGATAGACTCTCAGTGGCGGAAATCGCCAGGATTTCGCTAAGGATGTGCTTGGGATCATCCAAGCGGTAGACGAATTGGCGTGATTGATGGGTGTGCCAATCAATTTGCAGCAGACGGCAATGATTTCCGGTGGGTTTGCCGTCCTCGTCTCGTCGTCCGTCTTGCAGCATGACGTTTTGCATCACGCAGGTGAGCGTGTTTCCGTCGGGTGAAATCGCGATCCCCTCGAGACCTTTGTTCGCAGCCCGTCCGGTGGTGTTATTCCGATTCTCTTCGTTTTTGCTAGCGGCGGGACGCTCGATCTGAAAGTCCGCTGGCACGGCAATTGAGCCGACTTGCGTTCCGGTGCGGTCGAACGTCAGAATCCGAGGTCCGTATTCCTCGCAAATCAAAAGCTGATCTTGCCCGGCGATGCGGAGTCCCTTGGGATCGAGCCGATGCCCAAAATTTTGCGAAGCGTGCAATTGGCTGCTTTCGCCCACGAAGGGTCGCCGCTGACTGTCCCGGAGAAGCTGCGACGCGAGCAGATCGAGCTTGACGGGATCGCTGGCCAACGGATCGATTGTGATCCGGATTGAGTGCATGCGGCATTGGAACGCGGTTTCGCCATCGTCGTGCCCGCGATCGGATAAGACGAGGTACTGATTGTCGCCGCCCGTGTAGTCGATCGCTGAGATTCCTCCCAAGCGGTCGTGCGGCGCACCGTTGGAGAGTTTTTCCGACAATCCCGTGTGGTCAATGACGGTCGCCGGAAATTGGCCGATGCCAATGAGTTGTGGTGATTGGGCGAGTGCTTGGCTGAGGAAGGCTTGGAAAACGAACGCGAGGATCAGTCCGGAGCGTTGATGGATCATGAGGTTGTTGTGTGTGGGTTGGGAAGAAATCCTGGCTCGCCCCCGCAAATCCGGGGCAGCAGCGAGCCAGAATTCGGATGGCATCACGATTTCAGAGACGGCATTGGGGTGGTACGGTTTGCTGGTTCGCTACTGATCGAGCGAGGAGACCTCACCACCGGCCCGCGTCACGGCACCGACAAAGGCCATCGAGTCGATGGACTCGGATACAAAGCGGACCGATCCATCGGCGAGTGCGAACTGCGCCCCGCCGGTGTGGAAGCTGTAAACTTCGCTGACGTTGATCTTGTTGATCAGGTAGGGTCCGTACTTGGTCAAGCCGTCGGCGGTCGCTCCATCGATGCTGAAACCACAATCGGGGTCGGCCCAACCGGTGCCGTCGGCGGGCACGTAGTCGCCTCCCGACACGATCACCTTGTCGTCTGTGTAGGCGGCGAACCGAGTTGCATTCATCGGACCTTTCGCGGTCCACACGCCCGGTTGGCCCGCCGCTTCGGCGATTAGGATGGTGTTCGAGGTTCCATCGAGGATGTCGCGAAAGCGGTTTTTGACGTCTTTGGCGAGCGCTCCGGTGCGGGCGGATTTACCCGGATCGGCGATCCCCAGAACGTTCGTGTAAAACTTCTTTTTGACTTCGTTGACCGACCCGTAGTCGCCCGCAGCCGCTCCCTTGACCCACACCGGATCGTTGCGATCGGTGCCGGGGGTCGAGGGGCAAGTAAAGACCGCGAGTTTTTTGGAGATGCCGGGACGGTTTTTGAGCGAACTCCAGGCGTAGTTGAAATCGATCAGTTCGCTCAGCCCACTCTGCTCAATTTGGGGCAGGATCATCGTCGTCCAGGATTGATAGGCACTGTCGTTGCCGAGGTTGTCTTCGATTTCGACATCGAGGTTGGAACGGCTCGGCGGCATGGTTTGAAATGCCGATTCGTAATTGTGCAGGGCCAGGGCGAGTTGCTTGAGGTTGTTCGAGCACTGCATCCGGCGGGCCGCCTCGCGAGCGGCTTGAACTGCGGGCAGCAACAGGACAACGAGCACGCCGATGATCGCAATCACGACCAAAAAGCTCGACAAGCGTGAATGCGTGGCGGGAGTGCGGCGAGAGGGATGTTTTCTTCATGCCTTGTTCCTTATGAGGAGTGAAAAGTGAGGTCGAGGTTTCGTTATCGAATCTGAATTTCAGGGAGTTCGTTGCTGCCTTGCTCGCTCACGGCGACCTGCAGATCGGTGGTTTGGGCGTTGACGTATTTTCGTGGCAGACGTTCTCGCAGTCGATCTTCGGCATCCTCATCAATACCGCTCAGGGGACCGAGCCAAGAGACGGTGACGCGATACTCGCCCGCCGGTGCCCCGTCATGGGTGCGGTAGGTGGTGACGGTAAATTCACCGTTCTCGTTGACCTCGGCTCGGGGGAGCACGGCGGGTTTTCCATCCGCAAAGGGCGTCACCGGATGCAGGCAAACCGTTGCATCGGGGATCGGTTTCCCGCGATAAAGGATCTTGCCGGAGACGGGAAACACCTCTCGTATGTTGGGATCGACCGGCTCGCCGCAGCCAGCAATCAGGACGCTGCCGAGAACGAGGCTCGCCAGCCGAGTGAGCTGCGATGGTGAGCCAAGTAGCCGACCAATGGGAATCGCTTGGTGAGTTATGGAATTTCCGTCCAATTCGAGAAAGGGGCGTTGCTTCGACGAAGCTGGCCTGTTGAAACAGACGGAAATTTAGCGATCACCTGTTAAGGGATCGGGCAGGCCACGTTAACGTTGGATGAAGAATTACTCGGCTACTTGCTCAGGGCTGTCGAGCGGCAACTTGTTAAGCATTGATGCACAAGTTTTTCGGTGTCATCAGCCGAAGGGCGTTCGATCACGCCTCTTTTGTGAGCTTTGAGTCCTTTCGCGGCAATCGTCCATGGAATTAGAGCCACCAGAGAGCACAAAGAGCGCACAAAGCGGCAACTCGTCTTTTCTTACAGCACTGCCCGCTAGCGTATTCGGCTAGGATTTGCAATCCGCGAGCTTCTAAGCACGTTCGGAGAATTCATTCGGCACAACTCATCGTTCGACATTTTCACAACCCGATGCGTAAGCGAGGGATAGAAGTGTGAATCCCTCGCTGACGCATCGGGTTATGATTGTCAATTCCACGGAATGAAATTCCAACACGTGCTTAACAAACTCATTTGACGAACAGGTAAACCGACAGTGCTGTACCGGTTTTAATACATCGGTGCTTATCGTGCTGCACTGAGATGACGGTATCTTGACCGCTTGTGATTGATGGGACTTTGCTCTGGTTAACCCGTTTGCTTAGCCCGTGAGGAGGGCGTTCTCACCAAGTTTAACCAAATTTTAACGTGGCACCATCGCATCGGCACCCGATGATTGGGGGTAGGTGAGAACTGCGTGTTCTCACCGTTATCGCGATCGACCCCCACGGCGAATGAACGACGCGAGTTTCACGCACTCCCTGATCGCCAAATTCGTCGGCGTGAGTTTGTCGGGGATCGTTGAAGCGGCTCGCCAATTCGCCAAATCAAATATCGAGCAAGGAAGCTCCATGTTGCTGAAATCCAACCCAAAGTCTCATCAGGTGCTCTGTGGGTGTCTTTACACATTGGTGTTGGCGCTGACGCCATGTGTCTGCTTTGCCGATGGTTTCACTCCGTTTCTCAACACCGCTGGGGCGGTTCAAGTGGCGTCCGTGGACGATGCGATCGCCGAACCCTTGGACACGGACCCCGCCACGCGGGAAGGGATGATCGAAGAATCTGAAAAAGACTCACCGAACGAGGAGGTGCGTGAAACGGATGCCGAGACGGACGGCGACCTCGAGACGCTCTCGGAAAAGGTCGAGTCGTTCGGCGAATCCATGGACGAGTTTGAAGAGTCGTTGGCGAAGATCAAGAAACTCGCCGATGATCCGACGATTGTGCATAGTGGATCGAGCAAGTCGACCATGAAAGTGAGCGGTCGTGTCCACTTGGATGCCTGGGGGTTTGACATGGACGACGACCCGGCGATCAACCAATTCAATGGCGGCGACGACCCGCAAAATCGTCTCGGTTTTCGTCGGCTGCGTTTTGGTGTGAAGGGAACGGTCAGGGACAATATGGTCTACAAGATCGAATTGGAACTCGCCAAGGGCAATGCCTCCGAGTTCCGTGATGCGTTCTTGGGGTTCACGGATTTACCATTTCTGCAAACCGTGTTGTTGGGCAACCAAAAGCGGCCCTACGGTTTGGATCACCTCAACAGTTCGCGTTTCAATGTATTCATAGAGCGTCCGTTTGTCATCGAGGCCTTCAACGAAGACGCGCGTCGGTTGGGATTGCAGTCTTATGGTGTCTCCGACGACCTGGCTTACAACTGGCGATACGGGGTGTTCAATCAACGCAACGTGCAGGACGAGGGCAGCTACGTCAACGATCATTTGCAATTGCAGCTCGCCGGGCGGCTGGCCAACACGTTTTGGTATGACCAAACCAGCAACGGTCGCGGCTACGGTCACTGGGCCATTTCGGGCACACACGCCGACGTCAGCACGGGGTCGCAAAGCGAGGCGCGTTTTCGCACGCGGCCCGAGGGTCGCACGTCGAGTACGCGGTGGTTTGACACCGGTCGGATCGCGGGCGCCGACTATTATGACATGATGGGTCTCGAGGGGGTCCTCAATTTGGGATCGTTGCAGCTCGTCGGCGAGTACCAGAGCAACTGGGTCGAGCGAAATGGTTTTGAAAATGTTCGGCTTGATGGAGGCTATGTTTATGCCAGCTATTTTTTAACAGGCGAGCACATGCCGTGGGATCGAGAATCGGGCACGTTGGGGCGTCCGATACCATTTCAAAACTTCTGGGTGGTCGATCGAAAGAACGGCGGTCGTGCCGCTGGCTGGGGCGCGTTTCAACTCGCCGCTCGCTATTCACGAGCCGATTTCAGCGACAAGGATATCCTTGGGGGCGAAGGTGAATCACTCACCATCGGCATGAACTGGTGGTGGAACGCGAACGCTCGGATGCAGTTCAATTACATCCATGGGCGTGAGAGCAACAGCACCGTCGGTAACCGAGCCGGGGCACCGCGGGCGGGAAACTACGACATCTTTGGCTCTCGTTTCGCGATTGATTTCTAGTGGTGCGTCAGAATTAAGAATCAGGGTTGGCGTCGTTAGCCGTTTGGGCGCTAAGCACCTTTGGAGAAATTTTTCGGTGTAACTTCGGTGCGTGGGCGTCCCGCCCGCAAGTTTTGACGGGAGCGGGCGGGACGCCCGCGAACCGTTATGCGGAATAACTGTGCCGTGGTGCTTAGCCCCGGTTGTGATGTGATAACCGCTACTAGCGCCAAAACGGCTAACCCTAAAATCGGAGCTTAACTTACCACTAGCCGATATCGAGTTCGTCAGTTCCTCAGTTCAAACCAATCTTCACGCATCCAATAAGGATTCCACCATGTTTCGTTCCCTCGCTCTGGGCCTGCTGTCTGGCCTGTTGCTGTCGCTGATCTCCGCCACCGCGTCGGCGGTGGGGCCGTGCTGTTGTTTTTGTCAGGCCGGTCAATGTTCGCTGAAGGTTGAGAGGGAAGACGTGGACGTCAAAGTGTTTGACGTCGAGTGCGAAACCATTTGCATTCCGCCCATTCGATTCCCCTGGCAATGTGGACCGATCAAGCGATGCGGTCGAGTTCGAGTGATCAAAAACTTGGTCACCGACAAAGTGCAAAAGCCCGTGTGTGTTTATGAATGGTCGGCGATCGCGTGTTGCCCCGATTGTCGTCGACGAGTGATGTGCCCGCCGCCCCGACAACGTTGCTGTGAACAGGACGCGGATCAAGGCCGCACGTTGATGTCGGCGATTCGCCAGTCGCCGCCCGACGGGGATGGCTGGATCGTGATCCCCAATCAAGCCAATTCCTCGTTGTCGGTGGGCGGTGGTTTGATCGAGACCGAAGTGGAAGACCTTTGACGCGATGCGGCACTACAGGGCCGAGTCGTCGGACTTCAGGGCGAAGTCGAACACTTCGGTATCCGAGGCAACGCTGACGTTGATCGTCGAGTCGCCGTTGTAGGCCCAGTTGCCTGGACCGCTTTCTTGGAACACCAGCGTCTCATAGAGGGTAGCCTGCTCGATTTGCGGCAAGATGTGCCCCGACCAGGTCATCCCTCGGTTGTCCCATCCATAACGCCAATGATCGCGATCACGACCAGTAGCTCGACCAGGGTGAAACCGAACCGCAGGGGTGTTCGTCGGCGATTGCCAGCAGGCGATTTTGTAAACAAACGCATTGCCGTGTCTCCATGAGAATGTGTTGAAAGCGAGACGGTGAAAAACCGAATCCCAACCGCCGTGCTTTGAATAGGCGTAACTATTCAGCCGCCTAGTTCGTTGCTGGCTGTTTTGGGGGCATCGGCGGCAGTGCGCTGGTAGCGGCGTAGGTGGCCAGAGATGAGAATATTGTATCGAGTGGCTGGTGCCCGCGTACGCGAAGCGTGCCTTCGAAAGCCTCGGTAAAGAACTTTTGCAGTGCGGGCGAGCCACGACTTCGATCGATCATGTAAAAGACATTTTCTTCGCTCGCAAAGCACCACAACTAGTGCGTCTTGCCGCTCACTCTCCAGCCTGTTTCGTCCGCGTGAAGCTTGGCACTGCGAAGACTATCACGATGGACTTGCTCGTACCACGTAAACAACAAATCCGCCAAGCGGTGCCACATTTGGACCAATCCGCCCGGTGTGAGTTTCATCCGCGAGTGGAAGTTGAACTTATCGACAATCTGTCGGATCGTCAGTCCCTGCAGGAAATGTAGCAGCGCCGAGAGCACCAACGTACGATTGTCCAGCGTGCCTCGCGGCAGGACATCGGGAAGCTTCGGTTCGACGCGTTTCTTGCCCTTGGTAGGTTTAGGCTTGATTGGTGGCTTGTCGAAGAGTGGGATGGCAGACGAACGCATCTTTACACCCAGTGAAGGATTTGAACCGCGTTTGGGTCGATAACTTCTCCCCGAGCTTGCCTGGGCATCGTTTTTCCTTGGAAGCAGGTGAATCGAGAATCGCGTGACAGCAGCCATTCTACGCAACCCGCAAAATCGGTCAAGCGATTTTAGCTTGTCCCTATCTGTCCTTCGGTTTTTGGCTATCCATCTTCAAGAGTTCTTCATCAATTCCAAACGCAAACCCAACACGCACTTGGTTTAATTCCATCTGACACAAGTCAATCGTTTCAAAACTCGATCAAGGAATTCGCAAAATGCGTTGTCGACAAAAAGGCCCTCATGCCATGCAGGTTCGCCAGCAGCCTGGATTTACCCTCGTTGAATTGTTGGTGGTCATTGCCATCATTGGTGTGCTGGTGGGGCTGCTGCTGCCAGCGGTACAAGCGGCTCGCGAAGCCGGACGAAGGATGCAGTGCCAGAACAACATGAAGCAGTTTGGGTTGGCCATGCACAACCACATGTCCGCGTTCAATGCGTTCCCGCCGGGGAACGTCAACTATGACGAGAATGGTAATCGCTTCAAGACCGGTGGTTGGCAGCACGGTCAGAATGAACTGGGTTGGCACTGGCTCGCCATGCTGTTTCCGTACATCGAGCAACCCGCCATGTGGGAAAGAGTCATGATCTGTGAAGATGCCAGGGCCAATTCCCACACGCAGAATCCCTGTGACCACTGCGAGTATATGACGGAAAGTGGACACCTGGGACGCCAACAATTGCCGTCGTTTGACCACTGCCCTTCGACACCGGCGGTGCGGACTCAGTTTTCCGATGGCAGCTATGGTCTCGAAGCACTCGCCAAAGGCAACAACTATGCGGCATGCTGGGGATCGAGCGATATGCTGTCGTGGGAAAATCCTGCAACGCGGGGCGCATTCGGAACCTACTACGCCAAACAGGAAGAGATTCTGAATATAAGTCCGGGCAACCCGACAACAGCTGGGGATCGTTTCCAGAATAGCAAGGGCATGCAAAGTCGAGATTTTCTCGATGGCTTGAGCAACACGATGGCCATGAGCGAGATTCTCGCTGCGGAATCCCGGACGGATATTCGCGGGGTTTGGATGTCACCAGCGATGGGGGCAACGATCTTCTCCGCGTTCACCAACCCCAACTCCAACTATAAAGACATCCTGGCAGCCTGCGGTGACGAGATCACCGACCCGTCGACGACCAAGACCATCGACCCGAACGATCGCTTGGACTGCCTGGAGGACCGCGATACGGCACAAATTTATGCGGCCGCTCGCAGCTACCACAGCGGCGGCGTGAATGTATTGATGGCCGATGGGGGGGTTCGATTTGTGACCGATTCCGTCGACAATCTGAAGATTTGGCGGCCGATGAGCACCGCGCAAAACAGCGAAGTCATTCCAGATAATTAGCGGAACGAAGTTCCCGCAGTCAAACTCAACTATCGAAAAGTGAAGGAAAGGAAAAGACGAATGAGAATAAAGAATTTGCTAGGGATCACGATGGCGTTGTGCGTGTGCGCGACGGTGGGATGTGGTGGTTCCTCCGAAGGTCTCAAACCAACCGATGAACAGGACGTGTTCGCGAGCGTCGAAGGCTTGGGCGATCTCGCTGGCGATGATGAAATGTTTGCCAGCGCTTTCGTCGCCGGCGCGGTACCGGACAATCGAAAGGACTACAGCGAACGCGGGTACCAAGTCACTGGTGATCCAACCTACGACGGTGATCAAGTGACGGTGTCCGTGAAGATTTTCGGTGTGTCGCACGCGACATCGGACAGCGAGTCGCGTGGTGGCAAAGCCAGTTCTATCGCCGAAACGCAGCAAACCTGGACATTGCAACGTGTCGATGACCAGTGGAAGCTGAAGGATGCTCCTCTCGGCTGACGCTTGACTTCAGGATGGGGAAAACAAAACCAATCAAGAACAACCCGATTCCCGGAAATCGCGAAACACGGACGCACTTTCAATGGCAGACACTCCTGCGTGGAGAGTTGCTAGTGTTGGTGGTGGTTGTCGGAACGGCTTGGTTGGTCGTGGGGTGGGCGATGGGCCGGTGGCTTCCATCGACTGTCCCGAGTGCCGCGAGTAGCGAGAGTTGGCCAACCGCGATGGATCCCCCCGAGCAGGTTTCGCAGCGCGTGTTGGAAAACCTACCGCGTCCGGTGCAGCAGCAGTTGCACGATTGGAACACCCTGATCGCGGCGAACTTCGCCGGCGATCAGGCGTGCGCGGAGTGTCATCCAAGCGAATATGAAGCCCACCAACGTTCGGGACACTCGCACACCGCGATGATGATGAGCGAGTCATCACTGGCCGCCGAACTGTCCGAACAAGAAGTCTATCAGGACCCCCGACGTGATCGGGTGTTTGAGTTCACCCTCGCGAATCGTCAGTTTTTGGTCCGCGACGAAGAGCGGACGGACGTTCTGCTTCCGGTGACCTGGTTACTTGGATCGGGCAGCCATGCGCAAACTCCGATCGCCGTCGACGAGGAAACCCAGCGCGGGGTCGAGATGCGGTGGTCGTACTATCCTGACGACGACCGAGTCGGGGTAACGCCCGACCATGATCGTTATGACGATTTCTCAAAGGGAACGCTGGAGTGTTTTGGCCGCCCCATGAATGATGCGGATATTCGCGCCTGCTTGGGTTGTCACAGCACGATGATGCCACCTCCGAACTTGCCGGTTATCAATTCAATGGTCATCGCGAACGTCGGCTGCGAACGCTGTCATGGGCCGCGAAAAAAACATGCCGAACTCGCCCATCAAGGCCGTGCCGAAGAAGTCAAGCCAATGCTGCGGTACGAGACGGCGGCAGACTACATGGCTGCCTGCGCCACGTGTCATCGCGATGCATCGTCGATCACGCCGGACATGACTCCCGAAGAGTTGCCTCGGTTCCAGCCCTACGGACTCCAGCGCAGTCGCTGCTACTTGGAAACACCCGGAAACATGACCTGTTCCACGTGCCATGATCCTCACGATGCCGTGTCGCACGATCGTGCGCGATCGATTGATCAATGCAACGAGTGTCATGAAAATGGCTCGTTGAGCAGAGGCTCTCATCAACCGGGCGGCGATTGCATTGAATGCCACATGCCATTGGTGCCGTGGAAATCGGGAATTGCTTTCCACGATCACTGGATTCGAGTACAGAGTGACCGTCCGAGCACGGATGACGACTCTCGACAGCTCACGAGCAATTCCGACGACGAGCAACGGGGGAGCGAATGATGTCAACTCTGACTCGCCCCCAACCGGAGCGTTCCAACGCACGCCTGTCGACATCACGTGACGGCCACGTGCGGGATGATGGACGCGCGTCGAACTCATCATCGAACCATCCGTCTGGGCCGAACGCACCTCACGGTGCGCAGCCTTGGGGAGGGTTTCTATTCTCACCCGCGGTGGACTTGTTCTT
>JBDNIG010000638.1:0-9351 GCA_041688415.1 Rhodopirellula sp. | reverse complement strand
TTTGTCGGCTATCTCCACGATCGCGATCTCGCCCCGGCATCGATCTCGCGAAACATTGTCGCGGTGCGGATGTTTTACCAGTACCTGCAGCTCGAGGGGCTCGCCAGTGAAAATCCCGCCGAACTGATCGCCACCCAGAAGGCGTGGCAGCGGATGCCGGGCGTGATGTCACCGTCGGAGGTGGATGCGTTTTTGTTGGCCGTTAAGAAGAGTGATTCTTTCTGGGAGCGGGATCGGGCATTGCTCGAGGTCCTCTACGCGACCGGCTGCCGGGCGTCGGAAGTCTGCTCGCTGCGGGTGCGAGACCTGCCATTACCCGAGAAGCATTTACGCTGTCATGGGAAAGGGGACAAACAGCGGATGGTGCCGATTGGCGGTCGGGCGATCGCGGCGATCGAGTTGTATCTTGCGCAATCTCGCGGGATTCTCGCCGCCCGCGCCGCCTCGCTCTGCGACGAGTTGTTCCTATCTCGCGGCGGACGCCCGTTGGACCGCATTCAGCTCTGGCGACTCGTCAAACGCTACTCCCGGCGCGCCGGAATTTTATCTGAAATCAGCCCCCACTCGCTGCGGCACAGTTTTGCCACTCACCTGTTAGCGGGCGGTGCCGATCTGCGGCAGGTCCAGGAAATGCTCGGCCACGCGAGTATCCAAACGACCCAAATCTACACGCACGTCGAGCACAGCCGATTGCAACGCGTCCACCGCGAATTTCATCCGCGGGCGTGAGCGATTGTCGACCGACGGCTCCGCCCGTCGTGAGAAATACAGTCGACCGACGGCTCCGCCCGTCGTGAGAAATACAGTCGACCGACGGCTCCGCCCGTCGCGAGTCTCCCCACCGCCGTGCGCAATGCCGCCGCTTCGGGATCAAAGCTCTCACAGCGTGCCGTTGCGGTCATCACCGACCTCGCATTTGGGGGGGGCACCAAGGTCAAATCCAGCAAGCCCCTTCAATACGTTAAGATCAGACTGCCTGCCTGCGAAAGTGCTGTGTCCCTGCATCTTGCTATGAAAACTTCAGTCACCGGGAATTGCTGAAGGAGGGCTAGTGGCAGCCCGGGGAGTGTCGTACGATGAGCAACCCCGGCCCGAGCGGGCTGACTGCGCAAGGGTTGAAAAAGTAATGGCTCATCTCCGGTTCCGGGTTGATACGAATGCGACAACAAGTCCGCATGGGACTGGGAGGTTTGTGAAGTCTGGGTATCCAGTTGGCAAGGTCGATTCGGTTTCCTAAGTCGCCAACTCTCGCTAGACAGCCACTTGCGTGACAGCGGTTGGAAATCAACCTGGAACCGGGAATGAGCCAAAGTAATTTCCTAGCAGTCGGAACAAAACCAATAATCTTGAGGACAACAATGAAAAATCTCTTCCTCATACTGGGATATATTTTATTACCCAGCTTCCATTTTGATGCAGGCGCGCAAACCGCCCCCATCGATTATCAACACCCGCCTAGCCAATCCACACCAGAGGCGCGGGAGCAATGGGGAAAGTTGACTACTGGAGTCGAGCTGGCGCTTGGTAAAAAAGTCTTCTTTTATCCAGACCCCAACTATCCATTAACCAACGATGCCAACGATCCGTATGATTTAACGGACGGCACTCTTGCCGTGACCAAGTATCATGATGATCGTGTGTGGTTTAACACAGACGCAGTGGGATGGAATATGAATAAAAGCACAGATAAAACTGTGCTGTTGATGATCGATTTGGGAGAGATGCAATCGGTTGGCCAAATAGCCATTCGTGTGCAAGGCGGTAAGGAGCAACCGAAACTCGTCTTGCCAAAAGACGTGCAGTTTTTAGCCAGCGCCGACGGCAAACAATATTACAGTTTGCAGAAAATGGCAAAGCTGAACCTGGCGGAAAAGGAATTGGCCGATGGCAAAACCAGCTTTTATGTGCCGGAAGAAGGCAAAGCGTTTATGTATCCTTTTGTCTGCCGCCAGCCCGTGGAGGCGCGCTATGTCGCGGTGCGTATGAGTAATGAATCTCTCTACGTCGATCAAATCTCGGTATTAACAGCAGCAACAGGAACCCCTCTAAGAGGACTTGCCTCGTTTCCTCAAGAGCAGGTTTTCACCGATGGCCTGGCGGTGCTGCCGCGTAAACCGACGTTTGTGGTGACCACCAATATCACAACGCCCAACTGGCTGACGGTCATCGATAATACGAATCTCGATCTTTCAAAAGTCTCCGCAGGCTTCCGTTTGGAATTGCCAAAAGGCTTGCGCATCCTTCCCATCACCCGACCGAAATTCAAGCAAGTGCCGGACGGCAGCCCTGGCATGGCTAATTATGAATTTGAATATAATGGCGGAGAGAAAGGGCCATTGTGGATTGAAAAAGTAGCGGGTGCGACAATTCCGGCAAACGCCAAAGTGACATTCACAGGAATTGTGCAAGGCAAAGATTCGCATGTATTGCAGTTTCCATTGAAACTGGTGGAAATTCCCGAAACGGCGCCCATCAAAGGGCTGGATGTCAGCCTGGCTTGGATGAACGACGACATCGAACTGCAATGGCCGAATTTCCTACGCGATTTCAAGAAGCTGGGTTTTGGATATGTTTCCACTTTCCCACGTGACTTTCACAGAAATAGCAGAGATGCTGTCAAAGCAAAAACGGCACTTCTGAAACAGGCCAGAGCCAATGGTTATGGAATTGTCTATAACGAATCGCCCTTTCACGTGATGTGGAATACCATCCAAAAGGATAGAAAAGCTGGCGAAATTAGCGATGCCGATGCCGATCAAATATTCACCCAAATCGACGGCAAACGGGGCCAATGGATGAACATTTTGTATCGGGGGAAGTACTTCCAGAGCGAGATAAAACGCATTGCCGACCTGACTGCATTGGTGCAGCCAGATCATGTGTATATGGATATCGAATGGTGGACGGAAAGCGTCAACGAATCCAAGAAAGATGCGCGCGTCGATGCCGCCTGGAAGAAGAGTGGCAAAGAGTGGGATGAGTTCGTGACGGATATGGGAACGGCCGTTCTGCGGCAATTAGTAACAGCGATTCGACAGGCCGTTCCAAATCGCACGTTGACTGTTGGTTTATATAGCTCCGATCCCAAGAATTTGATCTACAACAGCATCTTTGAGTTCAAAAAAATATACCCCGAAATCATCGATTTGGCGCAACCGTCGCGCTATGTTGGCGGACGGCCATTGGAGGTCGCAGAACGAATTCGCTTCGGTTATGACGAAATGCAATCGCGTAATATCATTCCCTGGCTCACCGCGGGAACTTATGGAGAATACGATCCGCCGATCCTTAAACAGATCATCTTTGAGACCATTCTCAACGGCGCGAGTGGATTTACCTACTATTGGTTTGGCGATTTCGATCCGATGGACTTCTATTATCAAGCGCAGGCCATCAAAGAACTTTCGCAATATCAACAGCTACTGCAAGACGGAAAACCGATTGCCTATAGAGGCGATAATCCAAATTTACATTACACCGCATTTGCCGATAAAGACGAGTCGCTGGTGATGGTGAGTAACTATTCCGGCACACCAAACACAACGGTTCATTTGCCACTGCCTTTTGATTCCGTCACAAAAGTACTTTTAGATGGTAAGATATTGCCCATCAATGACAACATGATTTCACTGGACGTGCCACCCGGTGCATCCCGTTTGATCTACTTGTCAAAGTAGCTACCAGAAAAGTGCTTTTGTATGCTACTCATAGCTTACTTTCCGCACATCTCATTGTGAATGTTTTCTGACTCTAACGCTTTTTATGTACAGTGTATTCCGTTCATTGATGCGGGAATTTGCAGGTTTTCAAGCCAATTGTCGTGATAGTTGTGTTGGTTGAGTTTGTTCGCTGGGCTGGTGTATTCTCGAGTCACGCCGGATCGGCGGGCGTACGGGACAAAGTTCCGCATCAACGCCCAGCCACGCAATCGCAACTCGCTTGCGAGGTGGTTTCCATGAATGCCTCGGCCAGAGTACATCAGGCGTGTCATGCGGTTCATCAGGCGATCCACTTGATTGCTCGTGCGATAGCAACCAGGCTGGGTGAGCGACTCACGATATTGTTCAGATCGCTTCCACAGCTTGGCTGTCATTTCCTGCACAGGCTTTGACCACTTATGCTCGTCTGATTCAAACCACTCGCGAAATGACTTCATCCGCTCATCAAACATCTCAGCGGTCTCGGAGTGATAAATTTCTCAACTCGCTCATGCAGCTTGAACTCCTTACGCCCTCTGTCGCGAATCTTCAGAAAGCCATGAAGGAAGCAAAGAATCGTAATGATCCCTGGGAACAAGGATTTGAACGCGTTTTGTGTTGAGAACCATCCATCGGTGTTCACCGTTTCGGGCTTGTAGTCTTTGTTGACAGTGATCGCTTCAGCGTGGAATACGCCATAGGCATCGGCGAGAGCTTCGTCGTTTGCTTTGTCGCTTAAGGCGACGCCCAATAAGCAATCCTTCGCCGCAGTCGTTGCGATGTACCCTTTCTCGCCACGCCATTTGGCGTGATGCTCGTCAGCGGCCAGGTGGCACGGAATTTCCACAGGGTCTTTGACGGTCGTTCCAACGATTGAATTGCGGCCTAAACGCTTTTGCTGCCTGAGCCAAAACATCTCGTCGTGTCCAAAGACCTTGGCAATGATCCATAGTGCAACACCGTGAGCGATCAATTCCATGGGTGTGCTCCGTTGATCGGTGGTTCCGGTAAAGCTGGGCATGACAAAACTCGGTCGAAGATAGTAAGCTTCACTTCCAATCCGAATTTGCCTGAGTTGAATCTGCGGCATTTTCTTTGACGCAGGTAACTTCCCACAGAGCTGATACCTTTCACTGATTTTTGCTGGGAAGAGTTCGGGCGACTGGACGACCACCTGATCGACCCACTTTGTCACTTCCGCTGGAACATTCCAGGTGTCATCATATTGCTCCTGGGTCATTGGCAAGCAGATTTGCTTGCTCCCCACGTCTGCACGTTTCTTTTGCTCGGTTTGCTTGCGTTGTCGTTGAACAGGCCGGCGCCAGCGTCTGAGATTCCATTCTCGTCTCCATTTAGTGTTGTT
Organism: Rhodopirellula sp.; assembly: GCA_041688415.1. Lineage (GTDB taxonomy): Bacteria > Planctomycetota > Planctomycetia > Pirellulales > Pirellulaceae > Rhodopirellula. Next base: position 4,290 of record JBDNIG010000638.1, on the reverse strand, counting down.
ACCAAAAGGATGACAAATTTGTAATTTCGTCGCGACGCCGGTTTTTTCTCGTATTTTCAGCACATAAAAAGCGTTAGAGTCAGGAAAAATCAATTATCTCGATGAATCACAACTGAAATTAGCTCGCGATCGCAGCGTTGACCTGGATTCGCTCGACCACCACCGGTCGACTTCGGATGAACTCGAACTTCGCCGCACGCTGCGTGAATTTGTGCGGCGGGGCTGTCGGCAAGGATTGTTGATCAGCACCGAGGGCAGTTTTTCAGCCAGGGTGGCAGAAGATGCCTTCGTGATCACGCCAACGCAGCGGGATCGCGAAACGCTGGTGGCCGGTGACTTGGTCTATGTACGGGGGGCGGCGCGGGAAGCGGGCAAGAAAGCCAGCCGCGCGGTATTGGCACATCAGGCCATTTACCGCAAGCATCCAGATGTCCATGCGATCGCCTTTGCCCACCCCGTCGCCGCAACCGCATTCAGCGTCACGAACGCTGCGTTTGACTCCAAAACGATTCCTGAGAGCTACGTTTTTTTGCGAGACGTCGGCCGAGTGCCCTATGGAATCCAGTACCGCAGCGATGGTTCGATCGCGGATTACATCTCTCCGTCGTCACCCACGGCGGTGCTCGAGAATGATGGCGTGCTGATCACGGGAGGCAGCATTCTGGCGACGTTCGATCGGCTGGAGGTCTTCGAATCGACCGCGGAGGCGCTCGTTCAATCCCGACCCATCGGACCGCTCTCGGCGATGCGGGACAACGTGATCAGCGAACTCCGAGACTCATTCGGCCTGAATGACTGAACGAGATCATTCAAACTCGTTTGGCGACCAACACGCGGAAGAGTGACCACGGGTTGTTCTTGTGGCAGCTCTCGACTTCGATTGGAAGTTCGGTCAGCAGTTCGTTGACTTCCAAGTCGGTACGCCATCCGAGCCGGCGGGTGATGCCGCCCGCGGAATCGACGACCCGGGCGATCAGCGGATTTTCGCTGCGAAAATGGTTGATCACGAGGATTCGGCCGCCTGGTTTGCAAACGCGAACCATTTCCAGCATCATTTTCTCGGGCTGAGACACCACGCTGATGGTGTGAAACGACGTGACCAGGTCGAAGCTCGCGTCGTCGAATTCAAGCTGCTCCGCGTTCATGGGCCGCACGTGAATATGGCTCCACTTTTGCTTTTCAATCAGCGCTTCCGCCTCGGCGAGCATCGATTCGGATAAATCCACCCCGAGCACGTCCGCGTGATGCGGGTAGGCTTCCAGGGACATCCCGGTTCCGACGCCAACCTCGAGTGCCTTGGTGCCCACTGGGATGTCGATAGCCGCCAGATTCGCCTGGATCCGTCGCCTCGCGACTGCCGGCCAGACGGCTTGGTAGGCGGGCACCAAATTGTGATAGAAGTGGCTTTCGTGAGGCTGCCGAGCAGCTTCCCCCGAGGTTGATTCCATTTTAAGCATAATGCCCTTTTCCCGATGCGTTGATCGGTGAGCGACCGGCTCACGGATGTACTTGTTGGATTACCAATTTTTTAATCGAAATGGCGGCCCGTGTCCCAGGCCTGCGGTGCATTTCTCAGCGAATTTTGCGCCACAATTACACTTCCGCTACGTAAGTCGGCCTGGGGACGGCACAAACGGTCTCGGTAACCTCTGGCAATGGAGTTGGTTTCGAGCTGGCCCGTTGCTCGCTGCAAATCGATAATCAACGCGTGGGACCTTCGTAAGCACGTCGGGAACGTGTTTCGGCCTATCAGCCGTTTTGGCGTTAACGACTGGCAGGACGCGCCCATGCCGCACCAGCAACTCGTCTTGATCCCGACCGCACTCGAAGAAATGATTCCCAGCGATCATCCCGTTCGCTGAATCGATGAGATTCTCGACGGTCTCAACTGGGCCAAGTAATCAAGCACTCGATTGGCCAGGACGTCTCGACGGATCGTTTGCCGGGCGCTGTGGCGGACCTAAACAGTCGTCGCGAGCAGCTTGCTGGCTACCGTCAGAGCACCGAAGCGATGGACGCCAATCGCAAGAAGAACGGCACCAAAGGGCCTGCTCAAATGCCCAAGACGGATCCTGATAGCCGGATTCTTCCCAACAAAGAAGGAGGTTACACTAGGCCGGTAATTGCAGGCTGGGCCGGGGGATTGGGGCCCCGGCAGAGTGTTGCGTCCCGATCGGGAAATTAATAATTTTCGAGTAAATCGGTGTAGACAAGCGAAGTAAAGTCGCGACGGAAGCCTGCTCAGCGCGTCAATTCGACTTGATATCCGCCGCGATTGTCGGCTCGCTGATAGCGACCGGTCTCCCCAGGAGCGTCATGGATCCGGAACAGCACCCACGATGGACGATCAATTCGAATCGTCTGGGTGTTCGCGAGTGTGCCATTGGCATCGCTACTCGTCGACGCGATGCTGCTCGAAAATGGCGTTTGGATTGCCAGGTCGGCCACTTCTTTGCTCCCACTTGATGGGATCGGCAGCACGCAGACTTGCAGTTGTCCGATCGGGTAGCCACGGTGATGATGCACGGTAATTCCGGTGGGCGTACTCATCCAATCGCGGGACATGATCGCGTCGTCGGCGGCGGGTTGAAGATTCTCTTTGGCGACGATCACGCATTGACCGCCGGCGCGCAGTCGCACGGTTCCGGTGGGAAACCAGAAACCGGCCGATTGCCAGCCTCGTCCCGCATCGATATTGAGCTGATGACGTTTGCCATCGTATCTCGGATCATCCGTGGACAGATCCACACGAGAGCGGCGTCGATCGAACCCAAATTCCAAATCGTTGAGCCACAGTTGCCACCGCGCCCGGAGGGCAGGCCATTGGCCACTGATCTCACGGAAGAACTTGGTCGTGAACGCGGGGGATGAATCACGACCCTGCCGCGCCGCGTCGATAAAGGCAACGCGAGTGTCGTCGTAGGTGGTAAACATCATTGCCGCGGCCCAACACCACGTGTACGTTTCGACGTCGCCGTGGAGGTCCGCCGGCAACTTCAGGACGCTGGCGAGGGTTGGCAGTTCGCCCGCTTCTCGCGTTTCGGCAACGACTCGGTATCGGCCCCAAACGGGTGATTCGTCTGCCGTTTGGGGTAATTCGTTGACGCGAAATTCATTCGCGGCTTGCGCGAGCAAACCGTTGCCCTCACCGAGGTTGAAATCTTGCTGATTGCCGGCGCGGTGGGTGGCGAGCAACTCCGCCGTAGCTTCACTGTACCAGCTCGGCCCGCTGCCGCCGAACAATGTGAAGGCGAGCGAGTGAACGCCCTCGTGCAAAATCAGATGACGGTTGTAATACGCCGTCGATTGGTAGTGAACCCAGATCGCCGTAGGCGTGGCGAACCCATTTTTGAATTCCGGCACAGAATCGGGCAACGTACCGCCGCGACGAAATGCGTCCGCATCCCGCATCAGATATCCGTCGATCTTCCAATTGGCGGCTGCATTGTCGGGCAGCCCCCAGAACGCGAGCCACTGGGGGACGGCGGCGTCAAAGGAGTCGACCAAGTCAGCGAGCATGCTCGCGTCGTTGACATCGCTGGTCAATCGCAAATGCACGCCCTCACGGACCAGCGGTTCGGCGGCGTGGGGGGGGACCGTTAGCGCGGTGGTGAAGGTCAGGAAGGCGGCGACGAGGCAGAGCGTGCGGATCATATTGCACAAATTTAGGTTTCAGGACTACAAAACGTACGCTAGCGGCGTTCGACAACATTGCCCAGGGTAAGGTCTTGCGAGCGAAGCAAACAAGCCGCAACCCTGGGTCAGCTTTACGCTGGGTCGCTAAATCGTTGGGGTTGGCAGGTCTTTGCATAGCGCAAGTTTGTTTCCGCATCTCCGCCTCATGCGTGTGCAAATAGGGCCGCCCCCCTTGGGGCTACGGCGAGATTTGGGCGTCAAAAACCCCAGGCGATGCCTGGGACTATCATAGCGCTGCCCCGTGCGACGTCGATTTTATTACTGACGAATCTGCCGGTAGCGGAAGTCGCGCGTGAGCCGCAGGGCTCACGAACTTAGTCGTGAGGCGGCGAAAGCCGTCTCACTGCAAACGGTGAGGTCACTGACAAGTGGCCGAAGCCTACCTGGGCGGGTCCGTTCCTGTCCAGAACTTGTGGCTCGAACTTCATTTTATGGAGGTATGCAGCTAGTGTCACCCTAAAAAGTGGTATCGAAGGAGCCAGGGAACAAGACCTGGGGAGGATTCACGATTCGGCCTAGACGAAGTGCCAGCTTCCGCGAAATGGTGAAGCACGGCGGTCCCTCGAATGACCGCCGGGCGGCGACATAGACGGT
>JBDNIG010000637.1:0-3286 GCA_041688415.1 Rhodopirellula sp. | reverse complement strand
TCGTCCGTGCCACTGGGGTGGGGAGACGAGCCAGGATGCGTGTGCAGCCAAATTCGCCCACACGTTTCCGGCGTGTGTCCCTGATCGATCTGATCGTCAAAATAGTCCGCAACAGCGGAGTCATCGAACGACACCGTCACGGGCGTGCAGATCTGGTTGACCATCGCCACCGACTCGATCAGCAGTAGATCGTCCGGGCAGGTGATGCCGAACATTCCGACTTCCGTATTCCCGAGGTCACGCAGGAACAACAGCTTCGCCCACGCATAGGGTGTGAACCGCAGGCTCTGACGCTTCGTCGGTGGGTTTCGACGTCGGCCCCTCGTCCTTTTCTTCGTTAACGCAATCATCGCATTTGTCCTCCGTCAGACAGTCTTGGCAAAAAGGCTTGTTACATCGGTCGCAGCTTGCAATGCAGCTTCCGCAAAATTGGTCTCGGCATGCTTCGCACGTCGTCAGGCAGTCGTCGCAGTGCGTTTCACTGCAACCATCGCACGAGCACGTACACTCGCAGCAGATTTGTCCGTCACATTGATCGCACGAGCGGATTTCATCCTCGTCAACCGTGCTTCCGCAGTCCCGACACTCGGTGCCCGACCAGTCACCCAGCGTTGTGTAGGCACTGTGTGCGTTGTAGGTGTGCAGGATTTGATTCACGATGGTGAAAAAGTCATGCAGCCTTCCCTCGGCCAGAGCCAGCTTGATCGGCCCGTGGCCTTCGCCTTCGCACAGCGTTTCCGACTGCACATGGGGATGAGTCGTGGAATCACAGTTGGAAGCTGGGTTGGGATCGACCGCGACCACGCGGTAGGGACATGACTGTCCGAGATGCCGCAACTCCAGTTCGATTTGGAACGCACCGAGGTGGGTATCCTCGATCTCGATGGGTTCGGTGGTGACCTTGATGGTTTGCTTGGTAAAGTCGAAATCGCAGGCCGGAAACTCTGCCTCGATTGCCAGCAGGTCGGCCGTGACGTCAGCGATCGACACACCCCGTCGTGACTCCATCGACGCGGCTGCCACATAAATGGCGTCGTCGACTTCGCGTTGCAAATCGTTGAGAGCGTCAAGCATTCGCTTGACCATCCGGCTTGCCGCACCGTGATAGTGGTGCGATTTAGCCACCGCGATCATCCGGTGCCATCGAGCTACGTTGTCGGCCGATGGAACTTGCTGCATCTTTTGCTGCTGTGTGCATAGACGATCAACGGCTGCCTTGACGAGTACCGCCATCCGCCAAGCACGCCTCGCGGTACGGCGGGCCTGTGGAGTGCAGCCATTCACGATCCGGCACCTTCGATCTTGGTTGGCGTGATCGAGACGCGGTCGCCATCGACCAGAACTTGGTCTGCCGAGACGGGTTGGCGATTGACGCGGATCAGGTAGTTCGATTCCTTGCCTTCGCCGATGCGTTGATTGAACAGGGATTGAACGGTCGTGTCCGCCTCGATTTCGATGTGGTTGGCGAATCCGGCTCCGTCGTTGTTGATAAAAAGAATCTTCATGGTTTGTGTTTCCTGGGTTTGTTGGGATTGGGACGTGCGGTAATCGTCGGCGTGTGTTGGTGTCGTCGCCGTCGGCTGCCGCGTGATACAAAAGAACGACCGGCGACACGTTCAGAGTGCCGCCGGTCGTGGGTCGCAGTGGTGAAACCGGTGTTCGGTTTACAACGCTGCGAAATCGAAGGATGTGGTCGCATCGAACTCCTCTTGGTGGGCCTCGAACTCGTCCCAGTCGATGACATGGGGACCGAGGTATTCGGCTTCCGGATCGCTGATCGGCTGCGATGGGTCGGCGATCAGAAAGCCGAGACGCTTGATGGTGGAGACAGATTCGCCGGTATTACGAGCGATATTGCGATACATTTCAGCTTGAAACATTGGGACGGTTCCAGAGTTGGAGGGGGGAAACGAAAAAGCCCTCGTCGGTTGGCATGGTGCCAATTCGCGAGGGCTAGGGAAAAAACAAATCGATTGGTGAAGGCTCAGCGGGACGCAGGCAGAAGCCAGTGCTCGTTGAGCCATTGAAGTTCGGCATCGAGTGCCTCACTACGATTGTCGAACGGCCCGAGCATCGGACCGTCAACGGGTGAAAGATCGGCCGTCCATTGGCCGCCGGCAGTGGGTTCGACGTGCGATCCACGGCGAATGTCGATGCTGCCGATCCCACGAAGCTCGATCGCTTCGCAGTACACGGTTCGCACGACTCCATGCGGCGTGACGACAATTTTCATGTCACCGCTCACCGGGGTCGCCGCTGGATATTGCGGCGTGGACGATCCACCAACAGTTGATCGAGACCAGCTTGCACCGACGCCATTCGAGTGGAAACACTCTGGCGAAGTTGCTCGCTAGTTCGCAGTTCCTGCGGGCCGACTCCATTGACTGCCGCCTGGGCCTGACTGACCAATTGATCGAGTTGTTCGTTCGATCCGATGTTGAGAGATCGGAAGCGATCGAAGAATTCGTTCAGGTTCGTCACCGCCGTATCGCGAAACACTTTCGGCTTTCCGTCCTCTTGGCCAGCGATCCGCTCGGTCAAGTGTTCGACAAGCTTCGCGAGTTCTTCCAAGAACGCTTGCTCGGCAAGCTCGACAGCCTCGACGAAGCGAGACTGCACGCGAAGACATTCCTGCTCGTAGACTTCCGGGTTGAGTTGCCGTAAATAGTTGGGCGGCTCGACAGCCGGAAAGTCGTGCGTGATCGCGAACTCATCGACCAGCGTGGCCGGGTAATCGCTCACATCGAACAGGTCGCCCAGTCGGTCACGAGCGGCTTCACGCATTTCAGCGAAGTGCAGATCGAGTTCGGAAACAGCAACTGCCAACTCATCGCGAAACACTTCCATCTGCAAGTCAAAGTCACCGATGGTCTCACGTTTGATGAGTCGCAATCCCGGTTCGGGATACGGCAGCGACACCGTTTTCCAGTACGACACCGCTTGCGATCGAACCGACGTAACCGCTTTGAATGCGGGGTGGGTTGTGTCGATCAGCTTCTTCGACGCCGACAGATACTTTGACTCAGCGTCGAAGGAATCGGCAGCCTGGGTTCTCTGTTCGGAACTCAGGGACTTGCGAACGCCCAGCCAATTGAAGCTCAGTCGGGCCGCAGCCATCGTCGAACGCAGACGATCGCTGGAGGTGGTGACGCTTTGGGACGTCGGTTCTTCGAGTACAGTGGACATGGTAAAAATCTCCAAAAGAAATGCCGGAAGCCGATCGTGATGATCGACTCCCGGCATGGGTGGTAAAACAAGTTGAAAGAACAACCAGCGATCGCTAGTT
>JBDNIG010000092.1:0-16933 GCA_041688415.1 Rhodopirellula sp. | reverse complement strand
GCAGACGGCGGAGTGGATGCAGACGGCGGAGTGGACGCCGAGAGCGGATTCGCCCGCGACGGATGTCTGGTGAGTTGTGAACCGTTTTAGCAAAGCATCACCTCGAATTGTGAGTTTCGACGTGGCCATGATAACTGGAGTTTCATGGGTTGCCCACGCCATTTCAAAACGTCGGTCCTCGACTACTTTCCAGATCGATGCGAGCAACGGCGACTTCACGCGGTAACCCGACTCGGCCATGCCGCTCAAGGCCCCGAGACATCTGGAGTCGTGAGGACTTCGGACAATGCTCGTTTGACGAGCGGTTCGCAGCCTGGACCGACCCACCGCCAGCCATGGTTAAAACCTTCGGCCATGGCGCGCGTGGTGGGAATGTAGCCCGTCCAACATTCGCCGTAGCCACTGACCATCACGAACGACTTCGGCTTCAAACGCTGTGCCATCAGTTGGTATCCGACAAAGGCTTCACCGGGCAGCACGACGAACTGAGCGACACCGAGATCGACACAGGGCACGTCAATCGGTTCGCCGCGTTGAACGCGTTCCAATGAACTCAGACCCATTGCGGCTAAGATTCGTTGCTCGGTCTTCGCCTGGGAATCACGCAGCACCGCCGTCATCGCTGCGCGCGTGAACTCGGCGCCATCCTGAAACGGCAGTGTCAGTTCCGCTTTGCGAAACGTCCACTCGTGAATTTCACTGCGCTGCGTTTGACTCGCCGCAGCGGACATGGCCCGATAGAGTCGATCGGCCAAGATGCCTCGCGCGGCCAAGGAACCGTCGTTGTACTTGCCGGCCGTCACATCTCCGCTACAGCCCGTCAAGTAGATCTGCATTGTATCGGGAGTGTCGACTTGTCGTCGCCGCCGAGCTTGGCCAATGAAGTCGGCGCTGACGGCACCCCGCCCATAAGCACTCATGGGATGGGTTGCATAGCAGGACAAGACCGCAAGTTCCTGGTCACCATTCCAAAAGCTGATCGACTTGATCCATGGATCGATTTCACCTGGATCACTGGTCGCTTGATACGAATCCGGTTCCGACCGACTGTAGCGGTCGAAATGCACCGAACCGTCCTCGTGCTCGACGCGCCGATTGCTAGCGATTTTTTCAACTTTCGATTGTCCGATTCCTATGTGCGTCACCGGCTTCGCCTGTTCGACCGCGCGGCGGATCGCGTTCGCCGTATCTTTGATGCAAGCTGCTTGAAATGAGACATCGAACAGTTCACCCGACAGACCGACTTCGTCCAACAATGCTTGTGCTCGATTGTCGGTAACGGGCGCGTCGTGTTGGTGCAGCGAACATACCAAGACACGTTCGCGCGTCGTGGAAGCCGCTTCGGCGAGTTTGTCTCGCCACAAATCATACGCCGAGTTGCGTACCTCACACCAATCTAAGGCGACCACGACCACCGGATCCTCCTCGCCTAGCAACACCACCCCCACAGCCTGCAAGGGATCATCAATCTGCTGTGCCTTGATCGGCAGTATCCCCATGCAGCGGTGCCCGGGCGGGATCGTGATATCGACGGCAAAAGTACCGATGCGAACTTGCGCATCAGCCACTCGCGACCAAAACGACGTGAGAGCCAGACCCACTGCCAGCAACCTCAATGGCGAAGCAATCGAGCGGATGCGGCACAGATTCATGAACAAAGATAAAGGGCGGAGCATTGACGTGTACCGAGGGCGAAAAAACGGAACGGAGGAATCGACTCATTCTAACCACGGCTTCCTTTCGCATCACGAACCCGCGTTTAGCGACGACACCGTTCACCGCGTTCATGGTGGTACCCCATGCCCGTAAAGTCCCGTTGACCTAATCGAATCCGGAAAATCGAATCTTAGCCGTGTAAGGCTTGGTCGATGCCGCTGACCCAGGGAATGAATGCCGCCGCAAACGCAGAATAACGCGAATGAGTTGACCAGTAGTCTACCGTCTTCTCACGACCAGTGGCAAGCCTTGGCATGATTCTTCTCTATTCGTGTGGATGGCCCCTGGTAGCGGTTACTATGTAACTCCGGTGCACATCAATGGATTCCTCGATGCGATCACCGGCCGAGAAGATTACGGGACGGGCGAGCTGACTGTGCGCGCGATGGTCCGATGGCGAAGCCACGTGGAGAGAGCCCGGCTTTGGAACCGCCCATTTGATCGGTGCCGGGAAAGGAGCGTTGGCTCAGTGTGTCAGCGGTCGCCTGGTATGGCTCCGCGGCCGATCCACAGGAGTTCGGCAGTCTTGACGAAGCCGAACTGCCGACGGGCATCTATCGATCGCTGCCCGCCTTTGCCGATGGAACGCTGTATTGCCGCAGAACGATGTCCGCGACGGACGGGGAAGTGTTGGCGATCGAACTCGAGTAGTCTTCCGGCTAGGAAAACCGGACTTCGCGAACGCCAGCTTGAATTCCGTTTGGTAAGATGACCTGCTTAACCCGATCACGTCCATCAATCGAAATCGATAGTTCGGCCGGCCCGGGTTCCGTATCAATCGGATCGCGTACCATGCAGCGATCGGGAAGAACTTGACCGACGTTAAAAACGTGATCGCCGACACGCAGCGACAGGCGAACGTCTGACGAATAGGCATTGGGATCAGCGGAACGAATCATGGGCACACCTGAGCAACTGTGGAGACGTGCACAAGTTTACGCGGACGAGAGATCGATTGCCATAGTGAACGCAAATCCTCTTGGCTTCGGCCAAGACGGGGCGGTGTGGGAAACCGATCGAGAAACCGCCGTAAAAGCATTCGAGCGAGAACGGAACTACTTGAACGAGCGTGACGCCTACCAGCGACTCGCGGAGGAGAAAATAAATCGAATTGGCCCGTTCGACGTCCCCACGTTGGTCGCGTTCGATCATGAATTGATGATCGTCGAAATGGGCATCGTGTCACCGCCCTACCTGCTCGATTTTGGCAAAGCGTATGTCGATCGGGCATCCCCTTACACGCCTGAACAAATTGCGGAAAGCATCGACGAGTCACGGCAACTTTTCGACGCTGGCGACTGGCCCGCAATCGAAGCTGCGGTTCTCGATTTAAAACTAATCGGCATCATCTATCTCGATATCAAGCCAGCCAACATTCGGCCTGATGATGCGAAGATGGATCTTTATTGAGAATACTGCGAGTCGATCGAAGTTCCTCGTCCGCAGCGGCGGTCCTATCTGTAGCAACGATAATTTTCGCATCTGTTCATTTTCCGCTTGGTGGCGCAGAATAGAACTCAGCCATCGTTGTGGAGATGATCCACGGTTTGGTTTGCCACGACCTCCCGATAGGTAGCTTGACCCTTGCCTAGTTCCGTTGCCCGCCTGCCGCCCGATCTCCGCTACCACCAAGGCGGTTGGTTATTCTTGTGCACGTTGCTGGTTTTTTTCCTAGCCAGTCTGTTGCTCTATGGCATCTACGCGGAGTCACGGCAGGGCGATCCCGAGACGGCCGTGGAGCTGCCGACGAGTTTTCTGACCAGCACGATTTGTCTGATCGGGATCAGTGGGGTGCTGCATGCGGCGACGCGGACGGTGCGGCGCAGCAAACGGTTTTTGACGGCGTGCTTGTTGGCCGTCGCGGCGCTTGTGGCTGTCCTGTTCATCATGATCCAGTACCGGGCGATGTTGGAACTGCTCAGTGGACCTGCGCTACGTGGGGGGACCGGCAAAGGCGTCGCGGGAATGGTCGTGGTGTTGGCGTTTTTACACGCTTTGCATGTAGCCGGTGGTGTGTTGGCCCTGGGCATTGTGGGCGTGCGAACCGCGCTGGGTCGCTATGACCATGAACGTCACTGGCCCGTCGATTTCGCCGCCTTGTACTGGCACTTTCTCGATTTAGTGTGGCTGTGCATGCTGGTCACCTTCGTGTTGACGACGGGCGGGATCGAGATTTAGACCCTCTCGGAGGATTGATCGTCGTTGAACCGCGTGTCGTGTACGTACGAGTTGTGCGAAACTTCACCGCTAGATTGGTGTTTCAAACGATGAGCTACCGATTTTTCTAGGGAATTCCCGCGAATCGATTAAACTGTGAGCTCGCATACCGCCCGTCTGGGCTGAACATTTCACTCTTCTCTGAAATCGCCCCGCGAAATGCTCGTCACCCCCTCATCTCGTACTTGCTGTGCCAAACCGATTTTCACCGGTTTTCTGGTTTTAGCCGTCGCGTGCAGCAATGCCCCTGCATTCGCACAGGCCCCCGATCAGGAACCGCCAGCAACTGCTGCGCCCAACACCGACACATCTGTCTCTCCCGAGTCTCCCTCTCCCGCCCCCCCCACTTCGTCTCCCGACGCGTTGCAATTCAATTTCGCCGGTGCCCCGTGGGGCGAGGTGCTTCGATGGTTTGCCGAGCAATCTGATTTATCGCTGCAGATGGACACGGTGCCGGCGGGGACCGTTAATTTCTCGGACCCGAACAAGCTGTACACCGTTTCGGAAGGGTTGGATTTGATCAACCGCTTGCTGCTCGATCGCGGCTGGGCGGTGGTCCGTCGCGGCCGGATGCTGTTGCTCGTTGATTTGGAGGCTGACAATGCGGAAAAGCTCATTAGCGAGATGGCCGAACTCGTCACGCCCGACGCTTTTGACGAGCGCGGCAACAGTGACATTGTTCGCTGCGTCTTTCCGCTCGGAGCGATCACGCCCGAACAGGCTCGCGAGGAATTGTCCCAGGTGATTGGTCCGTGGGGCCGGATCAACGTGCTCGCCAGTGCGCGTCAAGTCATCGTGACCGAAACGGTGAGCAAGTTGCGAGTCATCAATGAGGTACTCGATGCCGCCACCAAGGCTCAATCCAGTGTGGTCGAGATCACCTTGCAACATCGATCGGCCGACGAGGTACTCGAAATCGCCCGCCCGTTGCTCGGATTGGAACCTGGCAGCAACTCCAGTGATGACATTCGTCTTTCCGTTTCGATCTACGGCGATCGTATTTTCGCGACCGGCAGCCAATCCAAGTTGGATCTGCTCAACAGTGTGATCGAAAAAGCGGACCGGGAGATGCCCAACGCCGGCCAGGCGACTGATGAAAAAGTCGCCTCCCCCGAGCTGCGGACTCACCAGGTCGCATCGGCCAATCTGCAGACAGTCTACGACGTGTTGCAAACGATGATCGCTGGCACGCCCGAAGCACGGCTGGCGATGGACGCCAATCGCGGCGCGATTATCGCGTTCGGCCGCCCGGAGATGCAGGACAAGATCCGCAATACGATTGCCGAACTCGAGGGCAGCGGTCGAGATTTCACAATCATCGATCTCAAGCGCCTTGAACCCGCGCAGGCGCTCCTGACCATCAACAAGTTTTTCGGCGTCACGGAAAGTGGCGGGGGCAATGCGCCCGTGGTCGATGGTGATCCGGCGACGGGGCGTCTGTGGGTGCGGGGCACCGCGGATCAGGTCGAATCGGTCAAGCGATTGATTGCCGAACTCGAGAACGACCCGTTGGCGGGCGGTTTGGGTGAGAACGTGCGGATTCTGCCGTTAACTGGCTCCGCCGCCAACGATACACTGAAACAGATTGAGACCCTGTGGCCGCTGACCGGCCGAACCAACCGGATCCGCGTCATCACGCCGTCCCCATCCTCGGATCGTGGCGATCGATCGGATCCGCCGGAACGCGCGAAAGAACCTCGCCGAATCGAATCGGACGAGCAGCCTGATTTGCTCGACACGAACAACTCGGCTGCGACAGCGTTCCGAACACTCGTTTGGCAAAACTCCGCTGCCGTTCCCTCCGAACCGGCCGCGGCACCCGAAACGGACTACTCCGGCGATGATATCATCATTCAAATGACTCCCGCGGGACTCGTCATCGCGTCTCGTGATCAGCGCGCACTTGACATGATCGAACAGCTCATCGCTTCGATGAGCACCGAGTCAGCGAACGCATCGGCCCTGCCGACCCTATTTTGGCTGCGATATCTCAAAGCGGACGTGGCCGCGGAAATGGTGGCCGGGGTGCTCGGCGGTGCCGACGCGAGCGGTTCTGCCGGTTCGTTGACCGAATCGGTCGTGGGCGGACTTGGCGGTGGGATGCTCGGTGGGCTTTTGGGCATGGGGGGTGGCGGTGGCGGCACTGAATCCGAAACGCGGACGATCCTGACGAGTCGCGGCAGCGTCAACATTGTCCCGGACAACCGGCTGAATGCGTTGATCGTTCAAGCACCTCCGTCGGATATGGATTTCATCCGCATGGTGCTCAAGGAAATCGATGTTGAGGAGAGTCCCGAGATCATTCAAACGATCGCTCGCCCCGCCTTGATTCCGGTCGTCTATCAGGAGGCCGCGGAGGTCGCGAAAATCGTCACGGCGGTGTTCGCGGAAAAAATCGATGATGACAAAAAAGGCGGTGGTGACGGTGGCGGTCGTGGCGGACCCAACCCTCAAGACATCATCAAGGCACTGCGGGGCGGCGGGGGCGGCCGCGGGGGCGAACCCAAACCCAAGAGCGAAGCCACCAAAATCATTGTTGCGGTGGATTCCCGAAGCAATTCGCTCGTCGTCACCGCGATTCCACAAGATCTGCAGGCGGTTCGCGATCTGGTCGAGACACTCGATCAACGAGGACTCGAGTCCGAAGAAAAAGTCGAAGTCATTGCGATGGGGGGCAGCGTCCGGCCCGAGATCATGCTGCAAGCCCTCCAATCCGTGACTGGAAAAACACCCACCACCGCGACCGCTTCAGCGACCAAGTCCAGTTCGACCAATAGCCCGTCGTCATCGAGTAGTTCCAGTGGTGCCAGTGGTGCCTCGTCATCAAGTTCCCCCGAAGCAATCCAAAGCCGGATCGAGTTCTTTCGCTCGCGGTTTGGCGGTGGCGGTGATAGCAGCGGACGCGCTAGTGGTCGTGGTCGAGGTCGTGGTGGTAGCAGCAGCAGCACCCGCGGTGGTGCTGGCGGTGGAGGATCCGGGGGCGGTGGCTCTGGAGGCGGTACACGAGGAGGGGGCGCGGACGATGATTATGCACGCAGCGGAAATATTGCAGAGACGCGGTTTGTTGACGCCGCAACAACTCGAACAAAGTCGCAATGGCGATCCGTCGACCATCGTCGACACGGCCGTCTCGCTCGGTTACGTCTCGGCCCGCGAAGCGCTGACGGCGATTGCGGATGAAGTCGGCCTCGATTTCGTCGATCTGCGCACGTTCGAAATTGACCTGTCGGCGCTCGAGGGTTTCCCGCAAAAACTGATCTATCGCCATGCGCTCTTTCCGATCGGATGGGCCGATGGCGAATTGCGCGTCGCGACGGCGGACCCCTTCGATCTCTACCCGCTCGACGAAGCCTGCGCCGCGACCGGCAAGACGGTCACGCCAGTCGTTGCGGAACGCTCCGAAATCAACCGTCTGGTCAAAAAACACCTCGGCGTCGGTAGCGAGACGATCGAGGGGCTCGTCGCCGCCGCCGGCGATGAAGAGATCGAACTGCTCGAGAGCATCGAGACCGATGGCAGTGAACTCAGCGAGATGGCTCAGGAAGCCTCCGTGGTGCGGTTGGTCAACGAAATCTTGACCGAAGCTGTCGATACGCGCGCCAGTGATATTCACATCGAGTCGCAGTCCGATGGCCTCGTCGTTCGCTACCGCATCGACGGGATCCTGCACCCGCAACCGGTGCCGCCGGAGATCAATCGGTTCCAAGCCGCGATCATCAGCCGCCTAAAAATCATGGCGCGGCTGAACATCGCCGAGAAGCGGTTGCCGCAGGACGGGCGGATCCGATTGCGCGTCCACGGCCGCGAAGTCGACATTCGCTTGAGCGTGATCCCGATGATCCACGGTGAAGGCCTCGTCATGCGGGTGCTCGACAAGTCTTCGATGGTCTTCGATCTGCAGGGGCTCGGAATGTCCAAAGCGATTTATGAGCGATTCAGCGGTTTGATCCGCATGCCGCACGGCATCATCTTGGTGACCGGTCCAACCGGTAGCGGTAAAACGACGACGCTCTATAGCAGCCTGCTGGAAATCCGCAGCCCGCAAAACAAAATCATCACGACGGAAGACCCCGTCGAGTACCAACTCGATGGTATCAACCAAATCCAAGTCCACGCGAAGATTGGATTGACCTTTTCGGCATCACTGCGGAGTATCTTGCGGCACGACCCCGATGTGGTGCTGGTCGGTGAAATTCGAGACTTGGAAACCGCTGAGAACGCCACGCAGGCGTCGCTGACCGGGCACCTCGTTTTTAGCACGCTCCACACCAACGACGCCGCCGGTGCCTTCACGCGGATGGTCGACATGGGCGTCGAACCATTCCTGGTGGCAGGAACGGTCGAGGCCGTCATGGCCCAGCGACTGCTGCGGCGACTCTGTCCGCATTGCAAGGAGTCGTACCAGCCGGACGAATCAGAACTCCCCAAGGATTTCCCGTTTGCCGAACTCGAAGGTCGACCACTATACCGCAGCGTTGGTTGCCGTGAATGCCGAAACGTGGGCTACTCGGGACGCCTCGGTATCTACGAACTGCTCGTCACGAGCGAAGCGATCCGGGAACTCGCTCAAGAACGCGCCAGCAGTTGGGACATTCGTCGCGCCGCCGTCGCCGAGGGCATGCGCACCCTGCGGATGGATGCCTGGGACAAAACGCTCGTCGGTGTGACCAGCGTCGATGAAGTCCTCCGCATCACCAAAGGCGAAGCACTCTAGAAAGGGTTCAGCAAAAAGGAGGGTTCAGAAAAGATTCAGGCCTCAATATTCCTGAACCCTTCGTTCTTCTGAACCCTCATTCTTCCCTGAACCCTCTTTCGTCTGAACGCTCCTTTTCATGCCTTTCTTCCAGTACACCGCACGCGACCTTGCCGGTAAAAGTATCACGGGCTCGATCGAAGCTGCCACTTCACGTGAAGCGTCGATGCTGTTGTCGGGCAAGGACCTTTTTCCGGTCAAAATTACCGAGCAGGCTGGTGCCGGACGATCGCTTTTTTCAGGCGGCAAAAAGAAGGTCAAAGGGCAGGTGATGGTGACCTTCTACAGTCAACTCGCGTCCCTGCTGCGCAGTGGCGTGCCGATGATTCGGTCCTTGACGTTGCTCGGTAACCAATCCGCCGAACCGGTGCTCGGCGAGGTGATGGCAGAGATCAAGGGTCGCGTCGAGGAAGGTGAGACGCTCGGTGATTCGATGGCACGCTACCCAGGCGTGTTCAGTGACATGGCCGTCAACATGGTCCGGGCCGGCACCGAGGGAGGCTTTCTCGAAGATGCACTTGACCGCGTGGGTGTGTTCACCGAACTGCAAGAGGACCTCAAAGGGCGCACCGTCAGCGCGATGGCGTACCCCGTCTTTCTATTTGTCGTCGGGACGGTCGTCGTCAGCGGGTTGCTCGTTTTCTTCGTGCCGAAATTTGACATGCTGTTTGATCGACTACGCAAGAAAGGCGAAATGCCCATGGTCACCGAATGGTTGCTCGTGTTCAGTCACTCGCTGCAGACCTACGGCGTGTTTATCATCTTGGGATTGGTTGTCGCCGTGATTGCGATTCGCATGCACCTGCAAACCGACGCGGGCAAAGATCGTCTGGATCGATGGAAGCTAAAGATCCCCGTGCTCGGCGACATTCTGATGAACCTCTCGGTGGCGAGGTTTTGCCGCGTGCTGGGAACCCTGCTGGGAAATGGTGTGCCGATTCTGAAGTCACTCGATATCAGCCGTAGTGCGACCGGTAATCGCTTGCTCAGTCAATCGATCGGCGACGCGACCGAAAACATTCGAGCCGGCGAAAGCCTGGCGAAACCCTTTGGTGATTCGGGGTACTTTCCGATGGCGGTCGTCGAGATGATTCGCGTCGGTGAAGAAAGTAATTCGCTCGACCGAGTCCTACCGGAAATTGCCGATTCACTGGAGAAGCGAACGTTCCGGCGGCTCGATCTCTTCGTGCGATTGCTAGAGCCCATCATGCTGCTGATCATGGCGATCATGGTCCTCGCCGTCGTCATGGCTCTATTGATACCGGTGCTCAAGAGCAGCACGACGTTATAATTTCCGTCGCGAGACGGCCAACGGAATCGTTCGCTTTACCGACAATGACATTCCGAGCATTCCAGCCGGACGTCAAGACGCCGCGTATTTTCGAACACTCTTTTCCGCACGTACTTAACGTTTCGATTGTAAACAACGCAATCGCCGATGCCGCGACTCGAACTATCAGAACAATCCGCTGGCATGCCGGGTGCTGCGCTATACTTTTTCCAGAGGCTTCCCGCAGCATTCGAACTTAGGGTCGTGATCCGCGCATTTGCACGCAGTCTTGACCTCGACCTCCATGCCGCATTCTTTGCATTTTAGCTTGTCGCCAACTTGTGGTTTCGTCATCGGATTGACCTTTCTTGATGGGGAGTGAAGTATCAAAGCCCATTGCAAACGCAAAGGACGTGCCAAATGGAAGTTACTGCGCGTTCAACGTGGGAGTGAAGGAGACGTCGTTCCGAAGCTCGATCAACCGCGTGATCATTGGTGCCACTTTTCGCCGACCAAGTGTGGGGTGATCTCCTAAACGATCCTTGCGCACGAGCTCACCGGCACAGTATTTGCTAGTCGTCGAGTGTTGAAATTTCTCGTCGACTGGATTGGGGAGGCAAATTGGGATGCTGCAGACGATCAAGGATGACTTTCGCGAGTTGCGTAGTGGTGCCCCTGGGAAACGCTTTCGGCAGTATGTCGACGATCGTCGAGCACGGCGGGGAACGCGTTGGAGTGCGGGGAGAATCATCAGCTTTGCCGCTGGCGCGGCCCTGGTGGTCGTGGGCTTGGGCATTGGTTGGCTACCCGGCCCAGGAGGCTTTCTTGCGATTGTTGGCCTCGCCTTGATCGCTCAAGAGATCCCGTTCATTGCGAACGCCTTGGATCGCACCGAGGGGGCATCGAGAAGCATCGTTGCGGCCGCCAAACGGAAGTTTCGCAAACCCGAGTCGGATTCAGGCGAGCAGTAGCGGCTTCCGTCCATCGAAAGACCGCGTTTCTGGAACAGCAGTTGCAATGACAGCAGCAGTCGCGACGACAGTCCCTTACCAGGAACCGGTTCGGGAACCTGAGACGGCGCTGGCCGCGGGCCTTTTCGAGGTTCTCGGATAGGTTCTCAAACCTCAAAGAAGAATCTCATGAATTCCATTGCCAAATTTGCGAACGTATTTCCCGTAGCGTTTCTCTCTGGCACGCTCGCCATGCCCGCGTTCGGTCAAGGCATCGACGTGCAAGCTGGCGGGACGGGCGTGCAAGCCGGTTCAGGCGAAGTCGATGTTGACGTTGACGTTGATGACAGCGATAGTCGCCGCGACTCGAGGCCGGAAAGTGCGGGGGGGAACGTCGGTAACTCACTCAACGCGCAGATCGCTTCGTGGGCGAGAACCGACCAACAGTCGATTGTTGAGCTAGCACAATTCGGCGTCAGTCGCACGCAAACGCCGGCGGTCAAGGAGCTCGCCAACACGATCTCCCGCGCGCATCGGAAGCTCGCTGAACAACTGGCGAAATTCGCTCCAGCGGATCTCGCCACATCGTCTATCGATGCAAACTCCGAGCGTCGTCCGGACGTTCGTGATCGCCGCCAATCAGCACAACATAGCGACGAGACAACCACGGAAGCCCGCCGGGATGCGGCCCGAGATCGCGATGGCGTTCGCACACCGCTGGAGAACTTAGGCGATCGTGTTGAAAATCGAGTCGACCGATTGGCTGATCGGGCCGAACAGGCTGCCGACGCGACCCGCGATGCAATCGATCGGAGCACCATGAGCGAGCAAGAACTACGCAGGAATCGTCTGAGCCACTCACCGTGGCTCAATATCCATCACGAGATCGCCGCTGAACTCGATAGATCCGCTCGCCATGAATTGCAGCAATATAAAGGATACGAGTTTGACGCATCGTTTATCGGAATGTTAATTGCATCGCATCTGCAACAGGAAGCGACATTGAAGGTTCTTAGCCAGCTCGCATCAGGAGATTTGGCGAACACGCTGGAAACGGCACTCGTAGAAATTCGTCAGCATCGTGAACACGCCGAAACCGTCATGAACTCAATCAAGCCAAGAAGCTAGGAGTGTTGAACCGGGGGGAGTGCGGTGAGCAAGCCTGAGACGATCAAACTAGCGATCACTAAGGACATTGCAGCGGATTCGCTGAAATGATTGCGGACCGAATTAGGTTTAGCCGGCATCATCGACAACGCTTTCCGGAACGTTCGAAGAGCGAAAACGCGGCTTTTTTGGCTCATCCGTGAGAATGCTCTTGTTGAATCTTCTTCGGCGTGATTTTCGCTACACGTGGTGCGTCTTGCTTGGAAAGCTTGTTAAAATGACGCTTGTTGCTCAGCGGGTTACGCGTCTAGCTCATCCAATTCGTGCGGCGTTGGTCATCTCAGCCATCCTGATTATCACCCTCATTCTGTTGTTTCTGGACCATGAACATTTCAAGATTTCGTCTCGTCGCCGCGCTGTTTTGTCTCGTCACGGCCCCCGCTAGTGGTTGGGCTGAGCAATCCCGTCCCAATATTTTATGGATCGTTGGCGAAAACTTCTCCAACGACCTTGGCTGCTATGGACAGAAGAACGTCGCGACGCCGAATCTTGATGCGCTCGCTGCGTCCGGCATCCGTTATAAAAATGCGTTTTCGACGTCGCCCGTTTGCGCGCCCAGCCGATCCTGCTTCATGGTCGGCATGTATCAAACAACGACCGATACGCACAACATGCGCTCACATCGTGACGACGATTTTCGCTTGCCTGACGGCATCCGACCTCTCACCCTGCGACTCAAGGACGCTGGCTACTACACTGCCAACCTCACGCACCTGGGCGACGAAGAGATCGGCACGGGAAAGCTGGATCTGAACTTCGTCAATGAAGGCAAGCTCTATGACACCGCCGATTGGGATGACCTAAAACAGAATCAACCATTCTTTGCGCAGGTCAACATGCCCGAAGCCGAGTACGACATTTACGATCGCAAGTCGGCCGAGAAAGATCGCGTCAAATGGGTCGGCGAAGAATGGCATCCACAAGTCGCTACAGCCGAAAACGTCACGCCGCCGCCCTACTATCCCGATCACAAAGTCGTTCGAGAGGAATGGGCGCGCTACCTGAACTCAATCAGTGGCGCCGACGTTCGAATTGGTAAGATTTTGCAGCAACTCAAAGCGGACGGTTTAGATGATGACACCATCGTCATCTTCTTTTCGGACAACGGACGACTGACCGCGAGAGGGATTCACTGGCCTTTCGATCAAGGCTTGCGAGTTCCCGTGATCGTGCGAGATTCTAAAAACCACCCGTTCCTCACTCAGCAAGAATCGCCTGGCACGGTCAGCGATCGCGTGGTCAGCTTGCTCGACATGACCGCGACGACGCTCTCAATTGCGGGGGTCCCCCGACCGCTGGGCATGCAAAGTCGTGTATTTGCCGGCGCGGAATCCGATCCGCCGCGAACGTTTGCTTTTGCCGCTCGCGACCGCATCGACGAAACCAGCGTGCGAATGCGTTCGGTCCACGATCAGCGTTACCATTACATCCGCAACTATACGCCCGGCACCGGTTTTGAGACGCTGAACCGATACAAGGAAAAGTGTTTTCTGGTCAAACCGCTGATGCGACGACTCAAAGCTGAAGGCAAACTCAGCGGCGCGCCTTTGGCGTTGATGCAGCCATTCCCCGACGAAATGCTGTTCGACATCAAGACCGATCCAAACGAGATCACCAATCTCGCCCACTCGGACGTGCTGGAACATCAGATCGCTCTGACTCGCTTGCGCGCCGCGCTCGATACTTGGATCGTCGAATCGGGCGACCGCGGCCACATCGCGGAACCGCCGGAGACTGTCGCTCCGTTTCTCAAGGAAATGGACGACTGGTTCGGCACGCCCGCATGGGCCAGTTCGACGAACCAGTGACTCAGCGGTTCGACAATGCCTCGGCCGGTATTTCCCGACTCAGTTTTTTTATCGGCTCGTCGTATTCGGTGTCGCCCGCTAAATTCGTCCATTCGTGAGGATCGCTCCGCACATCATACAACTCCTGGCTGCCGTCCTCGTATCGCAGCATTCGCCAGCGAGCATCGCGGACACTGACGTTGCCGGTGTTGAATACTGTTACGGCAACTCGTTCGCTTCGACTCTTGGGGCGCCGCAGCAACGCGGCCAAGCTCTCGCCGTCGAGTCCATCGGGAGCCTTCAATCGGCACATCTCGACCAAGGTCGGAAACAGATCGATCAAGCTGACCGGAACATCACAACGTGAACCGGCCTTGGCGAATTCTCTGCGTCGATTTTTGGGAGGAACAATGACCAGCGGCACACGTGTCGATCGTTCCCAGCCGGTCCACTTGCCCCAGTGTTGCTTCTCACCGAGATGCCAGCCATGGTCGCTCCAAAGAACGATGAGTGTGTTGTCTCCGAGGCTCCCGGAGTCGAGCGTCTCGAGCAGTCTGCCAACTTGAGCGTCGACGAACGTCGTGCAGGCCAGGTACGCTTTGACCGCTTCTCGCCATTGACCGTGCTTCACAACCGTTGCGTGCAACCCGGCGGTGTCGGCTTCGATCGCCCATTGTTTCCCCGATTCACTGAGGTCAGCAAGGTCGTTCTTTCGCACCGACGGCAGCTCCACCTGAACCCCCTCAAAACGCTGAAAGTACTTTGCCGGTGCAAACAGCGGGATGTGTGGCCGGTAGTATCCGACACCCAGAAAGAACGGTTTGCTGCCGCCTCGCTTGGCAATGTTTCCAAGTTGCTCGATCGCCCAGTCCGTGATCTCAGAGTCACCCATGTCGGCATCGTCAACATCCAGCGGCCCCCAGTCAAACGATTCGCCTACGGACTTATCCGGGTTACGGTCCGACGGCATTCCGTTGAGCGGCAGGTTGATGTCTTGGCCGTTCCAATGGACAACATGCTTTGGAAATTCGCTCCCTTTGGAAGGAAGTTCGTCCGAGGTGTAGCGAACTTGCTCACGCGTGAATGGGCTCCATCGTTGCTCAACATCAAAGTGATGCTCGAACAATCGTTGATTGGCCGCCGCGCCAGAGTGCATGAGCTTTCCCGTGCCGTAGGTTTCATAACCTGCATCGCGAAAGGAATCGGGCAACACATGGATGTTCGGTTGTTGTGCGAACAGTTTCTTGTCCTTGTTTGACCACACTCCAGTTTGCCACGGCATTCGACCGCTGAACACGGCCGCGCGGGACGGATTGCAAGCCGGAGAAGAACAATGTGCATTGGTGAACACGATACCGCGCTGAGCCAATCGATCCATGTTCGGCGTCAGGGCCTGAGGATGCCCGTCGAGAAAACCAACCCAGTCATTTAAATCATCAATGGCGATGAACAGGACGTTGGGAGGGTTGATTGCATCGTCGGCGAGCGCCGACGAGCACAGAACGGGAGTGACCAGAACAAGGGTCAATACGAATTGATTCATGAGATTAAAAGTTTTACGGATATCTCGCCACGGCCGCGAATCCGATCGTGCAGGTAGTGTTGAAAGCTCAAGCCAAGTTTTTTCAAACTCGCCAACGTGTCGCGACACCGACGTCCCTTCGCGCTCTGGGCGCCACCGCGGATCTTCCTCAGCGTCGCGTATTCTCGAACGTTGTTTTCCGACAGATTATTATGCAGCGCCAGGTGAGGGTGATCAAGAACCGCCAAAAACTCATCCCGCTTGACATCATGCGCGTGCAAACGCCCGCTTTTTCTTCGAGCCATCTTCGTTCTCCCGGCCGCGAGGGGATTGAGCATCCGGCTGGGTTTCTTCTTGGGGCACGTGGCAGTTTTCTTGAGCCACTGAATCTCAATTTGCAGATTTTGGATCTCGGCAGCCTGTTTCTGAAGGATGCCCAGCAGCGCGAGCACCCGCGGCGACGGATCGGCTTTTGCAAGTAGTTGAACGCGATGTCTTCTGGAACCGTCCGTTCATGCGGCCCTGAAGAAGACACGTTTGCAAGGAACGGCGTTTGTACTTGGGCGCAATCGACTGCCATTCGTCGTCGCGATATTCGCGCCACTGATAACGTTTAGCGCGAAGCATCAGTGGGCCGATCAACCCCGGAACAGCGGCAGAGGCGGCCAAGGCATGGGACAAGCGAAAATCTGGTTGGGTAATGTATTTGGTTTGGTAGTCGCCCATCAGGTCGCGTTGAAATCGCCAATTCTTTCCGGTTTGGTAACAGGTTGCATTGATGATCCATTGTGGCGTTTCCGGCAAATCGGCCAGCGAACCCTGAATTCCCCACTGGCGTTCAATCGCGTCCCCCAAAACCGACGCTCGGCCCGAGGCAAGACGCCACGGCAAGAGGAAAGATTGAAGGGCAAAAGACCACTGCAGATTCCGCGTCGTTAACAGGGACAGCACCCGTGGGACAACATCATGCAGGTATTCAGAACTGTCCGGCCACCGGTACCCCGCCGAGGCAAACACAAGCCCCGCTGCCAAACTGCCTCCCGAAACACTGGAAACGATTTTGACATTGCCGAGCAAGTCTTGCCGCGCCAGGCGAGCCAGAACGCCCAGATGAAACACCGTAGCGCGTACCCCACCGCCAGAGAAAGCGAGAGCGATCTTCATGTTTTTCAAAAGGCTTGCGGATGATTTGCTGTCCCGTCGATGCGAGCGGATCGCACATTGTCATCGGTAACAAATCCAGCAGGCAATCACAAGCCAAAACTTCGAATCGTAAACCGACTTGAATTGCTACGGGAAGCGGCGAAGGATTCCAGCCGGATGGAATCAAGCAGGCAAGTTTTAACAACGACGGAGCACGTAAACAACATCTTCGCTCGCGGCATCCACCTTGACCGGTTCGTCGATATCGTAGCAAAAGTCGTGCGTGGCGACGCATTCCCACTTGCCGCTGGCGGCGATCAAGCGTTGCATTTGAAGTGGTGTGTAGCTGCGCAGTCGCAATACGTCGTTGATGCGAAAGCTGCCGCTCGGCGTATGGACGTCAAAGCG
>JBDNIG010000636.1:0-7144 GCA_041688415.1 Rhodopirellula sp. | reverse complement strand
TCTTATGAATTTTGCAATCGACGTTCGCTTGATTGAGGGCTAGGCGACGCCAAGAATGCCGTTGGGCGAGCTTGTGTCGCTCCAAATGGAATCGAACCAGCGATGGTTAAGGCGGATTGTTTTCGGTACAGGCTCGATCCTGAGCGAGTTCTTACGTCCTTCACGTCTGCCCAGCTAACCATAGGTGCTCCAACTGATGCGGGGCTGATGTCCACGGGAACTACGCGGTCACGGATGCCGCTTTCAGTTACTTCCAGCCGTAAAATTGCGTTTCCTTCTATTGCTGAACAACAGGAAATTGCGATGTTCATTGAACAGCGAACGTGGAAGTTTGACTCACTCGTTGCGGAAGCGGAACGAGCCATCAACCTTCTCCACGAACGCCGCACCGCCCTCATCTCCGCCGCCGTCACCGGCAAGATCGACGTTCGTGAATTTGCACGGCAGGTGACGCTATGAAATCGGCAAGCGAACTCATCGAAGAACTCAATACGCTCGACGAGCATGCGGCCATTGAGGCGAAAACATCGTCGCAACTGGGCGAATCGATCATGGAGACGGTCTGTGCGTTCGCCAATGAACCTGGCCTTGGTGGCGGCTACTTGATCCTTGGTGTGGCTCCCGTCTCGGATTCGTTTTGGCCCGTTTACGAAGTCGTTGGCGTTCCTGACCCAGACAAACTTCAGATGGATATCGCGAGCCAATGTGCCGTGATGTTCAATACCGTTATCCGTCCGAAGATTGTGGTCGAATCGGTTGGCGGAAAGAACGTCGTTGTGGTCTTCATCGCTGAAGTCGGAGCCCATGAGAAGCCCGTCTACTTCAAGAACAAACAACTGCCCAAGAGTGCTCGCAGGCGGATTGGCTCGACGGACCAGCGATGTACCGAAGATGATTTGGTTGTTTTCTACAGCAGTCGAGACGGCAAGACGTATGACGAGCAGATCATGTCAAATGCTCGCCTGGATGATCTCGACGATGAAGCCATCGACCACTACCGGCAGCTTCGAGAACAAGTTGACCCCGAAGCGGAAGAGCTGAAATGGAAACGTGACGAGTTACTGGAGGCACTCGGGGCGGTTGATCGCGAGAACGGTGAACTGAAACCAACGGTGGCCGGGGTGCTTCTGTTCGGCAAGCCGGTAGCGTTGCGTCGTTTGTTCCCCATGATGCGGATCGACTACATCCGCATCGCGGGGACGGAATGGATTGAAGATCCTGATCGACGGTTTGACACGGTGGAGATTCGCTCGCCACTGATCCGAGCCATCCAGCGGTCTCGTGCCGCAATCATGGATGACTTGCCCAAAGCATTCTCGTTGCCTGCCGGCGAGGTGCAGGGCAAAGAGACGTCGCGACTGCCTGATCGCGTCGTGCGTGAAGTGGTCGCCAACGCCGCCATGCACCGAGACTATCGGGTGCATGGCTCGATCCAGATCATCCGTTACTCCAACCGGTTGGAAGTTCTGAATCCAGGATTCTCGATTAAGAACGACGAGCGTCTGGGGGAGCCGGGTTCAGAAACCCGGAATCCCAAAATTGCCGCGGTGTTGCATGACGTGAAGCTGGCCGAAACGAAAGGCAGCGGTATCCGAGTCATGCGTGACTTGATGGAGGAGCGAGATCTGTCGGCACCCCGGCTCAAGTCTGATCGGACTGGCAACACATTTTCCGCAACCTTGTTGTTCCACCACTTCCTAACGCAGGAGGATTTAGATTGGCTCAAGGGCTTTGGCGAAGTGGGTTTAAGCGAGGATGAAATGAAGGCGATGATCTCGGCTCGGGAGGCCGGTTCAATTGAAAACCGTACGTACCGTGAATTGAACCGAGGTTGCGATACGCTGGGGGCTAGCAGGCACCTGCGGAGGCTGTGTGACCAGGGGTTGCTGGAGAAGCGAGGCCAGGCAGCGAATACGTACTATGTGCCCACCTCACGAGCTATGGCCAATTGGCCCCCGGAGTCGGCCGAGAATGCCAAATCCAGGGAGCTTGACCGCAAATCCAGGGAGCAAGACTCCAAATCCAGGGAGCTCGATGGCAAATCCAGCGAGCAAGACACCGAGCTACCGTCGGAAATCCGAGACCTGATCACGACCTTGGGGGGTAAGGGGAAAACGGACTTGGCATTGGATGCGGTGGTTGCGTTGCTGAAGTGGCGGGAGATGTCAATCGCCGAGGTTGCTGCCTATCTGAATCGAACACAAGAACACGTCCGAAGATCCTATATCGTCCCGTTAGTTCAGGCTGATGTTATCCGCCTAACGATTCCCGATCGCCCCACCGATCCCCGACAGACGTACAGGGCCACCATACGCGACAAGAACAAATCCACATGAACTTACATGCCGAAATCCGTTTCGAGGAAGGGATCTGCGACCACCTCGCATTTCACGGTTGGCCTTACTCTATGGCAGGTGCGGCAGGATATGACCGTCGACTTGCCCCATTTCCCTCGGATGTGCTGGACGTGGTGAAACAGACCGATTCCGAAACCGACGTCGACGACGATCATCAAGAAGCTGAAGGACGCAGATGTTCTGATCACCGTTCGCAAACCCAGGGGCAGTCGACCCGCTATTTTGGCGTTCGCCGAACTGGTCAATCAGGCTGAAGGCAGGAAGATCCTGTAGCGATTTGTGTCTCATCGGCGAGACGCAATCCGGTTTGTGTCTCTTATTCGCATCAAAACGAGACACAAACGACTTAGTGGAACCTGGACGAGACAGAAAGTGAACGACGCAAAACGACGCATAAACCAACAAGAGAACATCGTGATTTACAGGGTTTCTGCGTTTAATTGTTGCATAACCGTACCGAAAATGACGCAAAACAGGTGCCTCGTCAGCACTTTTGAGCGATAGAGGCACCAGTGGCACTTCACAACGAAATCGAATTTGAAAACGACATCTGCGACCACCTCGCGGCTCACGACTGGCTGTACGCCGAAAAGGACGCTGCTGCTTACGATCGTCGGCTCGCCCTGTTTCCATCGGATGTGCTGGACTGGGTGAAACAGACCGACCCCGATGCCTGGGAGACGATCTCAAAGAACCACGGGGCGGCGGCCGAAGCGACCCTGCTGAAGCGACTGCGTGACTCGCTCAACCAGAGTGGTACGCTGCACGTCATTCGTAACGGGTTCGATGTGCTGGGACTTCGCAAGCCGCTGCGGCTGGCTCAGTTCAAACCAGCTCTGGCGATGAACCCCGACATCATGCAGCGGTACGCGGCCAATCGAATGCGAGTCGTTCGGCAAGTGCGTTACTCGCTGCATAACGAGAACAGCATCGACCTGGTTCTATTCCTCAACGGCATCCCAGTCGCCACGATCGAAATCAAGACGGACAACACGCAAAGCATCGACGACGCAGTCTATCAGTACAAGAAGGACCGCAACCCGCAACCGAAAGGGCAGGCTGCGGAACCACTTTTGGCTTTCCAGTCAGGTGCCTTGGTTCACTTTGCGGTCAGCAGTAGCCGCGTGAAGATGACCACGAAGCTGGCGGGACTGGCCACCGACTTTCTGCCATTTGATCTGGGGGACAACGGAGCGGCAGGCAATCCGCTCAATCCCGATGGATACCGCACCTCTTACCTCTGGGAACAGGTCTGGGAGCGTGACGGCTGGCTGGAAATCCTCGGCCGCTACATGGTGGCTGAGAAGAATGAGAAGAAGCAGATCACCAAGCTGATCTTTCCTCGCTACCACCAGCTCGACGCCACCCGCAAACTGCGGCAGGCGGTCCTGGCAGAAGGTGCCGGTGAAAAGTATCTGGTTCAGCATTCGGCAGGTTCTGGTAAGACGAATTCGATCGCGTGGTCCGCTCACTTCCTGGCCGATCTGCACGACGCGAGCAATAAGAAGGTTTTTGATACCGTGCTGGTCGTGTCTGACCGCCGCGTGATCGACGGACAACTGCAGGATGCGATCTACGGTTTCGAGCGAACCGCCGGTGTTGTCGCCACGATCAAGGGTGACCAAGGCAGCAAGAGTGCCGAGCTGGCTGAAGCTCTGTCCGGTGACAAGAAGATTGTGGTCTGCACGATCCAGACGTTTCCACACGCGTTGAAGGCCGTGCGAGAACTGGCGGCGACACAGGGCAAACGGTTTGCGGTGATCGCGGACGAAGCCCATAGCTCGCAGACCGGTGAAGCGGCGACGAAGCTGAAGATGGTGCTGTCCGCCGAAGAACAACAGGACCTCGACGACGGTGGGACGATCAGCAGCGAAGACATCCTGGCTGCACAAATGACCTCCCGTGCCGCCGATGCCGGGGTCACGTACGTTGCCTTCACCGCCACACCGAAAGCCAAAACGCTGGAGCTGTTCGGTCGTCGCCCCAATCCGACGCAACCGCCATCGGAAGACAACCTGCCCGCAC
Source organism: Rhodopirellula sp. (assembly GCA_041688415.1). Classification (GTDB taxonomy): domain Bacteria; phylum Planctomycetota; class Planctomycetia; order Pirellulales; family Pirellulaceae; genus Rhodopirellula. Next base: position 2,762 of record JBDNIG010000636.1, on the reverse strand, counting down.
CGTTCCATGTGTATTCGATGCGGCAGGCGATCGAAGAAGGTTTTATCCTGGACGTGCTGAAGAATTACACGTCCTACAAGCTGGCGTTTAAGCTTGCCAACGCTGGCAAGGAGTTCGGCGACTCCGAAGTCGAACGCAGTACCGCCGTCAAAGGGTTGATGAGCTGGGTCCGCCTGCACCCGTACAACATCGCTCAAAAAGTGCAGATCGTTGTCGAGCACTTCCGCGAAACAGTCGGCCCGCTGCTCGAAGGCCGGGCCAAAGCGATGGTGGTGACCAGCAGCCGACTCGAAGCGGTTCGCTGGCAGCTGGCGATCAACAAGTACATCAACGAGAAAGGTTATCCGCTCAAGACACTGGTCGCGTTTTCCGGCGAAGTCAGCGACAAGGAATCGGGACCGGACCCGTTCAAGGAAACTAGCTCGGAACTGAACTCGGGTTTGAAGGGCCGCAACATTGCCGAGGCCTTTAAAGATGACCAGTTCCAGATTCTGCTGGTCGCCAACAAGTTTCAAACTGGATTCGATCAGCCGCTGCTCTGTGGCATGTACGTCGACAAGCGACTGGCAGGCATTCAGGCCGTACAGACGCTCTCACGGCTCAATCGCTGTTACCCCGGCAAGGACAACACTTTCGTGCTCGATTTCGTCAATGAGCCAAGCGAAGTCCTCGACGCGTTCAAGATCTATTTCACGACGGCCCAGCTCTCCGACGTAACCGACCCGAACATCATCCTCGACCTGCGAACGAAATTGGATGCGTTGGGCTACTACGACGAATACGAGATCGATCGTGTGGTGAACGTCGTGCTCGATCCGAGCTCGAAGCAGAAACAACTGGAGACTGCGATCACGCCGGTTGCCGATCGACTGCTGAAAAAGTTCGCCGCCGCCAAAGCAGCTCATGCCGAAGCCGTCGAGCACAAAGACGAGAAAGCGATTCAGGCGGCCAAAGACACGATGGATGCTCTGGTTCTGTTCCGCAGCGACACCTCGACGTACCTGCGGGCCTACACGTTCTTGTCTCAGATCTTCGACTATGGAAATACCGACTTCGAGAAGCGGGCCATCTTCTTCAAGTACCTCGTCCGACTGCTGAAGTTCGGTCGCGAGCGTGAAGGCGTGGACTTGTCCGAAGTCACACTGACGCACCACAAACTGAACAACCGCGGCAAGCGGAATCTGGGTCTGTCGGGCGACGAAGCTCCCAAGCTGAACCCGATGACCGAGATCGGTAGCGGTGCAGTGCGTGAAAAAGAGAAAGCGTATCTGACCGAGATCATTTCAAAACTGAATGAAATCTACGGAACGGACACAACCGACGGAGACCAGTTGTCTCATGCGACGACGCTCAATGAGAAGGTGTTGGAATCGGCAGTCCTGCAGCAACAAGCTGCCAACAACTCAAAAGAACAATTTGCGAGCTCGCCCGATCTGACCAAAACAATAATGGACGCGATTATCGACGCGATGGATGTGCAGGCTGACCTGAGCACGAGAGCGTTGAACTCGTCGGATGTCCGCGAAAGCCTGAAAGGGCTGATGCTGAATCAACTGGGGCTGTACGAGAAGCTCAAGTCCCGAGCTACCGGGGCGTGAGCCTGACGAGAGCGAGAGAACAAGAATAAACGAACCCAGTGGGATTTTCATGCAGCCTAAAGACACATCCAACCCGCCATCGCAGTCCCGATCTCAGTCCGAGCTTACGACACGTTCCATCATGACCGTCGCAGAGGACATAACCTATGCCTGATCAACCAATGCGACCTTATTCCATTCGTGTCTTCGTCCCCAGCGGCGATCCCGACGGCTTGAGACTGGTGGAGCGAACCAATTGGACAGGCGTCGGTATCGTTTTCAAACGTACGGGATACAAGCAGGCGGCCAATCGCCCCGAGTTTGACCGCACCGGCATCTACGTGCTGGTCGGCACGTCTGAAGACAGTGCGTTGCCGGTGATCTACATCGGCGAAGGTGACCCGGTCAAAAGTCGACTCAATCAGCACTACAGCAAGAAGGAATTTTGGGACTGGGCTGTGTTCTTTGTCACGAAGGATAGCAGCCTGAATAAGGCCCACGTCAAATACTTAGAATCGCGACTTCTGGAGCTCGCCAAAGCAGCCAAGCAGAGCAAACTGGACAACGCTGGTTCGTCGCTGCCACCGACGCTGTCAGAGGTAGAAACGGCAGACGTGGAGTGTTTCCTGCTGGACATGCTGAGCATCTTTCCCCTGCTGGGCCTGAGCGTCTTTGAAAAGACATCATCCAGCACGAAACCGCAACCTGGCGAAATGCTGTACATCAAAGCCAAGGGAATCACGGCGACCGGCTATGAGGACGCCAAAGGATTCGTGGTGGTATCGGGTTCAGAAATGGTCGCAGAGAAAACTAATACCATCCCTTCCTTTATGTCGTCGTTGCGAAACGACCTAATCGAACAGGGTGTGGTCGAAAGTCGGGGGAACAAACTGGGTTTTGTTGAAAACTACACCTTCTCGTCACCATCAACGGCGGCGGGGGTGATCCAGGGGCGATCAGCCAATGGACGGGAAGACTGGAAAACGAACAAAGGTGTCACGCTAAAAGAATTGCAAAAAGCGGTTGCGAAAAGCGAGGATGACGATGCCTGAACTTCCCATCAACATCGAGGACTTGCTGCGACAACGAACCGTGGAAGGGGAGCGGATCGAGTACAAGGCAGGTTGGAATCCGGCTGCGATCATGCGGACGCTGTGTGCGTTTGCGAATGATTTCGAGAATCTC
>JBDNIG010000635.1:0-10450 GCA_041688415.1 Rhodopirellula sp. | reverse complement strand
CGCTGACGCGTCGGGTTATCATTCGCCCGCAAACATCGCGAACACGACGAAATCCACGGTCCACTCGTCGCCTTTTCGTTTCGCGAATGTTGCGTTCGCGGAGCGAAACACGGCAAAGAAGAGCCGCTTGATTCTTACTGGCCGAGTTTACCAGCGAGCAACTCCGTTGCGTCGGCGGACGCGGCCTTCATGACGTCCGCGATCTGAACCGATGCACCGTCCGCCTGCTTGCTCGCGAAGGCGGCTTGCATGAACGCATAGATCTGGATCGTCTCGTCCGCAGCGATCGGCGACTCGTGGGTATGGAAGAACTTCGCGATTTCCACAAACAGTGGTTTGTAGCCGCCATAACTTCCGATTTCGGCGATGCTCTTTTCGCCGAACGCGGTGCCGCCGTATCCGGTGCGTCCCGCTTGAATGCCCCGAAAGGTTCCGATCCGGCCGTCGTCCCAGGTCCCGGTTGCGAATTGGCACGTGTCGGTCGAAATGTGCTGAACCGATTGACACCCCGTCCCCATGCAGGTGAAAAGCGACTCGACACCATGGATGCCGTACCAGAACAGATCCACGTGCGATGGTTCGAGCGAGCAGGGGCTATAGGTGCTGCAGCCGAGAACCCGTCCCACCTTGCCGCCTCGGATCGCTTGCGCCCCGGGGGTGTACCGCAGCGAGGATGCGGAAAACATCGGTACCTGGTAATGCTCGGCGGCGCGGAAAATCGCAATCGTCTCCGCTAAGTTCGATCCGACCGGCTTGTCGATGAAAACCGGCTTGGATGCACGAAAAACCTGCAGTGCCTGTTCCAGGTGCAGATTACCGTCGTTCGTTTCCAAACACACGCAGTCGACCTCAGCGAGGAGTTCCTCAATCGAATCAACGATCTTCACACCTTGTTTTTCAACATCGGCGGTGTACTTGGGAATTCGGCTGGCACTGGACTCAATCTTTTGACTGCCAAACGGGTAGGCCGCCACCACACGGAATCCAGAGAAGACCTCATTGGCGGGCTTTGGATTGTTGAATGTTTTGATAAGTGCGGGAGCATGGGAGGTGTCCAGTCCGATGATGCCCAGCCGGATGACATCGGATTTGGGTGTCGACTCCGCTTCGGCGGCATGGCAAACCGAGGATAAAATTCCTGCGGTGACCATCAAGCAGAGAAGGGAACCGAGGCGGGTGAAGGAACGGATTGTGGAACGCATGTTGAGAACTCTCAGGGAAAATTAAAGGAACTGAACCAAGTCTGTCGCTTTGCTACTTTCAAATCACGCCGCTGCCATTCTCGCAGCGTTCGCGGGCTATCGATTTAATCGGGTTACCTAATCAACCGCCCGCTAATGCCGAAACGGCGAATAAACTCGGCAACCCACCAACGTCTTTCCGTTATCTACCAAACCGTGCCGCGAAGCCGCCCGCGGCGGGCATCGTGATTTTAAACGTATCCGCAGATGATAATGTCTGCTCACTATGATTGACAGCCGTCGGACCGCGCGGGGGGGCGTCCGTATAGACGTCGCCGTGGAACGATCCCTCGCCGAGAAATTCCAAGGGCAGTTCGAGCGTCCGCGGTTCGCCCCCCGTCATACCGCCGATGTACCAAGCCGTGCCGCTGCGTCGTGCGATCACCAAGCACTTGCCCATTTCCGCGTGCAGCACGTGGGTCTCGTCCCAAGTCGCCGGCACATCGACGAGAAAGTCCAATCCAGCCTGGCCTCGGTAGGCGGCAGGATAATCGGCCATCATCGGCAGGTGGTTTTGGTACACCACATACATCGCCAATTGATGGCACCGGGTACCTTGAACGGGCGGTGCGACGCTTTGCAAGTGACGGTTGGCGGGCAGCTCGTTGCGCATCCCACCCTGATGGTAATCCAGCGGCCCAGCCAACATTCGAATGAAAGCGACGTTGAGATTGTGCGTCGGCGGTGTCCCCAAGCTACCCGCACGCTCCCACTTGTTGTATTCCTGGTTCAACACCGCTTCATAGCTGAGCACGTTCGGCCAGGTCCGCTCCATCCCGGTCGGCTTATACGTACCGTGCCACGTTACGGTCAGATGATGCTGAGCCGCTTTCTTGGCGACCTCATGGTACCAACGGACCATCTCCTGGTCGTCGCGATTCATGAAATCAATCATCACACCTTCGATGCCCCACTGCTCGTAGAGTGCAAAGGCTTCGTCGAGCTGCGGCTTCAGCGCCTTCCAGTGCATCCACAGTCGCAAGCGAACCCCCTTTTCCTTCGCGTACCGCAACAGCTCCGGCATATCAATCGACGGTGCCGCGGTGGTCACGTCGGTCGGACCGTTGGGACGAATCGGGCCACCATACCAAGCGATACCCAAACCATCGAGCGAGTGATAGGGGATGCCCTCCTCGGCACAGAAATCGATGTAATGCTTCATTGTCGCGGTATTGACGCCCGGCTCAAAATCGACGTCTTTCAGAACATAGTGGTTCCACCACGGAAACGTGGTCTTGCCCGGTTGGATCCACGCGGTGTCCTCGATCGCGGTTGGATCGTTCAGATGAAATACGATGTTTGATTCGATCAGACGTCCTGGGTCGTCCGCGATCATGATCACTCGCCACGGCGACTGAAACTCGCCCGAGCCGATGACTTTGGCGCCATCTTCGCGGCCAGGAAGCGGCGACAACCGCGATGCAAACGTGCCGGCAAGATGATCGACAACGGACACGTACATGCCCGCATAGTCCGTCAAATCCGCTTCGGTCACGGCCATCCACACGCCGGTGGGATGCTCGATCAGCAGCGGCAAGCCAATCAGGTCACCCGCATCGATCTGAGAAACCTCACTCGTCTCGTAATAGTCCTCATAGGACGTCGTGAAACCCTTCAGGGGCAGCCGGTGGGTAACCGGATCGCCGGGAAACGACAACTGCGTGTGCTCATCGAGCAAGACAAACGGAGTGGTCGATTTCTGGGCGGGCATCTGATAGCGAAAGGCGATGCCATCATCGAAGACGCGAAACGCCACCTCGAATTCTCGCTGGGGTGCCGCCTCTTCACGCAACAAAACCACCAGTTCACGGTGCTGGTCGGTCGCCGAAGACGCCTTGCCGACCGCGATCGAATAGGATTCGCGGTGCTGATGGCGTTTCACGCCGACCACCTTGACGTGCTGGTCGAGTCTCGCCGAATCGGCGAACTCCAGACCGAGGGTGCCCGTGACCAGCGTCCGGTCACGATCGCGTAACTCAAAAGCTGGCTGCCCCTGGTCCGTCAAATCGACCGTCACTCGGAATCGACTGTCCGGTGAACGCACCTGCACCGGCAACGCAATGCCCTGGGCGGCAGACGCGGTACACCAACTGAGTATCGCCAACAATATCAACGCGGGCTGAACGAGTCGCTTGACACGCATGACGAATAGAACCTGGAAATGAGGTTTAAAAAGATCAAAACGCTATTGTACTGCAACGCGAGAGCGGATCGCGAAACAACCGCATGCAAAAACAGCATTAATGCGGTTCCCAGGAGGCCACTGAGTCGGGGTGTCCGTCAAAAAGGTGATTTTCTCGCTTGTTTTATCAGCGATGCAACGAGCCCGATGGCGAGCCATTGCGGTGCTTTGCACCAAAATCCGTTTGCCTAATCCGCGAAAAACTCTATCTTGATGAGGTCGCGGTGACGAATCTACCGTTCCACCGTGAAATCACCATCGTACTGACGGCATTTTAGTACTTCGCGAGGCAATGGAGGGCCCCGGATCATGAGTGAATCTTCGATCGCCGATGCTGGCATGTCACCCGCCATCGCGGCAACGTCGGCTAGTGAATCGTCGGCCGGAAAATCGTCGGCTAGTGAGGCGGCCTCGACCGTGCGGCCCCCTCCATCGCCCCTGTCGGCTGCAACGCTCGGCGATTATGAGCTGCATCGTGAAGTCGGTCGTGGCGGCATGGGCATTGTTTACGAGGCCACTCAGATCTCACTGCGGCGGAGCGTCGCGATCAAAACGCTGCCGTTCGCGGCGGTGCTCGATCAACAACAGGTCGCGAGATTCCGAAACGAAGCCCAAGCCGCCGCTTCGTTGCATCATCCTCACATCGTTCCCGTCTACGCCGTTGGCTGTGAACGCGGCGTGCATTATTACAGCATGCAACTGATCGACGGCGACACGCTCGAACAAACGATGTCGGCGCTGCAAGCCAACGCAGCCCAGCAGCAGCGGGCGGAGAAACTCTCGGACCTGAGACGCGCCGAGGCGAAACGGGCCGCCGCAGAGCCGACCGCGGAAATGCGCATTGGCGATACCGGAGATCCAGCGGCGGGGGATGCGGCAGCGACGGACGATACTCCAGCGACGGGGAACACCCACCATTTCGCCGAGGCAGCGACCTCGCGCGCCGTCAAAGAACATGGCAGCACGGTGCAGTCGGTGCGTGATCGCGAAAGTATCCGGTCGATCGTTGGATTGTTCGTCGATGTCGCCGAGGCACTGGATTATGCCCACGAACAGGGGGTGGTTCACCGTGACATCAAACCCTCGAATCTGCTCATTGATGCGACGGGGAAAATCTGGGTGGCTGATTTCGGACTGGCACGCTGCCGAGGGATCGGTAATCTGACGGCCGAAGGCAGTGCGGTCGGGACGGCTCGTTACATGAGCCCCGAGCAGATCGGTGGCCGTCCCCAAGCCGTTGACCATCGAACGGATATTTATTCGCTCGGCATCACGCTGTACGAAATGCTGACCCTGCAACCGGCTTTCTCGGCCTCCTGCCGGGAACGGCTCATGCGCGCGGTCGAATCACAGCAACCGCCATCGCCACGGCGACTCAATCCAAAAATTGAAACGGATCTCGAAACCATCGTGCTCAAAGCGATCGCGAAATCCAAGGACGAGCGATATGCCACGGCGGGTGACATGGCAAACGATCTCCGCCGCTACTTGGACGGGCTGCCGACTTTGGCGCGTCGACCGGGAAAAGTTGATTTGGCGTTTCGCTGGGCGATCCGCCATCGCCGGATGGTGCTCCTGACGCTCTCAGTGCTCGTTTTCGCCCTCGTTGGCCTGACCGTCGCCACCATGCTCGTTTCACAACACAGCCGCGAAGCGGAGCGGCAGGCGAAAATCGCACACGTGCATCTCGATTCCGCCTTCGGTTTCTTTGACCGCTTCAACGGATTGGCGATCTCCAGACTTCCGGAACTGCCCGGTGGGCAGACGTTGCTGCGCGAGATGCTACTTGAATCCCAGCAATTCGCCACCGATTTTCTGCGCTATGCCGACGGGAATCCCTCGTTCGCCGTCGAGGCGGCAAAAATACACTTTTTGCTCGGTGCCATCGATTCGAAACTGGGCAATCCCAAACTTGCCGAGCAACACTATCAGCTAGCCATCGATCAGCTAGCCATCGATCAGTTCGCAGTCCTCGGGCGAGACCACCAAAACGATCCGAAAATTGCAGCCGATCATGCACTCTGCTTGCATAATCTCGCCGCCCTGCAAAAACAGAACGGTCGCTACCAGGATGCAAAAACACTCTACGAACAGGCCAGTGAGTTGCAGCACCGTGCCCTTGCCATGCCCGGTGACGCGTCCCCAATGTTGCCACAGTGGGCGACCACGCAAACTAATTATGCAAAATTGTTGTGGGAATGTGGGGAACAAGACCTCGCGATTGACCGAATGACGATCACGCAAACCAAACTCACGCAAATGGTTCGCGATGCCCCCGAATTTGCGGGCCTGCAATTGCCGATGATTGAATGCCGAAACACCCTGGCAGGATTGATCCTAGACACCGATCCAGCTCGCGCTGAAAAACTCTTTCGCGAAAACATCGCGGCTTGCGATGAACATCTTCGCGATCCACCACGCGGTCGCGACTGGAGCATCGCTCGCACGGTCGAGTCGAGCGGCGACTTTGCATCGCTATCTCCGGATTGCCAACTTGCCGTCGCGCAGAACAATTTGGCAAACCTGCTCGCCAAAGAGCAGCAATTTCCCGAAGCCATCGAACTATCAACCTCGTCGATCGAAGTATTTCAGCACGTGCTCAGCGCCCACGCGGATGATCGTGTTGTGCAACAGCAACTGGCTATCGCTCACAACAATCACGGCCAAATGCTGTTCAGTCGCAATGCCGACGACGATGTTGCTGATGCCGAAGTCGCGTTTGAGCGAGCCCAACATTCGTTGAGCGAGCTGATCGCGACCGGTGCCGGTGACCCGCAATTGTTCAGCCGTCTGGCCGGAGTGCTGCACAACTTGAGCGTTGTCAAACAGCAGCGTGGGAAGCTCGATTTGGCCGTCAAGGACCTCACCAACGCGATCGAGATGCAATCCCTAGCGGTTCGAAAAGCACCGCTGAACGCCGGTTTTCGGAGATACCTGCAACTTCACAGCAAATTGCTCGATCAGCTATTGCAAAAAATCAAACCAACCGCAAACTCGTCGAAGCATGCTGGTCGGCGACCGAATGAGCCGAGAGGCGTAACCGGTCGGGTTAACCCACCACCCCGGAGCCTGACGGCATTCGGCTCATTATGGCGAAGCCAAGTTCGATTCAACCGACAGCTCGCATGCCTGGCAGGTGACCACAAGGAGGTTAGGTCGTGAAGTTCACTCTGAGAACAATGAGTCGCACGCGAAAGCGGAAGGAAACGCGGAAGATCCGCGGCGTCCTCGAGCTGCTGGAAACTCGCAAACTGATGGCTGGCGACCTCAACATGGGTTCGTACGTCATCGGTGGTGGCGAACCAGATATCGACGCGCCGTCGGTCATCGAGCGAGTTGAGACGGCATCTCCCGTTGAGACGCCAGCACCCGTTGAGGCGGCAGCTCCCGTTGAGACGGCAGCACCCGACCTCAGCGTGCCAGGTGGTGTCGATGCAGCCCTGACTGGAGATCAGTCGTGGTTGCCACCGGATTTCCTGCCTTGCTGCCCCGCCAGCAAGCTCGATAACGCTACTGCCGAAGCGACGCTCACTGAGGGTGATGGTGCCGACGCGAACATCAACGACCCCGTCAAACCCGTGACAACGTCCCAGGTGTTTGGCAATCCGGGTGACCCGCAGGGACCGCGAGACAGAATTGCTTCGAGCCTGCGGACTGCGAGCGAGCACCGCGGTACTCTGTCACTGGCATCAGCGGGATCCCAGCCCGAACATTCTGCGGGAATTTCCGATACAATTGGATTAATGTCGGCGGGCAAAAAAGCTGCTGACGAGTTTCACTATTTCACCGAGGAAGGGAATCGACGCCTCATCGATGCGCCTTCTTTAGCCAAGCAAGCACTCTCGGGGCATGTTCAACCGGATACCTTCATGACGATGTCATTGTTGCCATCGCCGCAATCGTCGGCGCAGCGCGATGGTCCGACATCCGCCAGCGAGTCTGAGTTGCAATTACGTCGTCAACACTCGGTTCGGTCGGACGGACGCAGCGAGACGCTGGACCTGAATACGCTCCGCGACGTCGCCTTGGCGGCGGAGTCAGACCCAATCGTTGCCCCACTCCCATTCCTAGCGGCAACGACGGACTCAATTTCGGACTCAATTTCCGCAGCGGTAGCCAGCGTCGTGAGCATCGATTACTTGTCTGGTGGCACGGGGGAGCACGACAGCGACGCCTCGTTGATCGCGAAACTAAACGAAAATCGCTATCAATTTGCGGCGTTTGCTTTGTATTCACCGTCGTTACCGTGCGGATGAACTCAACGGAATCCGAGCAACAAGATACCGAGATGGAAACGCATCAAGAATCTTAGCGAGTGCCCAATTGGTCACTCCGCGAACGATCTACCGCACTTCCTCGATTGTCGCACCGCAGCTTTGGATTACACTGATCGATCCTTCGCTGCCGCTACAAACCCGAGCAAATTCATGCTGTCCGTTGATTCGTTTCGTTGTGTCACGACCGCGTGTGCACTCGTTTTTTTCGGATGCTTAGCCAACGCGCAATCCATTGTGCCCGCGTACTCTTCCGCCGTCGCGCCGACGGCGCTGCCAGCCGAATCGGCGATCCAACCGGCCGCGGAACTCCAGTCAGCCGCGGTGGCCGGACGGCGTTTGGAGTCGACGCCCACCGCGGAATTCGATAACCGCGCCCAAGATCAGGTCTGGATGGTCAGCAGTCGCCGACTCGGCTCGCGAAATTGCAGTGTTGATTCACTCGATGTACGCAAACGAGTCGCGGGCGGGCGCTGGCAGACTTCGTCGGCATCCGCCTTTCTCGCCCCTGATCCCGACGGCATCCGCCGTCCCGTCGTGATCTTCGTGCATGGCAATCGCTCGTCACTGGACAAGGCCATTCGTCGTGGTTTGCAGACGTACGAACAAACCATCTTGCCCTGGAACAATGCGCCGGCAATAAGATTCGTCATCTGGGCTTGGCCCGCCGATCAAATCGCGGGCCCCATTCGCGACGTCCGTATCAAAGCTCACCGGGCCGACGAACACGCGTTTCATCTGGCGCGGTTCCTGCAACAAATGGACCCACAAACGCCGGTTTCGATCATTGGTTTCAGCTTCGGAGGTCGCGTGGCACTCGGAGCGTTGCACCTCGTCGGCGGCGGTGCGATCGACGGATGCGGCTTGCCGATCGCCGCACATCCAGTTTCTCCGGTGAACCTCACCTTGGCGGTGCCCGCGATCCGCAACGATTGCTTAATCACCACCCGGAACCGGGCGTACAGCCAAATCAACCACTTTGATTTAGTGTATAACAGTCGCGACGCCTATCTGAACTTGTACCGGTTCACGCGATTCGACAACAAGAATCCAGCTTTGGGCTATACCGGCATCCGCGGGCTCAATCGATTGCCCGATCACGAGTTTCGCGTCCACCAATTCAACGCCGCGCGATTCGTTGGCGTCGAGCATGACTACTTGGAATACATTACCGATCAACGCATCGAGTCGAGCGTTCGCAATCACCTTTTGATCGGCTTCCCTCAGTGAAAACACGGATGTTTTGCAATGAAGTTACGAAGGAGTCGCCCGTGGGCTGTTGCGGTCGCCACCGTGGTGCTGCTGTATCTGACCGGCCCCGGTTTTGATCTCTGGCCACTCGCGTTCATTGCCCTTTCGCCCCTGATCGGCTGGGCTCGCACGTCACCGCAGTCGGGTCGACTCGCCGTCTACGTGTCGTTCTTCGCGTACTACCTGGTGTCGCTGCAAGGACTTCGCTACGCCCATCCGTTGATGGTGTTTCCGCTGTTGGCGTTGGCAGCTTACTTGGCGATCTACCCGCTGCTGTTCGTCGTGTTGCTGCGGCGTTGGTCCGGTATCGGCGATCCTCGCCCAGGTGTCGATGCAACCAAGCCACGCCCCGAAATTTGGGGAACAGAAATCTGGGCGACATGGCGAGCACGCGTGCCAACTTCGCTGGTCGCGGCGGTGCTGTGGGTCGGAGGTGAGTGGGTTCGCAATTATTTCGCAACCGGTATCTCCGTGTTGATGCTCGGTCATTCACTCGCGGGCATGTCGACACCGACCATCATCCAAATGGTCGATTTATTTGGCACCTACGGCGTGAGTTTCGTGCTCGTCCTAACCAGCGTTGCCGCCGCCGATGGATGGCGGTGGTGCGTGCAGCGCCGCGCCGCGATCCCGGGCTCGCATCCTGCCAACCGTTGGGTTGGGCTCTGCGCGAGTTGGCAAACGTCATTGCCCATCGCCCTCGTCGCAGTCGTCGCGGCGCATTTTTACGGGGTCGTCACACTGGCCTACCCAACGCGAGATTCTGGCGCGACATGGATGCTGATTGGACGCGATGAGCAAACGGAATATCAACAGGACTTGAGCCGTGAACAGGAGATTTTTTCCGAGTTCGCCCGTCAATCCATTTCAGCGGTCTCGCGGAGTGCGACGCCCGTCGACGTGGTGGTGTGGCCCGAATCCATGCTGTCCGGTGGTCAGCCCTGGTATATCGCCGAAGAAGATCTCGCGGTGCCCGCAGAACTTGCCGGTGAGGGACAAGGTCCGTCACTGAGCGTGGCTCAAATGCGCCGGATTATCACGCAGTCGCAGGACGATTTTACCCGTCGCAATCAAGACCTCCAGGCGGCAATGTCGAGCGGCACCCCGTTCCCTCCGCCCGCGATCATCGGTGGCTGTGGGGTGGTTCGGTACGGTGCGGGTGCGAAACAGTACAGCGGCGTGGTCCTGGTGGATCCCGATGGACACGTTCGCGAGACTTATGCCAAGAACCACCTGGTCATGTTCGGCGAGTACATCCCGTTGATCAAGTCGATTCCCTGGCTCAAGGACTTCGTGCCACCCGGATTGGGGCTCGACGCTGGCGTGGGCCCGACCGTTTTCGAAGTTGGCAAACTGAGGGCGCTCCCCAACTTGTGCATTGAATCCGCCGTGGAACGCATTGCCGTCAATCACATGCGAACCCTCTGGAAACGCGATCCAAGTTCGCTGCCCCAGGTCATCGTGACGTTGACCAATGATGCGTGGTTTGACAATTCGGCGGT
>JBDNIG010000634.1:0-5813 GCA_041688415.1 Rhodopirellula sp. | reverse complement strand
AGTGCGTTTAAAGCCCTTCGTGTGTGCGGACTTCCGATGTCACTTCCACCGACCGCACCAGCGTCATGATGCTCTGGCGGATGTGCTGCGGCAGGTTCTGCCAGCGAGTGAGCAGGAAAGCAAGTTCAAGCTCGGTCGGTGCGAGTGGGTATCCATAGGTGTCGCTCAACAATTGCAAATATTCTGTGACAGGACTCGGCATGTTGGACACTTCCTCAAGTTGCTTCCACGAGAGCTGTTGAGGGAGGTTGTTTTCATTCAAAACTGGCTTCGATGCGGCGGAATCGTCTTCGCTGGGGCAACGCGTCAAGGGCTGTATAGTTTCGTCCGACAAATCACGTGCTTTTAGATCGGTCGCCACTGCACTGGGGGGCAATCACTCGAAAGTGATCTTGATTCTTTGATCGCAAGCCACGCAAACGAATGTCTTGGTAACGCTGCCATCGCCGTTCTTGGCGGTCCTGGTTCGCTTCAGGTCGCTCGAATCACACGAGGGGCACAATGGCTCGATCGTGACGTAGGCTGTTACACGGCGATTTAGCGGCTTTGCGGCGGTTTTGGCGGGTTGGGTGTTCATGTTTGGTCTCGGACGGACAGACTAACTGCCCAAACGTTGGGGGGGCTGTGATGACCCCATAGGCCCCACCCCCCTCGGAAGGACCCGGGTACTTTTCCTGGGCGTAGTGGTCATTGCGGAGCCGCTTCGGCTTGTGTCTCCATCGCATCGAGCAACCGGCCAACGGCATCGGTCCCGAACGTTTCGGCGATAGCATCGAGCAAGACCGAAGCGGTCGACCGTCCGCTGCTCTCGGCGATCTGGTGCATCCGTAGGTGCATCCGTTCGGCGATCGCATCAAAATCGCCGTTTCCCCCGTGTTCTAGCCCTGTTTTTTGGGTACCTGGTAAGGTTGAGGGCCTAGTGGGAGTTAATCCCGTGGAGGTTCGAGTCCTCTCGACCGCATCAACAAATAACGGGGTTTTCGTTTGGCAGTCTGGAAAAACAATTGGTTGTCACGCTACGAGGTGATCGTATCGACGCGGTTGGGCGACGCAACCCAATTCCGCGAAATGACCGTTCGAGCGAAATTTCTGTATGATGTTCTTCAGATACTGACGAAGCTCGCGTTCTGGCGTCGCGAAGACCAAACGTGTCCACCCGCGTGCAGATAATCGAGGTGTCTAGTGCGATGGTTCTCGTCAAACGAGCGTCTGAAACGGCCATTCGCACTCAAACGCCATCATGGCGGTTTAGCTGCGCAACCATTCCGTCACGAAAACGAACACTTTCAACGTCAGCACGTTAACCTGTGTCCACCAGTGAAGTCACCGCCGAATACCGCCGAGTCGTCGAAGAACTTGGTTTCGACCATGGCGGCGTTGACGGCTTGGGTGAAGCAGGCGGATTCTACAACGCAGAGGATTTGCGATCCGATCCCGCACATTCAGACCGTCGGTTTCGGTACGCCGCCATCATCGATTCTAAGAAGCTGGGTGTCACGGATGTTTTTGAACTCGGCGGTGCGCCGTGCATCTATTTCAAGAGCCTCGCTGCCGATCCGACTGCCGAGCAAGTTCGAGCGTGGCACCGCACTGCATGGAACCACGGTCTTGGGCGGATGCTCTGGATTGTCACCCCGAGTACGATTCAGGTTCTGAATGCCTACAAGCCTCCGGTGGAATCGGTGGGGGAGGGTGCACATCCGGCTGAATTGCTCCGTGCCGCAACTGATGACTTGGAGCGACTGCGGCAGTTTGAACTTGATCGGATCAGCTTGGAAAGTGGTCAATTCTGGAACACGACGCCAGGATCGCGAATCAAGAAATCCGAACGCATCGATACTAAGCTTGCCGAAGACCTTGCCAAAGCAGGCGAAATGCTGGTCAAGCAGGGATGCCCCTCGCTTGCATCACACCGATTGATGCTGAGAACGATGTTCACCGCGTATCTGGAAGCCCGTGGAGTGCTGCCGCGTGAGTTGTTCAAGGGCTTGGCCGGGACAGAGTTCCGCGAAGTCCTGGAAGACACCGATGAAACACGCATCTTCTTCGAGCGCATGCGTGATGCGTTCAACGGCGATTTGTTCCCACCACCACCAAAATCAAAATCAGACCAGGACACCTACACGTTCACGAAAGAGCATCTCGATATCGCTCGGCGAATCGTCGCCCGCGAAGACCTGACCAGCGGCCAGCAGTCGCTTGACTTCTGGCGTTACGATTTTGAAGTGATTCCGATCGAACTCATCAGTTCAATTTACGAGCGTTTCGTCTACGCAGACAATCAGGAATTGGCAGCAAATCGCGGTACCCACTACACTCCGGTCAATCTTGTCGATCTTGTGTTCACGCAGGTATTTGACGATGCCTTGTTCGATGCTCCGCTACCCGATAAGCCCAAAGTTTTGGACTTGGCATGTGGGTCAGGAGTTTTTCTTGTCGAAGCGTTTCGGCGTCTTGTGGCGAGACGTATCAGTGCGGGTGAGAAACTGACACGGACCTTGGTTCGAGACGTTTTGGAGCATCAGCTTTTTGGCGTTGACTTGGAAGAAACAGCGATCGAAATCGCTGCCTTCTCGCTCTGCTTGACAGCGTTTGAACTCGACCCCTCACCTTCATCCGTCAAGCAGTTGAAGTTCCGCCGCAGTTTGAAGGAGCGCAACCTTTTCGTGTCCGATGCGTTTGAGGACGAAACGTATTCCGCTCACGACGAGTTCAAACTTAAAGAGTTTTCGATTGTTGTTGGCAACCCGCCCTGGAACAAACCTCTGGGAAGTCGTTCGAATCGCCAGCAGAGTTTGCGTTCGCACATCGACTATTGCAATCGCCAGGAACCGCCCATCGAATTGCCCTACCGATCTCCAGTCGACCAAGCGTTCATTTGGCGCAGCCGTGACTTTGCCACCGCGAACGCCCGGATAGGACTAATCATTGACGCAAAGAACTTCTTTAGCCAGGAACCGCAGTCACTCAGGGCGCAGCGTGGTTTGTATCGTTCGTTCGCAGCACGCGAGCTAATCAATCTGTCATCGTTGCATGACAAAGGGCTGTTCCCGTCGGCGAAACAACCGGCGATCATTTTTATTGCTGAGAACACGGAGTCAGAAGCTACCGACAGTCTGTTGTTTGTCTCCGCTGAACGTAGCGATTCTTTTCGGCAGCACGGCATGATCGACCTCAATGCGGAGAAGTCACACCGTTTACCGATTCGCAAACTCAATTCGTGTGATTACCTGTTGAAGATGGCGTCGTTTGGCTCGGCACGTGATCTGGCGATTGTGTCGAGACTGCATTCTGATTTTGGAACGCTCGCTGATTATTTAGCTCAATTGGGAACCGGACTTCGACAAGGGTTTATTCGTGGCAATCAAGCGACTGCTGTACCGAACGAAATTCGGAAAATGCCCATGCTCGAAGGAGGGGATTTTGAAAGATGGTCGCTTTCGGTAGTTAATCTGCCAAAGATGAGCTACCAGCACTTGGAGCATTCCCGTTCCGAAAGCATCTACCGCGCGAATCTCTGTCTTTTCAAGCAGAGCCTTGAGAACGATCGCTTAGTTGCAAGCCTTTGCAAAAATGATCTCGCTTATTCACGCACGTATTTTGGAGTGCCACTATCAGAAGTTGCTGATTTTCACCAAAAGACAATCACGGCGTACATCAATTCATCGCTTGCAGCATATTGTTTCTTTCTGACCTCAACACGCTTTGGGATCGATAAGCAAATCGTCGAGCAAAACGACCTCACGAGATTGCCCATCCGAATCCCGCAATCGAAATCTGACTGCACCGCTTTGATACGCGAGTATGACCAGCGAGCCAAGTCTGGCGATGACGACGGATTTGAGACACTTGATGACGCGGTCTTCGATTACTTTGAAATCGATGACTGGGATCGTGAGTATATTACTGATGTTGTGCGGTACGACCTCGACTTCACGCGGCGAGGATCAAAGTCGCAAGCCGTGATTCCTGCTGACGATGACGTGATGAACGCGTACGCAGAATCACTGCTCGAAGCCGTTCGCGCCAATCTGGTTGACGCGGATGTCGTTGCTAACGTTGAGATCCTTTCTGGGTTGAAAGATATCCGAGCCGTGGTTGTTCGTTTTGACGCATCACGAAAACAAAAAATCAAAACGTCCAACGTCGATCAGTTTATTGACGGACGCCGATTGGCAAATCTGCTTCACGCGCCCATCGCCGCAAATTCCCAGAGCCGAAGGTCACTGCTGTTTTTCGATGACCAACAGTGCATCGTCGTCAAACATGCTCAGCGACGATTCTGGTCGCGGGCACGAGCACAGGATGACGCCGACAGTATCTTCTCGAAACTGTTGGAACCGGTGAGTTAATCTGTGGGCAAACCAGCTTCATTCGGGGATTTGAATCCCAAACTGTGTATGAAGATCCAGAGCGGTTACTTACGAACTGCGCTTCGGATACTCCATGCCGCTTGGCCTGCCACGAATCTTGACCCGCGCGTTTCAGTTACCGCCGATGAGGACGAAATCACGAATGTACTCAGACGGGAAATGAAGAAAGTCAAAGACGCGATGAAACCATCGCCGCGTTTTCGCATCTCACGTGAAACACAGTCAGATATCGTTGATGACGGCAGCCCGCTGGGTTTGATTGACATTGAAATTGGTTATACGTTTGACGAGGTGCTGTATCTCGCCATCGAATGCAAGCGTATCGAAAGTACCGGCAATACCCTTGCACGGCGATACGTGCGTGACGGCATCAATCGTTTCGTGACTTGTAAATACAGTGGAGGGCACGCTTTGGCCGGGATGGTCGGTTATGTGATCTGCGGAGATCGTGATCGCTGTGTCCAACGTGTTCGCAGCCAACTGGAAAAGGAACCACTGACGATTACCGGCTTCGATGCCGACGCCGGTTGGACTGAGTCGACTGCGTGGGTTCCGTCGGAAGTTCTCTATGAATCGCATCATCACCAATCACCGAGCGGCCATCGCATCTGCTTGGTCCATTCCTACTTGAGGGTTTCATGACGCCTGATGAATTTGTTTTGCGGTGGGAAAAGTCCGGCGGCGCGGAACTGGCGAATTCGCAGTCCTTCCTCAAGGAGCTTTGCGACCTGATCGGTGTCGAACAGCCCGATGTGACGACGACCGACAAGGAAGAAAATCGCTACGTGTTCGAGAAGTCGATCCTGTTCAATAACGGCGATGGCACATTCTCTCAGGGACGCATCGATCTGTTCCGAGCCGGGTGTTTCGTGTTGGAATCGAAACAGGGCAGCGAGCGAAAGGCAGCCGAATTGGCCGAAGCGTTGGCAACGAAGACGAAACAAGCCGCCAAGCACGCTGGGACCGCTTTACGAGGCACGCCGGGATGGGAAAAGGCGATGCGGAAGGCTCGCGAACAGGCCAAGGGCTACGCCGAAGCCATCCCCGGCGAGTCGTGATCCTTCGGCGGCAACTCCAGCGTCTCGCGTAGCCAGCCTTCAAACTCCGTTTCGACATCGGTGCCAACGAAAAGCCGGTCAATCAATCCTTGATGGGTCAAGTCGATAAATCGTTTCAAATCAGACACACGATGGCCCCATTGTTCCTTGCCGTCGACGAAGACTTCGTGTTTGACAGCGACGCCAGATGCGGCTTCAAAATCAAGTAATTCGCGACCGACCAAATGGCATTCGTACTACGAAGGGTGTGACCGGCGTTCCGCCAGTCAGCAAGCGAGGGTTGGAGGATTGTAGGTTGCGACAAGCGTTTGGTTAGGGTGGGTATCGAGCATGATTTTTGCCTTGCGTTCGCTATGAAATTGGTTCCAGTAGTCGCTCTGGT
>JBDNIG010000633.1:0-4819 GCA_041688415.1 Rhodopirellula sp. | reverse complement strand
GGTTCCTCCGCTGGTGGTTCCTCCGCTGGTGGTTCCTCCACGGAAGCGTCATCGTCGGCAGACGCCTCGTCGGCGGTCGGCGTCTGGCCACCCTTCTTCGCTTCGATCAGCGCGACTTCGAGATCATTGATGATCCTGGGGTTGATATGTTTAGCGAGCAGATCGCGGGTCTGGCTAAACATTTCGTCGACCTTGCGCTGTTGATTAGGATTGCGGTCGATCGCCTTGAGAAAAATCGTCTGCTTGGTGCCCATATCGTTGGCGATCTTTTCGTTGGACGGCTCATTTCGGAGCGTCTCGAGCAATTCATCGGCGGCTTTTAAATTACCTTCTTTGATCCGCATGCCAATGCGTGCTTTGAAGAGTTCTCGAACGGCGACGAGGTCAATGATCGCATTCTGGACACCGCGGATATACGCTTCGGCTTGCAGTCGCATGTCATCACCGGCGAGATCGGCGACGACGAGTCCGTGGTGACCGGGAACGATGGGCAGTCTCGCTAAGACGGCGCCACCATTCTTGACATAGAGTAGCCGCAGCGGGCGATCGATCTTCTCAATCTTTAATCGCCCGTTCCAGTCCGTCCGACCGACAAACGTCATGCTCGTGCTGTCGAGTTCTTTGCCGTAGAGTTCGTAACCGATCAGAGGTTCATTCGGTTTTCCTTTCGCGTGCAGTCGCAGCATCGTGCTATCGCGGCGTGGTTTCAGCCGTACGGCCATGCGGTGAGTTCGATTATTTTTGCGACCTTGCAACGTCGTCATCCGGCCCGTGTAGAAATCCATGTTGACCGAATGCTCGTTTTGCTCGGTCACGTACAAATACGCAAAATCGAGTGGTCCAATGGTGAGCGGGCGACCATTCCGATCGTCCTTGCGAACGAGCGGCACGAGTACTTCGCCAACCCGAACGTGAACCGGGGAATCCGGATCGAGTGCCAAGCCAGCAGCGCGAACCAAACCCTTGGCGTTTTTCCTCCCAGCATCGTCGATCCGAACGACGGGTGAGAACGCGTCACGCACCGCGATCCCGACTGACATCGCGACTTCGCTGAGCGAAATCATCTCGTGATGCACCACATCGCTAAAGTACTGCATCAGCGTGTCGAGTTCGATGACATCGACGGTCGCTGGCGCGACTCTGGTTTGCAATCGCACCACATAAATTTTATCGAACTGTTCGATCGCCTCGATCACTTGCCCTTGCAGCGGTGGGACGATGAGTTTGGCTTCCGGGTCGGTCAACGAATCGGCCATGCCCCGTGACACCAAGATCGCCTCGGTTGATTTGTCTTTCCAGAGCTCGATCAGGTCGACGGCATCTCCGTCAATCGGACGAAGTTTGTTCTTCCATGCGAATTTAGCGGGCGTGGTTTTCGACTCTGGATTCTGTTCGATGCGGCGGAGGATATCTTGCACGCGACCTTGCGTGCCGGGAATCTGTTGGAGGAACCGCCCCGCGTCGGATGCGAAATGGACGCGTACCGAATCCGGATGATCTCGCTTCAGGGCGATCACGGGGTCCGATGCGGCGATCGAATCAAACGTGATCGACGCCAGGTCGCGACGGGCAATCGAAGCCACACCCGGCGGCGCGTCGGCCACGACCGTTCGCCACACCGAGCGAAAATCGCGGTCGAGATATTTCATCAGGTCCACCTGCAACGACTCCGCATTGATTTGCGGATCATCCGAGGCAATCCAAATCAACACGCGGTAGGGCGAGAAGTCAAACGGGGGCGGTTCTTCGGGACGCTCTTCAATCTCGGCCAGTAGATCGGTTTTGCCGTCGCCAGCAGCGGGATCGACCTCGTTGGCCGCCACCGGGGCATCGGCATCCGCAGCGGTGTTTTCGACGTCGACCGCATCGGCCACCGGTTCGAGCGCGAACGTTCGCGGTGAATTGCCGAGACTGAGCAGGAGGATGGTGGCCAGCATGGCCATGACTGCCGGGCGTTTCATTGGCTCAGTCTCCATTTTTCAGCGTTTTGATACAACGAGACCACGTCGGATCCGACGCCGAGAAGATTGCGATTGTAGGCGTAGGAATCAACCAATTGCCAAAGTGGAATGATGGGCAGCTCGTGGTG
Source organism: Rhodopirellula sp. (assembly GCA_041688415.1). Lineage (GTDB taxonomy): Bacteria > Planctomycetota > Planctomycetia > Pirellulales > Pirellulaceae > Rhodopirellula. Next base: position 2,730 of record JBDNIG010000633.1, on the reverse strand, counting down.
AACGATGTAATGCAGATCGAGTAATCGGTCGCGAGCGTCCTTCCAGTTCTTAGATTCCTCGAGTCGTCGCAATCCCAAGCCCACCAATTGGTCGGTGCTGCCGGCCATGCCTTTGGGGCCGAGCACTCGCCGCGCGTCGATGATGGGTTCCCACACCGCGGCGGCAACGTACGCCAAATCCGCCATTCCGGGTTCGGGGAATGCCATGCCAACGGGCAGTTCGACCAACTCGATTTCCAAATCCAGCAACTCCCACTGGCTCTTGATCGCTTCGCAAGCCGCTCGCGAGAGGTTTTCCGCAGGGTGGGCCAGCCGAATGGGTTTCAGCACCGGGACCTCCTCTTTCTTGCGAGTGGCCTGGCCCTCGAGTGTGTTGGCATTCATCGTCATCAACAGTTTCGCCAATCGTGGTTCGTAGCGGCGAGGGGCGATCGATTGATCATAGGCGTAGCCGAGCGGATCGTTCTTCTCGAGGCCGGCGGGAAAGGGGCCCGACAGGACTCGGCATCCGGGCACCTCGAGACCTTCGAGCAGTTCACCGGCGAGAATGTCTTCGCGATTGGTGCCGTAGACGAGGGCGCGGCGAAACGTGCGTTCGGCCAAGAACGCGTGGTCGCTGCAGGGGACGAGCATATGCACGCTGGGCAGCGGATACCTCGCCACCTTAATCTTACGATTACCTTCGAGGCGGACCGCATCGGCAGGGAACAATTGGTCGAGCACATCGACTTCGCCCTTGAGCAGTTTTGCCACGCCATCGGCAGCAGTTTCAGTACGTATCTCCACAATCTCGCGTGGTTGCGTCTTCGTTCGTTGCTCGCCCACGAGCGTGTAACGCACCACGTCGCCCTCGACCACGTCGCGGCGATAGTCGCCCGTTGGGGATCCCGGTTCGCCACCGAACCAACTGCCGTCGACGGTCATTTGAATCAATGCGGCTGGCAACACGTTGGGTCGGCGGAGGATACAGTCGATCTCCTTGGGCCCATCGAGTCCAATTTCTTTGATCGCCGCCGCCCACGGCGAAAAGTACATCGGCGAGCCCGGGTCGACTCGTTCGGCCAAGCGATCGGCGATGAGGAATCCGTTGATGCGATTGAGGGGCGGTTCGAGTTTCTCGGGTTGCAAGAGCATTTTAAATTCTTGCCGATCCGCACTCTGCTCGGTCTCCCCGAACAGGAAGTCGTACTCGCCACCTTCGGGCCCCGCGCCTTGCATTTCGAACAGCACGCGGTAGAGCAACCGGCCCGCCCGTCGGGCCGCCCAGTTGTCCAGTCGTGTGGGGTCAGGGTCCTTCGCGGTTTGCAGCACACCGACATTGACCAGCGGATAGATTCCGTCGATCTTGCGGACGAGTTCCTGACCGTTGGGGATCGATGGTTTGAGGTGGATGCTCTCGCGTGAGAGCCGACGTGCGGTGCGGTAATCTTCCACCTCTAGCGCCGCCATGGCCGCGTCCTGGCGCTCCTGAGCCATCTCGAGAAACGTTTGATTCCACTTCTTGATCGACGCGAGGTTTTGGCCACGGTAATCCTTCTCCAATCTCGCCAGCAGTTGTTGAGCGAGTTCAAGTTTCTTCTCGTCCATTAACTTTTGCATCAAGCGGTCGGTCGTCATGCCGATGCCGTTTAGCACCGCATCGCTTTTATACTTTGGTGCATAGCGATGTAACTCCTCGAGCATCGCGAGCGAGGGCCCGATCTCGCCCTTTTTGAAGCGGCTCAGCGCATCACGGAGCAGGAACTCCGAACGCAGCGTCCGCAGATTGGGACGGTTGGGGTAGTCGCGACTCAGCACCGATAGAAACGGGTACGCACCGGTGAAGTCACCGTCTTTGATCCGATCGGCGGTTTCCCGTTCGAGGCGTTTTTCCCAAAAATCGATCGAGTCAATTTCATCCCATTTGGCAACAAAGTCTTTGGTTTCGATTCCGTTGATGCGAAATTTCAACTGTCCCTTCGGATTGGTTGGCATCTCGCGGTCGGGCAAATCGAGCAGCCGTGCTTTGACCCAGCCTCCGCCGGCCGACTCTTTGAAAAAGATGAGGTCATGAGGATCTTCTTGAAGAAGTTCTAAACCGGGATCCTCCGGGCGACCGACCTCGGCGTAGTTGATAATCTCCGCTTGGACGGGCGCGCACGTTGATGCCAAGCAAAACGCGAGTCCGCACAGCAGAGCTGACGTGAGGCGGTTTTTGAGTGTCGGTTTTCGCTCCGCGAAAGCAACGTCCCACGCAACTTTCGCGGAGCGAAAGGCGACAATTACTTTCCGCACAATCCTAGAGTGGATCATGCGAAGCAGGGAGAACAGGTGCATGTAAGAATACCAGGTCATGATCAGTTTTCGCCGGGGATATTGGTGATGTAGACCACGCCCTCGGCACCGGGGACGAAGAGTTGATTCCCCACCGGCAACGGGCTGGCCGAGAGGGGTTGGCCCAACTCCGTGGTGCCCAGCACCTTGCCGGTGGCTGGATCGATCGCGACGAGCCAGCCATCGATGCCGGTCAAAATCCAGCGGCCTTGGATCGACACGACATCCTTCACCGGCAGCCCTTCGAACGGCATCGGCGTTTGAAACACCTGCTCGCCGTCCGCTGAAAACGTTCGCAGGACCGAATCATTGGTGAGCAGGAGGGCGAACTCTTCGCCATCATCGGTGGTCGCGAGCGAAGGGCCCCATTGGATCCGACCGTCGAGCAGTTTCTGAAACTTCTGCGTCAACCCTTCC
>JBDNIG010000632.1:0-5985 GCA_041688415.1 Rhodopirellula sp. | reverse complement strand
TCATTCGCTGCGCCGAGTTACCGATGGCGGGGCAAACGATCTTGGCCGAATCGTCAGTCGAATTTTGTGGCGGCAAGGGTGCCAACCAAGCCGTCGCGGCGGCGGTCGCCGGCGGCGAAGTGTCCATGATCGGCGCCGTCGGCAGCGATGCGTTTGCCGGTCGCCTACTGGGCAACCTTTCGCAGCACGGGATTTCCTGCGAAGCCGTTGCACGACGCGAAGGTGAGTCCAGCGGAATGGCGGTCATCTCGGTCGACCAACACGGGCAGAACTCAATCATGGTCGTCTCCGGTGCAAACGCATCGGTGACCCGCGGCGATGTGTTCGCGGCAAAATCATTGATCCAACGAAGCGATGTGATGTTAGTGCAACTGGAAGTCCCACTCGACGCGGTCTTGGCCGGTATCGAAATTGCCAGAACAGCGGGCGTGCGAGTCGTATTGGACCCGGCGCCTGCGCCAAGAGAATTCCCGTCGCAGTTGTTGGCCGTCGATCTACTGTGCCCCAACGAATCCGAAGCCGCGGATTTGATTGGTCAGCCTGTCGGGTCCATCGCCTCCGCTCGCCGGGCGGCGGCCAAGTTGCATCAAATGGGGTCCCAGCACGTGGCGATTACCATGGGCGATCAGGGCACATTATTGCACAGCGAAGGCGAGTCGCAATTGATTCCCGCATTTCAAGTCAGCGCGGTCGATACGACCGCCGCCGGTGACGCCTTCGCAGGTGCGTTGGCCACGCGCTGGTCGCAAACAGGCGACTTGCCCGTATCCGTTCGATTCGCCAATGCAGCGGGGGCACTCGCCGCGTCCCAACACGGTGCTCAAGCCAGCATGGCGAATCGCGAAACCATCGAAACTCTTTTGAGAACCAAGTTATGAATAAGTTCCTGAGTCTGACGTTGATCGTCGCACTGGTCGGCTGCAGTCCGAAGCCGAACGCCTCACAAACAGCGGAGTCGGAGTCGACTCAATCCAAGCCGCGCGTCGCGCTGATCATGAAGTCGCTGGCCAACGAATTCTTTTCCACGATGGCAAAAGGAGCGGAAAGGCATCAGTCAGAGCACGCTGACGACTACGATTTGGTGATCAATGGAATCAAAGACGAACGTGATCTCAGCCGGCAGGTTGCGCTCGTCGAAGAAATGGTTGCCAGCGGCGTGAACGCGATTGTGATCGCGCCGGCGGATTCCAAAGCGCTCGTGCCCGTCCTGCGACGAGCCAAGCAGGCGGGCATCGTCGTCGTTAACATCGACAACCAACTCGACCAAGACGTTTTGAAGCAAGAGGAGGTCGTGATTCCTTTTGTCGGCCCCGACAATCTTGCCGGTGCCAAGAAAGTTGGCGACTACTTGGCAAAATCCTTGACGGGCACACCCAAAAAAGTCGCCGTGTTGGAAGGTATTCGTACTTCATTTAACGCTCAGCAGCGATTCAAGGGATTCCAAGCGGCGATGAAGGACGCGGGCATCACGATCGTCGATAGCCAGTCGGCCGAATGGGAAATGAGCAAAGCGAACTCGATCGCATCGTCGATGCTCAGCGAACACCCCGCGATTGCCGCGATCCTTTGTGCCAACGAGTCGATGGCATTGGGAGCGATCGCAGCGGTCAAGAGCGCGGGACGCAGCGGTGAAATTCAAATCGTTGGCTTCGATAACATCACTGCGATTCAGGAATCAATCCGCCAAGGCAAGGTACTGGCCACTGCCGATCAGCACGGAGATCAGTTGGCAGTCTGTGGGATTGAAGCGGCTCTCAAAGAAATCAATGGCGGTGGTACTGGCGAAGATATCGAAACGCCGGTTGATTTGGTGACCGCAGAGAGCTTGCCGCGAAAATGATGGGCATTCCGCTGCTGCAAACGCGAGGGCTCACCAAACGCTACGGCGACATTACGGTGCTGCGCGAGGTCTCGCTCGAAGTACGCAGCGGCGAAATCCACGCGCTCCTGGGGGCCAACGGAGCTGGTAAGAGCACGCTGTGCAAAATCATCAGCGGGCTGGTTCCGGCAACGACGGGATCAATGCTACTGAGCGGCAACGATTTTCATCCGCACACCAAACAGCAAGCCGAAACGGCGGGCGTCGAGATCGTTCAACAGGAACTGAACTTGATCGGCACACTGTCGGTGGCCGAAAACATTTTCTTGACGCGGCTTCCCAACTTCGGAGGAGTGCTGTGCGGCGGCCAGTTGCACGAACAGTCGCGCGATGTTCTGGATCGATTCGGTTTGGCGGATGTGCAGACACACGCACGCGTTGAGTCATTAGGTGTTGGACGCCAGCAGATGGTGGAAATCGCGACTGCGCTCGCGAGACAATGTCAACTATTGATTCTGGATGAACCAACGGCGGCGTTGTCGGGTCGTGAATCCGAGCGGTTGTTTGAGCACCTCCGCAGCCTTCGCGATCAGGGCGTTGGGATCCTCTATATCAGCCACAGGTTGGATGAAGTGTCCGCGCTGACTGATCGCGTCACCATTCTGCGTGACGGACGGTTCGTCGCAACTCGGGCGACGGATTCTTTGACCACGGATGAGATGGTCGATTCGATGAGCGGCGAAAGCGTTGCCAACGTCGCTTCATCGCACACCAGCCACCGTCGTGAGGAAATCGCCTTGAGTGTGCGTTCGCTTGACTGTGGCATGGTGAGAGCCGTTTCGTTTGATGTCCGAGCTGGCGAGCGGATGGGGATCACGGGGCTGGTTGGTTCCGGACGTACGGAACTGCTCCGCGCGATCTTTGGCACCGATGTCGCAGCGTCGGGCGAGGTCACGCTGCGTGGAGAATCCCATGGCGGACGGTTTCGGAGTCCCAGCGAAGCGGTCGCGTCTGGGTTGGCGATGGTCACCGAAGATCGCAAGCAAAACGGACTGCTGTTGTCTCAGTCCATCACCGTCAACACGACTCTCAGCAGTTTGCGAGAACGATTTTCGCGATTCGGATTGCTCAACGGTCGCGGCGAACGACGCGCGTCAAAGCAATGGGTCGACGATTTGCAGACTCGCTGCGAGAGCATCGACCAAATAGCCGGAACGCTTAGCGGGGGAAACCAACAGAAAGTCGCCGTCGCAAAATGGCTCGTGCGCGATGCCGAGGTGTTCCTCTTTGACGAACCCACACGAGGGATCGACGTCGCCGCTCGCAGACGCATCTATCGTTTGTTGGAAGCCTTGGCCGCCGACGGCAAGGCCTCCGTCATCGTCAGCAGTGATTTGGAAGAACTAATCGAAACCTGTGACGTCATCGCCGTGATGTGCGATGGACGAATGGTGGCGACGTTCGAGCGTGGCGAGTGGAGTCGCGAAAAAATCATGCAGGCGTCGTTTTCAGGATACGTGAAATGAATCAGTCCAGGTGGACTCAATCGATTGTCCAATACGGGGGATTGCTGGCCGTTCTGGTGCTCCTGATCGTCATCTTCAGCGTCAGTAGCGAGAATTTTTTTCAGTTCTCGACGCTGGTTGCGATCGCCAACCAAGTTCCCGACCTGACGTTCTTGGCCGTCGGAATGACCCTGGTGCTGATCGTCGGCGGTATTGATCTTTCGGTCGGTTCGCTGCTGGCACTTTCGTCCGCCGTTTTGGGCGTCTTGATGGCCAATCATGGCTGGTCGATCTGGCCATCGCTGGGCGTGGCGATGTTGGTCACGGGAGCCGCCGGCGTTTTCAATGGCGCGCTTTCGGTCGGCTTTGGCATCCCATCATTCATCGTCACGTTGGGGATGTTGGAGATGGCTCGCGGTGCGACGAAAGTGGTCACCGATTCGCAATCGGTCTACATTGGTAGCCGAGTCGAATGGTTCGGGCAACCTTTGAGTGGCATCCTGCTATCGCCAGCGTTCCTAACCGCCCTGCTGGCGGTGATCGTCGGTCAGTTCGTTTTGACACGAACGGTTTTCGGTCGGTATTGCGTGGCCATAGGGACAAACGCCGAAGCGGTGCGAATGTCGGGCATTGCGTCGGCGCCGTATTCGATCGCTGTCTTTGGGATCAGCGGATTGATGTGCGGCCTGGCGGGGTTGGCGCAAACGTCGCGTTTGTCGACCGCCGACCCCAACGGTGCGATTGGAATCGAATTGGCAGCCATCGCGGCTTGCGTGATCGGCGGAACGAGTCTGATGGGTGGGCGCGGTAGCGTGGTCAGTTCCTTCATCGGCGTGCTGATCATTCAAGTCCTGCAAACTGGACTCGCTCAGATCGGCGTTTCTGATGCAAACAAACAAATTATCACGGGAGCCGTCATTGTGGTCGCCGTCATGTTAGACGCGGTCAGAAGCGATTGGGGAAAATCGAAATGACAATATTGGACGTATCACCTCTGTTGAACGCACCATTCGTCGATGTGATCAATTTACTTCTTCGATTTGGAGTCAGCCCCGAAAAGCGAGTCGAATTGCGGACGTCCGGAGTTCTGAACCCTTCGCTGGACTGTCGTGCCGTCCGGCACCACAACAACATCGTCGTCTCCGATGGTATCTGGTGAAGCTTGCCTCTGCGAAACAGGCCCGTGCTGGCTGGCGGATGAAAAGTGGACATCGAGTTTCAAAAAGACTGGCTCATCCGACGGAAGCGTACACCGGAGGTTTTCGAGGCATGGCTGGAAAACCTCCAGTCACTACGAAGCACGCTTCCGTTGGACGAGCCACTTTTTTTTAATGGGCTGTCAGTTGCCTGGACGTGACACGACCCCACCGGGACACTAAAACAGTGCCCATGACTACAAACACTGCTCCCGATCCAAACGGCGACGACCCAATACCGCTGCCGAGCGTCGACGAAGCTGCTATCATGTTGCGCGCGGCGATTGGACAAATTGAATTCGCCCGTCAATATACGCTGCAACTGCTCGACGCGACGCCGCGCGAGCGTTGGTATGAAATCCCACCGGGCAGCGTGACGAACGTCGCGTGGCAGATCGGCCATCTCGCTGTCAGTCAGTATGGCTTGATGATGTTTCGCATACGGGGCCGGCGTCCCGAGGATTTAGACTTGATTCCCGGTCGTTTTCGCAAAATGTTCGGCCGCGGCGGTACGCCACCGCAGTCACCCGATGGGCTCCCGAGCCCAGCAGAATTGCTTGAAAAACTCAGCGAAGTACACCAGAGCGCGATGCGGGAGGTCTCTACGATCGAACCGGAATCGTTGCTCGAGGGTGCCGAGCTGCCCTACGCCGTCTACCCCTGCAAACTCGGTGCAATTCTGTTCTGTCCCATGCACGAGTCACTCCACGCCGGGCAAATTGGATTGACGCGCCGTGGTCTTGGGCTGGAGCCAATCCGATGAATGAAACGGCGAACGACGGCCTGATGAACGACGGCCTGATGAATGACGGCGAGCAGCTTGACGATGGACAACTTCAGACGGGCATACGCACCGTTGACGAATCCATCTACGATCATCCCAAGTACTACGACCTCGTCTTTGGTGCCGATGTCGCTGCGGAGACCAAATTCATCTTGGCGTGTGAACAGGCGTATGGCAGCGGCAAAGCCGGTTGGTACTTCGAGCCTGCATGTGGTACAGGGCGATTGCTGTACGCACTCGCTCGTCGCGGGCTGGACGTATGCGGTCTTGACTTGAACGAGAAAGTGGTTCGATTCTGCAACGAACGACTGCAGCGACACTCCTATCGCACCGCCGCAATCGAGGCGGATATGTGCGATTTCTCGCGTGGCGATTTTACGGGCATCTTGCCCAAGTCACGCAGTCAATTTGGTCCGGTCAGTGTCGCCTTTAACACGATCAATAGCTTTCGCCACGTCGGCAGCGAAGCCGAAGCGCGCTGGCACTTCGAATGCATGGCTGAGATCGTGCGGCCGGGAGGGATCTACTTACTCGGTGTTCATTTGACGCCTACGTCGGTTCCGCCGAGCGAAACGGAAAGCTGGTCAGCTCGTCGAGGCCATTTGGCGATTAACACACACATGTGGACGATCGACCGAGACAAGAAGAAACGCTTGGAGCAATTCGGCATTCGCTTTGACG
>JBDNIG010000631.1:0-22527 GCA_041688415.1 Rhodopirellula sp. | reverse complement strand
GGTGGCAGAATCATCGACGGCATCCTTGCTTGTGTTGCGATTTTTTTGAAGAAAACCCACGATGCAACAAGGATGCCGCCTTTCGCTAGCTCAAAATTGTTTCACGCCAGATCCGCCTTAAGTCCACGCCATTCGAGCTTGACTCCGTTTTTCCCGGTAGTTTCAGTCTAGCATTGGCAAACGGCTCCCACGCACCAATCAGTCCGATAGGCGATCTTGCCACTGTTATCAGATCGGCATGACCACTTGCTTTCCACGCAGGGGCAGCCCCGCGCACATGATTTGTCGTTGAACCGGTTTTTTCCGCCGTCTGGCGACGGCAGCTACGTTCGTCTCTGGGTTTTCGGATAGGTGCTTATTGAAGAAAATCGTCGATGTCGAAGACGTCATTGAAATCGGTATCACCCGACCCATCATCGTTCGCAGTCGAATTTTCATTCCCTGTCGAATTTTCATTCTCAGCTTGGTCGTCGGCATTACTATCGGAGGTTCGCGAGCGGTTGCGAATTCGCTTGCCCCACTCATCGAGTTTTTGATCGGAGAGGCTCGATTCACGTTGAATGTCCATTCTTGCGGCCTTGCCGAGACTCGGGATGGTCGCGTGAACGGTGAGTCGGCCGTTGTTTTCGTACTGGAACACTACGTTGACTTGGGTCCCTTCGGGCAATCCCGGTGGCAGTCCGCGAATCACGCACTTGCCGATCGGAGTCGAATGGTTACCTCCCGCATCGCCGCCCTCGACGACCTTCACCGCCACGCTCGTTTGTCCGTCCTGGGCTGTCGTGAATGCGGCTCCTTTTTTGGCCGGCAGTGGCGTGTTGCGTGGCAGTAGCACTTTCGTGCGTTTCAACCCCGTTGCTTTTTCCAGTCCCAGAACACCCAAGTTGTGCGAGTTGACGTTGGTAATTTCGACGTTGTCGAGCGTCAGCCTGGTACCGTTGCCCTCCGGATTGCTGAGCAAGTTCGCGTAGAGGGCCGCGCCATGGGCGACCGCCTCGTCCGCCGCGAGACTACGGTCGACTTGCATCCCACTTTCACTCTCGAGCATCTCCGCAATCGCGGGCATGCGTGTCGATCCGCCGACCAGCAGGATCCGCGTCACGTCTGCCCACTTCAATCCCGCGTCACGAACGACTTTCGACGTTGTGAAGCGAGTTCGCTCCAATAAACCAGCGGTCATCTGCTCGAACGCTTTTCGCGTCAACGGCACGCTGACCGAGTTTCCCGCGTGTTCGAAATGGATTTGGACTTCGTCCCGAGACGACAGCGAGCGTTTCGCATCCTCGGCGTCACGAAGCAACCGCTGCTCCCCAAGCGCCGTTTCACTGGGGTCGGCGAGGTGTTCCAAAAAGTAGTCCGCGGAAATTTGCTGCATAATCTTTTGATCCCAATCGATGCCACCGAGTTGGAAATCGCCATCGGTGGCAAGCACGCGGAATCGCTTTGACTCGATCCGCACGACGGAGACGTCGAATGTTCCTCCACCAAGATCGTAGACGAGAATCGTTTCATCGGATTTCGCATCGCCACCGGCATCAAGGAAGCCCTCTTCCACGCCAAATGCGATCGCCGCCGCGGTCGGCTCGTTGATAATATCGAGCACGTTGAGTCCGGCGAGTCGTCCGGCGTCCTGGGTCGCTCGGCGTTTGGGTTCGTTAAAGTAGGCGGGCACGGTGATCACGGCATCGGTAACCGGACCGACTTTGAGCTGCGCGTCCAGCTTGAGTTTTTCGAGCACGAGTGACTGGATCACTTCCGGTGGATAGCACTCACCCTCGAACGGTTTCCAGAACGTCGGCTTACCCATCTCTCGTTTGACACAACGGGCGATCATCTCGGGTTGAACGAACGCCGCTTTGATGGCTTCCTTTCCGACCACGCAAGCGTTCGTATCGAAGAACACAACGCTCGGCGTGATCAAATCGCCGTCCGCATTGGGCAGCGTCCGCGGGATACCGCGCGAGTCGACCTGGGCGACGCAGCTGAACGTGGTACCGAGATCAATTCCCAGTGGCGCGGGTTGCTTGCCAGTCGCTTGTTTCCTATTCGACCGTGACTTCGCGAGCTCTACCATCACTCACGCCCCCATTCGATCACAAAGTACATACGGCGAATATTGAAATCGTGCCACAGGGAGGTGTATTGATCGATCGCCGCCCATGCCTCGTTCCGCAGAGGCTCGGGTTGTCGACTCTTCGTATCCCACAAGAAAAAATATTGGCGTTCGTTGAGTGCGTCGTACCAAACACCATCACGAAGCACCATGCCGAGCATCAGCGTACCTTTCGCATGGGTCACCAAGAAGTCGTGTTCCGCCTGACTACGAACCACCACCGGTCGTCCTCCCGCCTTCTGAGCGATCACGATCGCTTCGGGTTGGTTGACCTGCCGTTCCGAAAACAAGTACCAATTGCCGTTGAAGTAAATCGCATTTGCGGGCACGCCGCGAGGGCGTTTGGGTTCGCCCTGTTCCGCGTTCGGCGTTCTTGCGATTGCGAGGTCGGACCCCGGTTCCGCTTGAGCCGATGCGATCCGTTTTTCCGCGGCGGCTTTGGCGAGGCCCGACAGTCCGTGAGCAATCGCGCGACGATACCAATCCATTGCTCGCTGGTGACTGGTCCGCGCCACCATGGTCTGGTTTTCCGCTGCGCCATAAAACTCCCACCAGCGATCGGCGAGCTGTTCCATTTCGGTGACCGTCGCCGGTGGTTGCATTTCCGCCGTGGCGAGCTCGCGAATGGCGGGATCTTCGCCGCGGCCAAGATACGGCAAACCGTCGTTCCATTGGGATTTTCCGAAACACAAAAAACGACCGAGAAACTCATTCGCTTTGACGTTGTCGGGTTCGCTCGCGAGACGTTGGCGAGCCAACACGACGGTGGGATGTTGGCTTTGCAGCGTTTCGATTTCGTCACTGCGAAGCGCGAATTTTTTGGCCATGTCGCGATTTCGCAAATCTCGTGACAATTTCTTGCCGATCGCGCACAACTCGCTGGCGGCGGCGTAATCCTCCTGCACCATGGCATGGTCGATTAACACCTCCGCCTGGTCCGCCATCGCGACTTGATCGAGTGGTCGATAGAGCATCGGCTGGAGTTCCCGCATCACCGGAAGACGCTGTTCGAGTCCGGAAATTCTGAACTGTCCGTGCATCTGATCGATCGCCAACATGGCACCGTTGAAATCACCGGCCTGCGTGAACGTTTCAAGAGCGGTTTTTAGCAGTGCATACCGCGCCGCAGGCCGCTTCGTCTCCAGCGCGAGATCATCGATCACCTTGCCAAGATGTTGTTTTTCGTGGGGCGTCTTGGCAGCTTTGATTTGGGATGCGAGGGTAACCTGGACCTCCGCAACGGCCTCGACGAGTTCGTCCTCGTCGGGGACAGGCAAACGCGAATCAGCGTTCGCTCCATCCGCTAATCCGTCGTCCATGCCGGGACTCTTTTCGAGACGCGATCCGCCAGCGTCCGACCGCTTCGCCAACGAGCGAAATCCTTCCATTCGTTCGCGGGCGTCCAGGGAGAACGCGCGAGTGGGCTGCTGTCGATTGGCCTGTGGCGTGGTCCGCGTCTCCATTTGGCGCGATGCCGGTGGCGGAGATTGCGAACGATTCTGCGGTCGGGACAGCGATTCGGTTGGCGAGGCGTTCGAGGGTGCTGACCCGTTTCTGACTCCCGCAGTCGACCTGGACATTTCGCTTCGTGGTGTGGCCGCGCCAGTTGATTGGTCCAGTGGTGCTCGCGAAGTTTCAAGATTTCTTATCGCGGCCATTTTCGTTTCCGGTTCGCTTTCTGGACTGCCACCAAAATAACCCATCATCCACGCCACCCAGATGAGCGTCATTGACGAGATCGTGCCGTAAACCCAACTGCTCCCCCCAGAACGTTTCTTCGGCCCCCGGTGGCTGGCGCGGACTCGTGGTCCATCGACGATCAGGACGGGATTGATCGGCGACTGAGTGAGGGCGGCCGGTTGCTGCGGCAAGGGTGCCGGTTCGGCAGCATGCCGCCGCGACTCGGTCGCCCGCAATTGCTCGTCGTACTCGTCTTTGGATTGGGGATTCAACAATCGCAACCGGGCGATTGAAACTTCGTTCATTAGCCCCTCCGCGCTCGCAGCGTGGTCTCCGTTGCAGCAACTCTGCAGGTAGCTCATCTGCTTGTTCGCTGCCGCGTCAATGACTTCTCGGTCGGACTCAAGATCCTCCAGCCCGAGCAACCGATACAACGTCGGCGGCTGATCCCGCTTCGAGATCCCAAGTAGTTTGTGATACGGGTCGAACGATTCGGTCATCGGTGGGTTCCCGTCGTTTCCCTCAGATTCAAAATCATGGCATGTTCGTGAAAGATGGCGTGCCAAGCTCGACCGAACAGTATACGTCCAGCGGGGGACGATGTCATGTGCGTGGACGGAACCCGGCTCACGGTGGTAGCGTTTGGGTGCTAGCGGGCTGTCGATTGAATCGTTTTTACGAAATGAGCGTGTCAATCATAACCCGACGCGTAAGCGAGGGATGCAACCTGGTCCCTCGGTTACGCGTCGGGTTACTAAATCGACAGCCCGCGAGCCCGGGTTGAGTAATCTTCGGGTCGACCCCTTACAGGCGACCCACGCAGGGTAGATCGAGTAGTTCGGCGATTTCCGGATCGAACGTCCCCAGCAGGTCGCCCGGTTGTTCATGGACGAGGGTGGAGAGCAAGCCCGTGAAATACTCCAGATCGGGGTCAAGCCGCCGCGTCAAGATTTCTTCGACTTCCGACATCGCGATGCGCCTCGGATCGGCGGAGAAGGACGACGGTGCGGCAATCTCGTCAAACTCTTCGACGACGTCCTCCAGCCAACCATCCACGGCGATGGCTGAGACACCGAGCGAGATCGTTTTGATCGAATCCGATACACTCAGCGGCTTCGTTGCCAACGATTTTGGCGGGGCGAGCCAGATCGGAATTCTTTGAATCGTTTCGACGCGGCTGAGCAACCGTCTGGTGAACTGCGCAAACGCGATTCCCGCCATCCGAATCTGCCCCAATCGGATCAAAATCGCATCGGGCCCCGCGGCAATCAAATCGGCAAGGTGATCGTCGATCCACTCCGGTGTCACGCTGAGCACCACGGCTGCTCCGGGTGCGAGCACACGCAACTGCGTGACTTTGGGACTCAGTCGATCGAGATCCGCGACATCGGGTGGCAGCGTCATCGCGGGAATCCAGCCACCACCGGATAGTGGCTGGTCTTCCGGAGTGGCTTCCCAGCGGCCCAGTTGCAACGCGGAATAGGCGAAACGGCCGGTATGGTCACGTCGCGGTGAGAGCTGCATATCGACGACCATTGCGTGATCAAAATCGACGTCCGCGAGACCGTACCGTTCGTTTCGATACGGCAACATCCGCGGTATGCCGAGTTCACTGTCAGTGGGATCGCGGCTGGCTGGCTGGCTGGCGTTCGTCGATGTGCCTTCGAACGCTGCCGCCTGGGCCGCTGGTGTCGTGCCGGAATCATCGTGGCGTTTCGACGTTTCCTCCGTCCGGCCCAGCTCACTTTCCAGCGCCGAGACGAGCAGTCCCCGCGATTGCATCGCCAGAAAGATCGCTTCGGCGACGATCGGCGGCCACGTATGCCAAGGTGGTGAATCCCAAAACAAAGGTAAGGGAAACAAGACCGGCATTCCCGTCCGACGTGATAACAGCATGTCGGCCGGAGCGGGTGAAATTCCGCGGCGCACTTGCCCGATTTTCGGCGGCATCAGGCACAGTGATTCGAGCATGCTAGCGTTCTTCCATTTCTTGGATGTACCGTCGCAGTCGCACGAGTTCGTCCGTTGTTCCTTTGAGCTTCAACATATTCTCAACACGCTTGACGAGTTCAATGCGATTGACCGGTTTACTGAGAAAATCATCCGTTCCCGCCGTCACGGCTCGTTCAATATAAACGAGTTCACTCAGCGCCGTCACCATCAAAATCATGATTTGACTGGACGCCGGGTTCTCTTTGATCTGTTTGCACACCTCGAATCCGCTGAGCCGCGGCATCATCACAGCGAGCAAAATCAAATCGGGTTGGAACGATTCGACTTTGGCGAGTGTGTCGGCACCGTCGACGGCGGTTTCGAGTTCGCAGTCAACGCGAACCAGGTAGGCTTCGAGCAGTTCGCGGTTCGCAGCGTTGTCGTCAGCGATCAGAATGCGTCGACTCATCAGGCAACACCACACGCTTGGCTGGCCGCGGTCGGCACGGGGAAGTTAACACACATGTCTCGAATCTCACGCCGGATCGATTCGTGCAAGCCCGCGTCGTCGGGGCTGCTCAGTGATTGATGAATCCACTTTCCGATGCGCCGCATCTCGGTGGTGCCCATGCCGCGTGTCGTCAGGGCGGGCGTGCCGATGCGAATCCCCGACGGGTCCATCGGTTTTCGCTTGTCAAACGGAATCATGTTCATGTTGACCGTAATGCCGCACTCGTCCAAGACCGCTTCGGCATGCTTGCCGCCCAGTCCCACGGTGGTCACGTCGACGAGTATCAGGTGATTGTCCGTGCCGCCGCTGACCAGTCGCAGACCCGTGGACATCAACGTGTCGGCCAGCGTTTTTGCATTATCGACAACGGCTTGGCCATAGACGCGATACGCGTCCGTCATCGCTTCGGCAAAACAAATCGCTTTGCCCGCGATCACGTGCATCAGCGGCCCGCCTTGCGTTCCCGGGAACACGTTGCGGTTGACCAATGGCAAGTGCTCGGATTTGCACAAAATCAAACCGCCGCGTGGACCACGAAGTGTTTTGTGCGTCGTCGTGGTGACGTAATCCGCCAACGGAACGGGATCGTCGTGGATCTTTGCTGCCACCAAACCGGCGTAGTGGGCCATGTCGACGAGCAGCTTCGCACCAACGTCGTCCGCGATTTCCTTGAACTTCGCGTGCGGGATCTCTCGCGGGTACGCACTCGCCCCGGCAACGATCATTTTCGGTTTGTGTTCGCGAGCCAGCTTCGCGAGCTGGTCGAAATCCAACCGGTGTTCTTTTTCATCGACCCCGTAGCTGATGAAGTTGTACAGCCGACCGCTCATATTGAGTCTCATCCCGTGGGTGAGGTGCCCGCCTTGGGCCAGGTCCAGTCCGAGCACGGTGTCACCCACGTCGAGCGCCGCCAAGTAGACCGCTGCGTTGGCCTGCGAACCGCTATGAGGCTGCACGTTCGCCGCCTCGGCGCCGAAGAGTTCCTTGGAACGATCGAGGGCCAGCGATTCGACCACGTCAACGTACTCGCATCCGCCGTAGTAACGACGGCCGGGATAGCCTTCGGCGTACTTATTGGTCAACACGCTGCCAGCCGCTTCCATGACCGCGGGGCTGGTGTAATTCTCGCTCGCAATCATCTCCAGACCGTCTTGCTGACGGGCGGCTTCGGATTGCATGGCTTCCCACAGGACGGGATCTTGTGACTCAATCGTGCTCATCGACGTCTTTTCGGTGTTTTTGGGGCTGGGCGGCTTTCGAAGTGGCCAGACGAAAGCTCGATTGTCGGTCCCACACCCGGAAGCGTCAATGACGACAAAAAATTGCCCTTGTCGACCGACCGCTCCGCCGGTCGGTCCGTCCGATGTGCGTTTCGCACGAGGCATCCATCACCATCGTCGCGGCGGTTCGTCTAGCGCACCCGGCGCATGTAATTAACGAATTTCTCGTCGAGTTCGGCGATCGTCATCCCGAACGCTGACTCAACCATCTCGATTCGCTCACGGCCGGTCCGCTCTTCGAGCGCCTTGATTTTGCTGAGTTGATGCAAGTAGTCGATGTACTCACGCTTCGTCGCGCGGAGCGCAAAATAGGTAAACGCCCACGATTCGCCGTAGGCGTCTTCGGCCGTCGTGGCGGAACGGAACCGGGAATCATCGGCAAGCATCGTGACGAGCGAATCGCTGGGACGCGACGATTGATAGTTGCGCCAGCGGCGGAGGTTAACAGGATTGACTCGTCCCACACCGCGCCATCCGCGCGGGTTACTCAAATCAGGCGCCTCAAAAAACATCGCCAATCCTTCGCTGACCCACATCGGGTTGTCCGCGAATCGGGTCTGCAGCCCGCAGTTGTAGGCGAGTTGGTGGGTGGCCTCATGAATGATCGTGGAAATGTTGCGTTCGATGTTCGGAACACGGTACGTCGTCATCTGGTTGCTGGCGAGATGGTAGTAACCGATCACATTGGCGGCGGTATCACCAATCTCGCTGCTGGCGTGCTTCATGAATTCGTCACGATCCCGCAGAACGACGGCCACGAGTGGGTACTTGGGAACTTCGATGTCGACACGTTGGTTTTTCCAATAGGCAAAGAATGCTCGGTAGAGCGACTCGAACAGCGACCCGACATCGCGAGCGTACTCGATATTGCCCTGATGCAAGATCACGTAGTGTGCGGTGCGAAACGCCGCAAAGCCCGGCGGCAGTTCGGCCAGCATCCGCCGCTCGATTTCATCCTGACTGATTGCCGCCGGCGGTGGACCGGGTTCACGATGCGAGATCTGATCGGGCTGAATCGTCCAAATTCGCCCGTCATCCGCACACACCAACACGCCCCCATCGACGGCTTCGACCACGGCTTCACCGATGATGACACGTTTCTCTCCGGTCAGTTCGCCATCAACCAAATCGCGAAAGACAAACTCGTCCGCCTCCGCATTTCGGAAGAGGACACTTGGGACTAGCATCAATAGGAACGCCACGGTGAGCATTTCCAACGTATGACTTTGCGCAGGCATGCAAACCGCAGAGAAGAGGAAACGAGATCAAAAGTGCCACGATTGGCTCACCCGCCAAGCGATCACTTTCATTATACCGGCTCTTCACCCCATGGGCAGGGAACCGACCAGCACTACGAGATTCAGGTGGGGTGGGTTCGGCAACCTCACTCATCTGGGCAACATCGTGGAGTACATCGCTTAGGAACTCCAGGCTGCGCACGCCTTCCCTGTGACTGAACGTATGTCTGCTTCAACGGACGGGCGTGTCGTCGCTGACAACCACGACTTTGCCTCGGTCCACGCCCGCTTCGATTCGACGGTGGGCGTCGGCGAGTTCGCGTAGCGGATAGCATCGGTCGATCGTGACTTGGAGCTGGCCGGCCTCGTGCAGCCGGATGAGTTCGTGCAAGTCATCGGCGTGCGGCCGTGCCAGCATGATGGTGCCAGATTTCGATAGCGGCCAAGTCAAAACGGTCATCAACATGCCTTTGACGTCCGGTTCGGTCGAGACGTACCGTCCGCCAGAATTCATTACTTCTCGCGCTTCGCAGTAGCCAGACTTCCCGGCGGCATCGAAGATAAGGTCCCAGCGTTCACTCGAATCGGTGAAGTCGACTCGTTCGTAGTCGTAAAAGTGATCGGCCCCGAGCGACATGCAGAATTCACGATTTTCACCGCTGGCGACGGCATCGACGTGACATCCCGCCGCCTTAGCAATCTGCACCGCAAACATTCCCACGCCGCCGCTGGCTCCGTTGATGAGCACGCGGTGATGCGTCTGCATCTTGCCGTGATCGCGCAGCGACTGGAGTGCCGTGCTGCCCGCCAGCGGCATCGCGGCAGCGTCTTCGAACGAAAGATCATCGGGGATCTTGGCCGCCGCGTCGACGGCGCAGACACTGAATTCCGCACACGCGCCGCCACGGGCGGCATCGAGGAACGCCATCACCCGATCACCGACTTTGAACGCAACGTCGTCAGCGCAGTCGGCCACGATGCCGGCGACGTCAAAACCCGGAATGCGGGGAAAACCGCCCGGCAGTACCCCTTTCAGTTCGCCACTGCGCAGTCGATGGTCGACGGGGTTGACGCTCGAGGCGTACATCTCGATCAGAATCTGCCCCGGCAATCGCGTTGGCGCCGGAATCTCGGCGAGGTGCAACACGCTCGCGTCGCCATAGTCGTTATATACCATTGCCTGCATCGTAAGATCCTTGTGAGCGTCAACGTTCAACTGATTCGGCGAGCCAGATCGGTTCGGATCGCGGGCGAACAAATCCAGCCAGTGCGATTCTCGTGCCGGGGCGGGAGAGTCCGCCGTGTCAAAAAACTACTGCATATCAGCGAGCTGATGCATCGACTCGCTCAACTGGGCGTAGAGGTCGCGGTAAACGGGGAATAGGCGATCGTAGGTAGCTTTGGCTTGCGCGTTTGGCTTCGTCTCCGCCGCCACTTCGATCGTCGCTGCACAGGCCGACGCAATGTTGCGGTAGGCTCCGTCACCGACGGCGGCGAGCAAAGCCACGCCGTACGCGGTGCCTTGTTCAACGCGCAACGTGGTGATTTTTTTGCCGAACACGTCCGCTTGCATCTGTCGCCACAACGCGTTTTTGCTCCCGCCACCGGAGGCTCGGATTTGCCGCACGGGGACACCGAGTGACTCGATGATGTCGAGGCTATCGCGGAGCGCGAACGTGATGCCTTCCATCACGCTGCGCGTCATCGCGGCGCGATCATGGGTCAGGTTCATGCCGACGAACGCACCGCGTGCTTGCGGGTCGGCGTGCGGCGTTCGCTCGCCATTGAGGTAAGGCAGGAACAAGAGCGCGCCGCTCCCGGCGGGCGCGTCGGCGGCTTCTTGCGTGGCGGCGGCAAACGACTGGCTTTTGGGTATGCCCGCCAAGCCTTGCAACACGTTCTCGACCCACCACTGCAGCGATCCGCCGCTGGTCAGATTCACGCCCATCATGTGCCACTTGCCGCGGACGGCGTGGCAGAACGTATGCAATCGTCCGGCAGCGTCGATGTTAGGCTCATCACTATGGACGAACATCACGCCGCTCGTGCCGATCGAGGTGCTCAGCAGACCGGCTTTCACGATCCCATTGCCAATCGCGCCAGCGGCGCAGTCGCCAGCCCCCCCGACGACCTTGCACTGAACCGTCAATCCCAGTGCTTTGGCAGCCGCGGGCGTCAGCGTTCCGGTGACATCTTCGGATTCGACGACACGCGGCAACAACGACGCGTCCAATCCCAGTTTGCCGAGCAATTCGCTTGACCAACCACGTGCTTTGACATCGAGCAGCAACGTGCCGCTGGCATCGCTGACTTCGGTCACGTAGTCACCGATTAATCTTCGGCGGACGTCGTCTTTGGGAAGCAAAACTTTGGCGAGTCGACCGAAATTTCGCTTTTCGTTGTCCCGCAGCCAGAGAATTTTGGTCGCTTGGAACCCGGTCAAAGCAGGGTTGGCGACCATGCCGATCAGATTTTCGCGAGACCCCGCTGCCGATGTGATGGCGTCGCACTGCGTCGCGGTACGTTGGTCGTTCCACAGCAGAGCCGGGCGAATGACTTCGTCAGAGGCATCCAAGAAAACCGAACCGTGCATCTGGCCCGACAACCCGATCGCCTTGACCTCTGATTTGTCAACCTTGGATTCCCGCATCACGGCTCGGACGGTTTTGACGGTGGCTTTCCACCAATCCTCGGGGTCTTGCTCGGTCCAGCCGGGGCGAGGCTGGGCCATCGGATAGTTGGCGTCGGCTTCGGCGAGCACGTTACCCGCTTCGTCAATGACGAGTGTTTTCGTGCCGCTGGTGCCGATGTCGATGCCGAGGTAATAACTCATGCTGCGCGTTGGATCGAAAGAAGGAGCAATTGATGTCGAAGGAAGAAGATCAGGGTTGGCCTGAACAAGACGACAATATAACGCGTATGATGGCCGCATTGTCCGCGCGGGCCGACGAATTCTTTGCTCCGAACCATTGCTACTATTTCATGCGACCACCCGACCACCCGCGCGAGCTTCGACCGCTGTCATCGCCGCGTCTGCGACGCCGTGATTGGATCTCCGGTGCCACCGGCGTAATCGCCACGATGGGATGTCGGCCAAATCAACACGACGCGATTGAATCGGCCCAGGGCCGCCCGCCGCGCACCGACGTGCCACTGCGGGTGCTGTGGATGGGCGATCAGGCGGATGCGGATGTGCTTCAACGAACCTGGGCATCGATCAGCGAACATCCGCTCGACATCGACTTGATCGAACCACTTCGCCAGCACGAAACGGGGGATGCACCTGACGCCCCTTCACCGGCGTCGTCCAAGGAATTTTTCCAGCGCGCCAACGCGGCTGACGTGCTGCTGTATCCGGTTTCGCTGATGGGCGAACTGGTATCGACCAAACGCGTCATGCCGCTGCTCGCAGACGCAGCGCCGGCGGCGAACTCGGAAAGTGAAATTGACCACGACGAGGGCGTTTTTGCACGATCTGAGTATACGACTCTGCCGGTGGCCTTGCGGATGGCTACTTCGTTCGCCAGCGAACAGGTGGCAACGCCGCTCGGTGGTTACTTGCCCGCGCTGCTCATGGGCGAGAGTTCCAGGGAACCATCGCTCCTGACCTGGGACCAGTATTCTGACTTCGTCGAATCGACGGGCGGCAAATGCAGTGAACCCACGGCGCCCGGGTGGGCCGGTGCAATGTATCTGTGGCGATTGGCCAGCAGTCTAAGAACGACCTGGCTGTTCGATCGTGAAACGCTGACTCCGCTGATGACACAACCCGACTACGTCGCGGTCTTGCAGCAGATGCGGGACACCGTCAAAAAATTCAGTCCTGAATTTCGTAATCTCACGCCGGGCCAAGTTTATCAGCGCGTGCACGGTGGCGAGATGCAGGCGGGCATCGGCTTCCCACGCGTCGACTCAGCGACTTCGGGCGCCGAGGATCAGGACGATACCGTGATAACGTTTGCCGCCTTACCCGGTGGTAAGAATGCGTTGTCTTCGTCGAACTCGGGTATCAAAATGCGGCAGGTGCGACAGCGCTCGATGGTCGATCCATTCATGCTGGTCGGATCGATCGCGTCGGCGTGTCGTCAGACCGCTGCGGCGGATACTTTTCTCGACTGGTTGGCGGGCGGTCGAGGCAGCGAGCCGTTGTTCCGCAGCATCTCTTCGCTGGTGGACGTCGCGGCACCAGCGAGCCAATCGTCGATCGACATGATCGAGCGATATCGAGCGTGGCTGAAAACGGCGTTGTCCAACCCCGGGTTCGTCCCGACGCTCCAACTCGCCGGTGCGGCGGAGTACTACGCGGTGCTCGACGAGCAAGTACGCGCGTGTACCCTGGGTGACACCGCGGCGGAAGTTGCCTGCGAGCAGATTAACGATGCATGGAGTCGGCTGCATCAAAAACATGACCTACCGAGCCAAAAACGGATGTGGCGACGCGCCCAAGCCATGGGGTAAGGACCGTCGGAACAAGGAGTGGCGTAAGCTTCCAGCTTGCGTTTTCTCAATCGCAAGCTGGAAGCTTACGCCACATCAAGAGACCGCCGCTAATCAGTGAACTAGCTCCGCAGCACGAGCACCGGGCAATGAGCAAACCGCACGACGCGTTCCGCGGTGGAACCAATCAGCAATCGCTTCACGCCGGTACGGCCGTGTGACGGTAACACGATCAAGTCAAAGCCGTGTTGCTCGGCATACTCCGTGATCCCATGGGTCGGATCGTTCACGACGGTCGCGTAGTTGAGGTCCGCGTGACGCGCGTCGCCGAATTCAGATTGCATCAACTTCAGGGCGCGCTGCACTTGATCGTCATCGATTTGTGCGGCGAGACCGATCTCTGGTAACCCCCAATCCGCACCTCCCGCCATGCCCAATCCCGCGTCGCCGGAGTACCCATACAGCGGTACGGGATCGACGACGTGTAGAACCGTGATGTTCTCGTTCCTGCCAGCGATCTTTATCGCGGTCTCGACGGCATCGAGCGAGAATTTTGAAAAATCATAGGGTGCAAGTATCTTGGAGTTTTCAAAATGGTTCATGGCGAGGCCTAACGCTGTGAGTTTATTGAGGATTTGTGACGCGGTGGCAAAAAGGTAACTCGACGCGTCAGCGACGCGGCATTCAATTTCTCGCTCGCGAGTCGGGTTATCATAAACCCACAGCCGATACCGGGATGATCGGTGCGTCGGCACCGTGCCGGATGATCCAGACACGACCGCGCGCGCCGAACGGGACTACGAGGTGACAGACAGATCAGCATGAATCCACTGCCGGGCCGCTTCCAAATCAGCGATATCAAAATACTGAATTTTGGCGGCGGTGAATGGTTTGCAAAACGCCGACATGCCCTTTTCCCACTTCGATTCGCCAACGATGGCCAGTCGCTCGATGTGGCTGTGGTGTTTGAGATCAAACTTAAGATCTTCCCACAGTGCACCAGCGTTCCAGCCATGAAAGTCTCGCAAAACCACCAGCATGCGGACCTTGCCAAATTCGTGGATCTTGGCCTCGGTCGCTGGCACGAAGGCCTCGTAAGCTTCTTTGGAGAGCTTTCCGCTTAGTTGAACCTCGATAATTTTGCCTTCAGCGTGTTCAACGATATTGAATGACATACGCGATTACCTCTCAAGGGAACGGGTGGGGTAGTGAGGTCAATCCTAATGCACAGCGAGTGCCAAACGCAATCATGACGAGTTCGACGCAGCGACGCGAAGCAATGCGGATAGGGATTGCTCAGTTCGACTAGAAAATGAGCGTCCATAGCCCGACTGTCTTTAGCGATCGACGCTGTCTTTAGCGATCGACATTGAGAATCGCAAACGCAGACTCATCAACAATCGCATGCGGAACGGGTAGTCGCCTATTCCGTATTGCCAGGATGCCAGGATTTTTTGTCAGGGGCATGTTCTCTCAGGATTGGCACAGCGAGTGCTTATGGCGCATCCAAACTCCCCGCATGGATACGTTTCCACCGTGAACCATTCAAAATGACAAACCAGCAAGCTCCCGGCGCTCCCGGCATCTCACCACGTTGGACGTCCAGCGCCAAGGACGGTATCGGGACCGCCTACAGCACCAGTTCGCAGGTGTGGTACACGCTGAGTCATGGCATCATCAACGAGATCTATTTTCCCCACGTGGATTCACCGAACACCCGTGACCTGCAGTTGCTGATCTCCGACGGTGAAACATTCTTTCATGAAGAAAAGTGTGACCTGACGCATCAAAGTGAACGGCCCGAACCGCACGCGTTGCTGTATCGACAGACCAACACCGCCCCCGACGATCGCTACCGAATCATCAAGGAGGTTATCGGTGAGCCTCATTCCGCCGTGGTGCTCGTGTCGGTCAAAGTCGAAATTCTCGACGAGTCGCTCACGAACAAATTGCATGTCTACGTACTTCTTGCTCCCCACATGAAGGACACCGGAGGCAACAATACCGCTCGGACATGCGAGGTTGGTGGCAGTCGGTTGCTGCATGCCGAGCGTGATGGCGTGCATCTCGTACTCGGATGTGATACCGAATTTGACCGACGCAGCGTTGGGTTTGTGGGCACCAGCGATGGCTGGCGCGATCTCAAGGACAATTTCAAAATGGACTGGGAGTACGCGAAAGCCGAGGATGGCAATGTGGCGATGATGGGTGAGGTCGACCTGACACGCGGGTCGGAATTCACAATCGGTGCCAGCCTGGGGGATAGTCGTCAAAGTGCGGCGACGGCATTGTTGCAATCCTTCGCGATCCCATTTGCTCAGCATCGTGCGAAGTTCATCGAGCAGTGGAATCGCATCCCCGCACCAGAACTCTCGGATGATCACGACACGCAGTCGCTGGTACGATTGAGTCAGCATGTCTTGCTGGCTCATGAAGACAAACAGTTCTCCGGGGCAACGGTGGCTTCGATGAGCATCCCCTGGGGCGAGACCAAGGACGACAACGACGCCGGTGGTTACCACCTCGTCTGGGCACGTAACATGGTGCAAACCACGACCGCTTTGCTGGCCAGTGGCGAAACGGATTTGCCGTTGCGGTCGCTCGTATGGCTGGCCTGCGTGCAGGGCGAAGACGGTGGCATGCCGCAGAACAGCAGGATCGATGGATCGGCATACTGGAAGGGCGTGCAACTCGATGAAGTCGCGGCCCCGGTGTTGCTGGCGTGGCGGTTGAAGGACGCCGATGCACTGCGAAACTACGACCCGATGAGCATGATACGCCGAGCGATGCGTTTCTTGATCTTGCACGGACCCGTGACCGCGCAGGAACGCTGGGAAGAAAACGCCGGCTATTCCCCGTCGACCTTGGCGATGATCATTTCAGCAGTCGTTTGTGCGGCAGAGTTTGCTCGTTCGGAGACGGGAGAGGCGAGCGATGACGGGGAAGCCAATTTCCTGCTCCACTATGCCGACTGGATGGTGGCGTCTCTCGAAGCATGGACGGTTACCGACTGCGGCGAGTTAGTCCAAGGCAAGCCACGGCACTACGTTCGTATCACTCCGGAAACGCCCCAATCGGGGCCCGCTGATCCCAAGCCCAATACTGCCACAATCAGCATCGCCAATGGCGGTGGCGACTTTCCGGCGCGGAACATCGTTGATGCCGGATTTCTACAACTCGTCCGGCTTGGCATTCGCCGGTGGAACGATCCCGTGATCGTTGACTCGGTCGCTGTCGTCGATGCCGTTCTCCGACGTGACTTACCGCAGGGCCCGTGCTGGCGACGGTACAACCATGACGGCTATGGCCAACATGCGGACGGGAATGCGTTCAATGGGGCTGGCGAAGGGCGTTCGTGGCCTTTGTTGACGGGTGAACGAGGTCACTACGAACTCGCGTGTGGCCGCGATGTGAAGAACTACATTGAATCGATGAAGGGATTCGCCAGCGACAGTTATTTGTTCGCCGAGCAGCTTTGGGATGCCGACGATATCCCGGAACGCGGAATGTACTTTGGCAAACCATCCGGATCCGCCATGCCGCTGTGCTGGGCACATGCCGAATTCATCTCGCTCGTTCGAAGTCAGAAAGACGGTGTGTGCTACGATCGCATCGAACCGGTCTACCAACGATACTCGCTGAATCAACAAGAGAACGAATTCGAGGTATGGACTTTCGCTCATCAGCCCATCCGGATTTCCGCTGGCAAGCGTTTGCGAATCATCTGCGAACACGGCGGCAGTGTTCACTGGAGCACCGATCAGTGGAAAACTCGCCGGGACTCGGTGATGAAAACCAATTCACTCGGGCTGTTCTGTGCTGACCTGCCCATCGAGAAACTAACCGGTGGCCAGAACTGCGTGTTCACCTTTCACTGGGATGATGGTGATCGCTGGGAAGATGCGAACTATATTGTTGAGACCTCCGAGTGAACACCGCCGCTGGCCCAGTGTTAAGCGCATTCGGGAAAGTCATTCGGCATAACTTGGATAACCGCGCGCCCAACGGGCCGCGTTTCGCGAAACACTGCGCGGGGCGATGCCCACGCGGTTAAACGCAAAGACTTGATCCGATGTGCTTAGTGTTATTGTTTCTTGTCAACGAGTGCGCCGCGTTGGCGATTTCGACGTTTTCAACGGGGTTCATCCCCGGAATTCCCGACCGAATCAAAGGCTTCTTTCGCCAATCCCAGATTGCACAGGTTCTTGCCTAGCTCCTGGTATCTTCGTGTGGAATCAACAACCGAAAAACGGTGCCCAATCCCAAAGTTTGATCAGCCCAGCGTAGGACTCCCAGGCTGGTTTGGATCGGAGAGTGGCTGCGAGCCTCTTTACGATTTTTTCGGTTGATGCAGATTGTTCCCGTGAAGCGGTGCGTCTAATCTGGCGGCACATGGGAGGACGTTGGATTGCTTGAATTTTCTCATCGCGCGATGGCGTGCGACTTTGTGGTACTGGTTCGCGATGCCCATCAGCAGATCGGCCACCGGTCGGTCGCGGACGTGGTCCTCGATGCGCTCGAGTCGGTCGATGCGATCGAGCAGCGTCTGACGGTCTACGACGCTAGCAGCGAAGTCTCGGCGATCAATCGGGCTGCGGGAAAGCGTCCCATCAGCGTTTCGGCGGAAACGTTCGCGCTCCTGCAGCACGCGGTCCGACTGAGCGAATCGACTGGCGGCGCGTTTGATATCACGGCCGGTCCTTTGATCGATGCTTGGGGGTTCACCACGCGTCAAGGGCGTAAACCGACGCCTGAAGAAATCGCCGCGGCACGCGCCTTGGTCGGTATGGACCAGTTGCGACTTGATGTCGAGCACCGGACGGTGGCATTGCTCGAGCCAGCGATGCAGATCAATCTGGGCGCGATCGGAAAAGGCGATGCGATCGATCACCTGGCTGGCCGCTTGAAAACCGCCGGCATCGATGACTTTCTCATCCATGCCGGACAAAGCAGCGTGTTGGCCCGTGGCAATCAGTTTCAACCGTCCGATTCCAAGCAGGCAAGCGAGGCCGAGCAGGCCGAGTTACCGCGGGGATGGAAAGTCGGCATCGCTCATCCGACCAAACCGAACCGGCGGATCGCGGGGGTTTGGCTGCACGACGCGGCCCTCGCGACGAGTGGCAGCGGCAAGCAATTTTTCCATCATCGCGGCAAACGATACGGGCACGTAATCGACCCCCGGACTGGCCAGCCCGCTGGCGACATGCTCTCACTCAGCGTCGTGACGCCGCAGGCGGTCGATGCCGACGCCCTGGCAACGGGATTGTTTGTCAACGGGCGAGAGCGGGCGAGAGAGTTTGCCGAAGCGAACGAATCGATGCCGTTGATCATCGTGGTCGCGGGAACGCGGCAAGACGCCGTCGATGTGGAAACGGTGGGCGACTGGAACTGGGTCGATCCGCCCCTGGGTACTCAAGAGTAGTGACGCCTGAGTATCATGCTGAGATGAGCGAATCCTCCCAGTCCGAAAACGCCGGTGCCGCGAGCGTCGCCGGTGGCGCGAGCGATGATGATGCCTTCGATCCGCCGCAGTCCATCGCTCCGGTGCCGCAGTTATCGACGCGTGGATTTTTCATAGCCCTGGCACTCGTGTGTTTGATCCCGCTAACGATCCTCAGCACCCACGCGGTGTTGTACGGCACGGCGACGGAGCATTCGCTACCCGTTCGAGCGAGCATCGATCGCCGCCCTTCATCGGCGCAGGATGGTCAGTCACGAGTGCTCGAGGACGTGATCGTGGTCGAAAATGAAGCCGATTTCGCCATCCCAAATTTGGCCATTGATCTCAACGGAAGATACTTTTTGTATCACGACAAGCCGCTGGCCGCTGGCGAAACGCTGGTCCTCCCCCAGACCGTCTTTACGAACAGGACGAGCCAGCGTTGGGTGCCTGGACACCATCGAGTCAAGACGATCACGATCATGGGAAAACTGCCGTCGGGTGCTCGCGGCGTGACGGAGATCGACTACTAAGAACGCGGGAACAACGATTAACGGTGTATTGACGTGGCGTAAGCTTCCAGCTTGCGATTTGAGAAACGCAAGCTGGAAGCTTACGCCACTTATTGGTCCCGTGTTCCTAACCCGGAACGGCTCAAGCGTTGAGTTGTACGTTGGCATTGTCGGCGACGTTGACCCACACGTGGACGTGTGGCGCGCCGCGGTAATGCCAGACGAAACTGGGGCCTTCCAATCGCCAGTTATCCCAGACGCCGTCCTTGCCGATGTCGTGGTCGGCAAAGTACATCAATCGGCACGCATCGAGACCGCCTTGAGCTTTCAAGCAAGCAATGACTTCGTCTTGATCGCTATGCCGGTACGGCTCGATCAATTTTTGCAGCACGCCTTGCAGATGCTCGCGTTGGTCGGACGTCATGTCGGACACGGGCAAGCCGGGCAGGTCGGCTTGGCTGCGGAAACCAACGGCTTGTTCGCGCGGGGTTTCCGGGATCAGGGCCGTGGATTGTTGCCGTCCGTTGAGCATCTTGTACAAGCCGTTGGCGGCGACCGCTTGCGACCAGAAGACATTTCCGGTGTGCGCCGCGCCTTCGTTGTTTTCGGGAGCGTGCCCATAGAAAATCGGTCCGCCGAACGCCACGTGATCGGTGGAGTTACCGTCACATCGCAACGTCATGTGGCGGCCCGTCAGCACCAATTCGAATTTGCCAACGCCCGGTGTCCCGAAGATTGCGATCGATTGCTCGTAGCCGAATCCGCCCATGTCGTCTTCGAGCTGTTGGTCGTATCGCTCATGCCACTCCGGATTGACGATGGATTCGAAGATCTTGCGAATCAGGTGCTGCTGATCGGCAGTATAGAAATCATCGTTGATGCTCGGGCGCGTGATGTTCCAGTTATTGGCAACATGCGTGCGTAACAGGCCACGTTTGGGATCGTGATGATCCCACTGGAAACAAATTTCCTCTTTTTGCTTGGGTCCAAGCGTTTCGTAGAGTTGCCTCGTCAATGATTCCGCGGAGGGGGATTCCGCGGATGGACTGGTCCCGGCAAATAAAGGTGGAGCGAGCGACGCCGCTCCGAGGAGCGATCCGGTTTGCAGAAGTTCGCGGCGATTTAGCGGGGACATGGCTGGCCTTCCTGAGGTGTTGGCGTGGGAAACCACAGTCTAACACTTTTTCGAGGGCAGTTGTCGAATCGGCCTTTCGCTTTAGCGGTCCGGCGATTCCGTTTTGCCGCGTTGCGAGACCGGTTTGATCTTGGGCGGAATTTCCTTGCCTTTGGGAATGAATTTCATCGAGACCGAGTTCACGCAGTGACGCGTGTTTTTTTCGGTCAATCTTTCGCCGAGAAAAACGTGACCGAGATGGGCACCGCAGTTTTTGCATAGAATTTCGGTACGGATGCCATCTCGATCTCGTTGTTGAAAGACCGCACCCTCGATTTCGTCATCAAAACTCGGCCATCCGCAGTGACTTTTGAATTTATCGTCACTCGTGTAGAGCGTTGCATTGCAGCGGCGGCAAATGTAAGTGCCTTCTTTCTTGGTGTTGGTATAACCGCCCGGACCAGCAGGCTGGGTGCCTTTGTTCAGAAGCACCCAACTTTCGAGTTGATTGAGCGGGTTGTATCTGCCGTACTTGACGGCTTGGTCGGCGTCGTCCGCGTCTTCGCCCACCGTTTTGGCACCGCTGTCGATCTTCTCCGCTTCCTCAGTTGTCGTGCTGGCGTCGACACTGCTCACCGAAGGATCACTGGCGGTGTCCGCACCCGCTGAGCCGGTGTCCGCGCTGACGGACACCGTTGACACGCCGCCGATTAGTACTGCGGCAACCACGCCAAGGCAGCTTAGTAGGGGTAACCGCAGTGTCTTGAAAAAAGTAAATTCGCGCGAGCGCATCGGAAATGCTCCTGTGAGGGGTAATCTATATCGGTTCTACTTCTTAAACCGTGATATCGTTCGCTTGATTATACCTTTATCGTGAAGTGGGGGCATTCGATGGCTGTTTTTCTTCGTCCGCCGCGGCTACGGCGACCTGCTGCAGATGAATCATCAACTTCTTGTGATCCCGGACGACGCGAAGGAATTCATCTTCGCTGACGGGTTTTTGAATGTAATCGCAGACGCCCAATTCGTCGCAGCGCTGGCGATAGGTGTCGTCCTCGAGCGCCGTCAGTACCACGGTGGCGATGCGGGCCGATTCGGGGTGAATTTCCAGCATTTCTTCGAGCACGTCGAGCCCAGTGCCATCGGGCAGAATCATATCCAGTAAGAGCAGGTCCAGGCGTGGGGCACGGGCAAAAATGCCGGAGCGTTTCATGAACAGAATTGCTTCGTGGACCGTGCGCACCAGCGTCAAACGGTGATGCACGCCGCTACGTCGCAGCGCGTGGATGGTGATGCGAGCATCAACCAACCCATCTTCCACCAATAGGATTTCCATTGGCTTGGTACGAGAGTCACCCAACATGTGAAAAACCTCCTTCAGGTTTCTACGCGTGTTCAATCAATCAATCAATCGTGCGTGCAACCGGTGCGGGCAGGCGAGTCATGCAGCCGAATCAGCTCGGCTTCCAATCGTTCGTGCGCCGTCAGATCGGCGGAGAATCGTTCAATCGAGACCACGAGCGTTCGCAGACCTGCCGCTTCGCAGCCTCGATATTGTAGCTCTTCGGCCAGTTCGACCAAGTCGATCAGTTGCAGATAGAGTTTGCGATGCTGGTCCGTCACATTGCGAACCATTTGCTGCCGCTCTTGCTCGGCCTCATTCTGCTCGGCGATCGACTGCAATTCCGCGGCGCGGGTCGCGGCCGCCGTGTCTGCGGAAATCAGCCCATAGGATTCCTCCAAGGCGAACTGCAACGCGAGCAAATCACGCAGCCCGTCCAAACAACCAATGAAATCGCGAAGCGATGATTGGGGTTTGTCGAAATCAATGGATTCGTCATCGCAGAGGGTGCGAAGTCGGTGAACCTCGTGCCACAAATGCGGGTTACTATCCTTGATCTCCTGCAAAAATGCCGCGTTGACGAACCAATGGATCGTGTCGTTGTGGTCGGATCCAATTTGCGAATCGTGGCCCATCGCCGAGGGACTCGGTGAGGAACCGGTGAAGACGGTAGCCATGACAGCAGACCTCCATTGCCTTTAATCCGTGAGAGAGAAGAGTCCTTGCAAACTAAAGCCGCGGGTGAAGCCCGTCAAGCAAATTCCATCGATGGCCACCGAAAACACCGAAAACAACCTGTTTGGGGGGGGCGGCGACGGATAATGACTGCAGACCCCGCAGTCGTCATCGCAGGCAAACTTGTGGCCAAGCCTGGACCGCTAAATCTTTGAGGTTGCGAGGTGTTTGCAATGCGCAAGTTTGCTTCCGC
>JBDNIG010000630.1:0-4749 GCA_041688415.1 Rhodopirellula sp. | reverse complement strand
GTCACCGGATGCCGTGGCATCGCCACGATCGCCGTTCACGCCTGAGTCGTCGTCGAGATTGTCGGTGTCATCTGAGTTATCGCCGTCGTCAGCCAAGTGTCTGCTCGGTAGAAATGCGTGAAAAAGATTAATCAAATCTCCCGCGAAACGGGCTCGCGGAGAAGCGTCCGAGTATAGCCGACCCACGGACTGCTCACAACGGGACGAGCCCTCCGTGTGATTGACGCAAGACCTTGATCTCCAAATACTTAGGGCATCACAATTTGCGCACTATTCCCGCTTGATTCCGGAAGTTCATGTTCATGTCTGGTCCTGACGACGAAACCATCCTGCGTTCGATCCGTTTGTTTCGCGAAGCACTTGCGCAAACGCGGCAATTGTATGTCCAGGCTGGTCAGGTCGCCGAGGGCAGTTACGGATGGTTGGCGGGTGCCGACGCTGACAATTCGACCGACATGTCCACGCAGATGGATGAACTGCACCAAGGTTTTGTGATGAAGGTATTTGCCGAGACGTTGCCCGACCCCAACGTGCAGACGATGCAGCAGCGACAACTCGGCCGGGTGCTGTTGGAACACTTGTGGCAGCAACCGGTCATGGGCACTCATCTGCATGAGGCGATGGACTGGCTGCTAAAAACGGCGCGAGATTTGAGTTGGTACGATGTCGTACGGCCGTTTCTCGAGGTCCCATCGCTGCGTGATTCGTGGGGTGAAGTGGAAACCATGGCAGCCCGGTTGGCGACCATGATCGCGGTGATTGACGGCAGCGAGGATGTCGCCGATCGTGATCGCCTGCGTAAGATTCAAGACGATTTGCAAGCGGCCGAGAAAATGGCGAAACCGACGCGAATCGGCGCCCTCGACTCGCCCCCATCACGCACGCCGACGCAGCAGTTCGCTCCCGAAAAAGGCGACCACCAGGCCGACATTGACCAGGCTCGCGATGCGATCCATTGGCTCCGTGGAGAAGCGAAACGATTGCGTGAAGGCACCGCAGAACGCTCGGGGCCTGGCCAAGACGAGGCGGCTGAGCCAACGCCCACGACGAGCGGTGGTAGCGGGTCGGCACCGGCACCGGGTGAGAAAACTGCCGAGACGAAGCCAACTGAGCGGCAAGTCGACAACCGGACTCCCGAAGAGCGACTCGCTGAGGCGAGGGCGAAACTCGATCGGCTCGTAGGCCTTGATGCGATCAAGAATCAAATCCAGACGTTGGCGAACTTTCTCAAGATGGAACGCAAGCGAGAGGAAGTTGGGCTGCCGACGACCCAGCCGAGTCTGCACATGGCGTTCGTGGGCAATCCCGGTACCGGCAAGACCACCGTCGCGCGGATCATCGCGGAAATCTATGGTGCGCTCGGTGTGCTGGAGAACGGGCACCTTGTCGAGACCGATCGCAGCGGGTTGGTGGCGGAGTACGCAGGCCAGACGGGCCCCAAAACGAACGCAAAGATTGACGAGGCACTTGATGGAGTGTTGTTCATCGACGAAGCCTACACGTTGGTCGACGAGGACGGCCAGGATCAATATGGACGTGAGGCGGTGCAGACGCTGCTCAAACGCATGGAGGATCAGCGTGATCGCCTCGTCGTGATCCTGGCGGGATACCCGCGCGAGATGACGCGCATGATCCGCAGCAACCCGGGCCTGAGTTCCCGCGTCGGCACGACGATGTATTTTGACGATTACGACCCCGAAGCGCTGTGCAGGATTTTTGAATTGATTGCGTCCAAGTCCGAGTATGTGTTACCGGGCGAAACGCGGCGACGCGCGCTGCGTGGGTTCACGCACTTGTATATCAATCGTGATCGCCATTTTGGCAATGGCCGTATGTCGCGTAATTCATTTGAGCGGAGCGTCCGCCGGTTGGCAAACCGGATCGCGGCGGCTCCCGAAATCACGCGAGAACTGCTCGTGACCATGCTGCCCGCCGACATTGAGGTCCCCGGCATTGCGGATAAGCAGCTTGATGCGCTCGTGAAGCCCGACGGGATGATTCGCGTGCTCTGCGATCACTGTGAATCGCCTCAGGTCGTCGACGACAAAACCCTCGGCAGTGAGGTGGCGTGTTCGTCATGCCAGGAAAAATTCACCGTTCGCTGGGGGAGTCCCGTCATTGACCGGCAGGCCCCCGAGACTGAAGAGGCTGCCGAGCCGGCCGATCAGACATCGGCGACTCCCTCGGAGTAATCGGCAGCGTAAATTGCCTATCCTTCGTTGACGTGGCGCGGGACTTTTTTCTACTGTCTCACGCATGGACTGTCGTGCACACTCGAAACGCTCCCCTCCTCCGCGTCGCACGGGTGCCACGCGCACGAGCGTAAGGTCATTGATTTGCCTGGCCTTCGCGATGCTGTTGTCGTGTGCTTCGCCCGGATGTGCGACCGCCCGATATTTGCAGGACCGGCCAATTCGAGCCAATGCGCTCGAGAGTTCGTTGCAGCTTTTGGGCCGAAAAGGTCCCGAAATCAGCTCCCGCACCCAAAATACTCTTGGCCGGTATGGACTCAGCGACACCTACCACAGCGATAGCAATGTTTGTATCGCCAAGCTGCGGACGTTCAACCGACAGAATCTTGACCCCGAGCTGACCTATGCCGTCGCGGAGCTTGCCTATGTCGAGGGCAAAATCGCCGAACGCAGTGGGCAAACCAGCACCGCGATGAATCACTACGGCATCGCGTTGACGACGAGCTACCGCTATCTATTCGGAGAGCAACTCAGCGATGTCCGCAACCAATACGATCCCCAGTTTCGCTCCGTTTGCGATTTATACAATGAATCGCTCGAGGATCTGTTGCGAATCCTGTGTGCTGAGAATCAGCTTCGTCCCGGTCAAACCTACACCATTGAGACGGCCGATCGAAAATTCGTGATTCGCACCGAGATGCGGGGGGGGTGGCAACCCGATGAATTTGATCGATACGAATTCGTCAGTGATTTCGACATCAAAACGCTGCGCAATCGCCACACCACCTTTGGACTCGGCGTTCCCTTGATCGCGGTGCGAAAACCGCGCGGAGACGAGGACTCTCGCGAGGACTATTATCCCGACGGGTTGAGTTATGCCGTGACGGCGCTGCTGCGTTGTTCGACGGGAGCGGAAATCGGATCTGGATACGCAGCGGCGGGTGAGCTGCTGCCTGAATCGAACTCGAATATTCGCCTCGCCAACCACCGCGTGCCACCGACGCAAACAGCGAACGACGATCCCAACGAAACTCCCATCTGTGTGCTGGAGTTCTTTGATCCCTTGCGAGCCAATCAAATCAAGCTCGGCGGTGACTGGGTACCGCTGGAAACCGATCTCACCACACCGCTAGCGTATTTTCTCGACAGCCCGGCGTACCGCAAGCGGGACCGCGCCACCGAAGGGTTACTCGATCCGGACGACGCACAAGAAAAGCGTGGGCTGTACATGCTCGAGCCCTACGATCCCAATCGCATCCCGGTGTTGATGGTGCACGGTCTCTGGTCGAGCCCGCTGACGTGGATGGACATGTTCAATGATCTGCGGAGTTTTCCCGAGATTCGTGAGCGATATCAGTTTTGGTTCTACCTCTATCCATCGGGGCAACCGTTTTGGATCAGTGCCACGCAGCTCCGCAGCGATCTCTTCGCGATGCGGCAGACGTTCGATGCGACCGGTCAGGACCGCGCGATCGACAATATGGTCTTGGTCGGCCACAGCATGGGCGGGTTGGTTTCGCGAATGCAAACCATTGAAAGTGGTGACGATTTTTGGAATATCGTCAGCAATCAACCCAAAGAAAAACTGCGTGGGCCGCCTCAAGATGTCAACAAGCTCGTTAGCGCCCTGCAGTTTCACCCCAATCAATCGATCAGCCGCGTGATTACGATCGGCACTCCCCATCGCGGCAGCGATCTCGCAAACACCGCGACACGGTGGCTGGCCGGGAAACTCATCAAGCTGCCGAAGATGGCGATCTCGACAAGCGCGCGGTTGATCCGGGCCAATCCGAGTTTCTTTCGTGACACGCGTCTGCTCACCGAAGCCAATGCCGTCGACTCACTTGCGCCTGATTCACCCATTTTCCCCGTCATGCTGCGTGCGAAGACGTCGCCCGACATTCGTTACCACAACATCATTGGTGTGCTCGACGACCCACCGATGCTCGCTGGACGCAACTACAAGGGCGATGGTGTGGTCGAATACGCCAGTGCGAAGATGGAAGATGTGCAAAGCGAGCTGATCGTCGACGCCTCGCACACGAGTTTGCACATGACGGGTAAAGCGATCTTTGAAGTTCGCCGCATTTTGTTGCAGCATCTCGAAGAGCTCGATTCGGAGGATCGTTTGGCCTGGGACGCACCCAATCGCGCGCCACTGGTAGCGGACGGGGCGACCGGACTGATCTCGTATCCACGCTTTCAGTATGAGAAAGCGGGCCGGCCGCAGTCGGTCTTCCAAGTCAGCGGGGCTGTCCGCGACGAAGAGTCACTACGTTAGGATCGAGCGAACAAGTCATTGTCGCCTTTCGCTCGGGGCGTCGATTTAATTACTGACGCATTTCAATGAACACTGAATCGACATCGTGACGGCGCCCCAAGTGACGTCGATTTTATTACTGCGTAGCGAGACTCGCCAAGAGTTTCGGGAATGCGGGAAAACCGAAAGTCTTGAGCGGGTAAAGCAGTGGCTAGGTTATCCTAGCCACTACCTCCCCGTTGTAGCGACAGGGTTAATTCCCTGTATTTACCGGCGTGCGGCTTTCCCGCACCGGGC
>JBDNIG010000629.1:0-3487 GCA_041688415.1 Rhodopirellula sp. | reverse complement strand
ATTGCAAACACCTCGCAACCCCAAAGATTTAGCGGTCCAGGGCAACGGTGAACGCGGATCGACCCTCTCGACAACACGACCAACTACACTTACTGCATGCCGGGTGGTAAACTAACACGTTCCTATCATGATTCGACCGCTGCCACCTTCACTTACGATCTGCTTGGCAATCGGACGTCCATGACAGATTCGACGGGCTCGTGTTCGTACGATTACGCTGGATAAAAAAATGGGTCTAATCTCTTTTCGAAGTAGTTGTTGCTGGTAGACTGGAGAAATACCAAGATCATCACGAAAAGCGACCAAATGGATCAAACCTCGCTTTGCCAATAGGTGCACTGGAGAATACCGTAGACGGACACGAAGCCCGCTATCTTTTGCGGCACCACACCGCCCACGCTAGATCGAGTGTTGAACTGTGGAGCCGGAGGCGACGAGGCGGAAAGGATGGGCAGAGCAGATCCTCGTCGCGGCCTGGGAACGTACCAGAGATCCGAGTTGCCTTGATGAACTTGCGCGGATGCTCGTGCGCACTGACGAGCGTGGTCGCGCACGGAATATTCTTACCATTTTGAACCAGGCTTGCCTTGGTCAAGCGTCCACACTGTACCATTTAGTAACAATGATGTGTGAGCTAGGTGAGATCGAGGAGGTATCGAAATGCTACGAAACGCATCAGAGTTGCAGCCCCATTCACCGCACATTAGGAGCCGCCTAGACCAAATGCTTGCTGCGGAGGCCCAGGACTAAGCTCACGAGAGCTGGCCGGAAGCGAAGTACAAAGTCAGCTTGTTTTGCAAATGAACCGATTTCGCTCATTGGACACCGAAATATGAGCGACGAAAAGATGAAAGGGGCCGTTGTTCAGATCTTCAGTTTTTACGATGTAGCAGGGCGGAGGACCGCCACGAAAGATGCCAACAACGCACTGACGCAGTTCGACTACGATAACGCCAATCGAATGATTGCGACGATCAACCCGAACCACGGTCGTGGGCTAACGCAGGTTCGGGGCGCCGGGGCGATGCTGGACATGAGAAATCCTGGTGGACGAATCGGATTGGAACGAATCGATAAAAGACCAGGGCGAGGTCGCCAGGTGGGGTATCACTTACCCTGAACATGAATTCCCATGTGATCGCCCACGCGGGCGTACAGTTCTCGATGCTGGCTCGAGTTTTCAATCAGGTCCGGGTCGAATTGAACCCGCCCCGGTGGGAAGATGATGATGGTCGATGAGCCTCCGAAGCGGAAGTATCCCTTCTCGTTGCCTTTGGAAACCGTCACACCCTCACGATACGTTTGCCGAATGCTGCCCACGCAGGTCGCGCCAATTTCCATCACCAGGACCTTCCCCATCGAGGGCGTCCGGACCTCGGTCAAGCAGCGTTTGTTCGTCGCGAGAATTTGAATGTTCTGGCGGAGCGCAATCGGGTTGACCGAGTACAACGGGCCATTGATCAGCCGTGTTGGCCCCGGCACACCTGCGACGGGAAAATGAAAGCGGTGGTAATCGACCGGGCATAGTCGGGAAAGCAATAGACTGCCCGAGGCATACTCGTCGGCGAGTTCGTTGTCGTCGACCAGGGTTGCCAGATCAAACATTTCCCCTTTGATGAACAACCCGTCGCACCGCGAGAGATCCGGCACGCAGAGGTGGCGACCGTCGGCGGGGAAGACGATCGACGTCGGATTTGGATCGACCGGTCGCGCGTCAGGTTTGAGTTCCCGATAGAAAAATTCGTTGAAGCTAGCAAAGTCGTCGACGTCACGCACAAACTCGCTCGCATCGAGTCCATATTCGTGGATGAACGGAACGATCTTCTCGCGCGTACTCGCCCGATCCATCTTCCAGCCGTACCAGCGCGAAAACAGAGCTCGCTTGACGACGGTGTTCAGTGAAATCCGACCCGCCACCGTTGCGTACGTCCAGCGCAACGCCTGGTCACCATAGACTTTTTCGACGCATGTTTTTTCCAGATAGCGGTCGTAGTAAACAATTTCGTCCACGCGATGCTCTTGGCCGCTAGGAGGGAGTGGAGGAATGGCCGAGGCGTTTGCGCCCGCTGGCATCTCGGAGGTCGTGTTTGGATCCGTGCTGTTTACCGCGGTCGGCGGCGTCGGGATCGTGTTGGCTTCGCCCGCTGCTACTTTTCATAACGATCGATACACCACATTCGAGCCTCAACCAATCGCGCGCAGCCTGCTTGACCACCAACGTGCGGGCATGAATCAACGCCGTCTCATTGATCTGAGTTTGGCTGTCAGCTGACGAGTGATAGCGGGGCAAACCGCGCACGTACCCTTCGGCGTAGGACGCACCACTGCCACGCGCGTAGCCGCCGTACTGTAGCTGCGCCGACGCGGTGATTGTCAGCAACAGTTCACGGAACAATGCAATGCAGTTGTTGACATCATCAACGGGGCCGTAAAACCAAAATAGGGTTCGTGGACCACGGGTGCCAAAATACCAACTCGTCAGTGGGAAGATTTCATCGACAACGTAGGCGGCCAAGCTTTTTTCCCACCCGCAGGCGCGGCGACCGTTTACCGGGCACGCCATGTTCGTAAACCGCATGTTGTCGACGTTGTCGTTCTCGACAATGTCATCGCGAGAGAGGTTATGACGCAGTAACAGATTCTGCATCATCCGCAGCGCGTTTCGCTTCTCACCTTCCGTGCTGGCGGAGTTGCTCGCGGTGTTGTCGAGCGAACGCAGTCGATGCAGAACCTTATCGAACTCCCGCTGCGTCAACGTCTGTTCCGCACTCCGCTGGGATTGACGCGACGCGACCGGCAGCGTCGATGCGCCCGCGATCTCGGGCCGCGTCCAGTATCCCGTCACGACGAAACTATCATCATCGCTGGGATTCCACGTGTCATAGATCACGTGATCGATCACGCTACAAAAATGTCCCGAGCGACGATGCTTCGGAGCGGTCAAGTCGACGATCACGGCTCCTTTGGGCAGTGCTGCGGATGCTAACACGGATCCACATCCGGAGTGGTGAATCCAGCCTAAGGCCTCGAGGTATTCGGCCGCGACGCTGGTGATCACCCCGTCTCGCGGTGTCATGTCAGCGATCGCGCCGAGTGCCCGGTACACATCGCGGTAGCTCGTTCCGGTAGCGATCACGATCGCGCGAGTGACGCAGTCACCAGCCAAACCCACGTAGCCGCTCGCCGATCGTCCGCCATCATCCCAAATCAGTTCCACTCGTTCGCTCTCATCTCGCGTTCGAAAACGTGTGCCGACTGCATCCACACGATAACCGAGATGTTGTCGCGAGCGTGGACCGAGATGTCAACCAGCAACGTGGCGTAAGCTTCCAGCTTGCGTTTCTCCAATCGCAAGCTGGAAGCCAATTGTGTTCGGCACGATATTTGCGCTGGCAAGATAGGTAAGTTTACTTTCCTGCCTTTCTGACAGCTACCCGATGGCGACAGCCAAACGTTCCGAAAAAGCCAAGACGCCGGTGACCAAAGT
>JBDNIG010000091.1:0-7775 GCA_041688415.1 Rhodopirellula sp. | reverse complement strand
TTTCCTCTGGATCGATGGAGGGCACCAATAACAAGATCAAAACCGTACAGCGACAATCCTACGGCATTCGCGACTCCGAGTATTTTGAACTTACACTCTACTCCCTCCATCAGAAAAAGTACGCTTTAGTCGGATGAGCCCGAATTCTTGCAGCAAACACCGTTTTATCTCGTCTCGTAAATGGATGCGGTACTCTTCGGTGCGAAGTTGCCCATCCGCTCCGAGGTAACTCGTCCGTTCGATACCGGCTTTCACATCGACATCGTCGACGATATATCGCTGGCGTCCAGGCGGGCCAACGATTCCTTCAGGCTCGTCGCCTTCCCCATCTGGGAATCCTTCGCCAGCATCACCGTCTGGTTGATCACGCTCGTCATCGGGATCATTTTCGTAGCCATCGAGTCCGTCGGGTTCGTCGGGAGGAACAATTTCATCATCGGGACCGGGTTCGTAAATGGTTACCGGTTCGCCATCGAAGTCGGGGTCGGCAAACAGCCGCGTTGCCCCTTTGAAGTCCATGATGGTGAAGTACAGCTTGTTGTAATCCTCGCGGATTCGAGTTCCGCGACCGACGATCTGTTTGAACTCCGTCATCGAGTTGATCGTTTGATCAAGGACAATCAGCTTGCAGGTTTTGGCATCCACACCCGTGGTCAACAACTTGCTTGTCGTTGCGATGACAGGATAGGGCTCATCGTTGTCGATGAAGTAACCGAGTTGAGCCTTACCCTCGGTATCGTCGCCAGTGATGCGAACGACGTAGCGGCGGTTTGAGGCGGCTTCAGGGATCAGCTTGACCAGTTCTTGCCGCATCCGTTCGGCGTGCGGTTGGTCGTCGCAAAAGACAATCGTCTTGGCCATCGGGTCAGTGGCTTCGAGATACTGCCAAATACGTTTAGCAACAAACTCCGTCCGCTTGGTCAAAACCATTGTTCGGTCGTAGTCCAACGTATTAAATTCTCTGGCTTCGATTGGCTGACCAAAACGATCGGTTTGTCCAGGCGTGGGTGTGAAGCCGAGAGCATCGACATCTGTGATAACGCGGATGACTTTGTACGGGGCGAGAAACCCGTCTTCGATTCCTTGCTTCAGCGAGTACGTGTAGATCGGCTCGCCGAAGTATTTGTAGTTGAACTCCGGGTCGTGAATTTCCCGTTTGCCCTCGTCATTTTTGACTGCATCTTTCTCTTTTGGAGTTGCGGTCAGGCCGATGTGGGTGGCTGAAGAAAAATAATCGAGGATCTCCCGCCAAGCTGAATCTTCTTTGGCGCTTCCACGATGACATTCGTCGACCACGATCAGGTCAAAGAAATCCGGTGAGAACTGTTTGAAAACTTGCTTGCGTTCGTCGTTCCCAGTGACCGCTTGGTAAAGAGCAAGGTAGACCTCGTAGTTGCGTTTGGCTTCACGATTGGTGATCTTGTGCATCACTTCGCCAAACGGTGCGAAGTCTTGTTGTATGGTTTGATCGATTAGGATATTGCGATCAGCGAGAAACAGGATGCGTTTCTTCTCTTTGGCCTTCCAGAGCCGCCAAATAATCTGAAAAGCGGTGTAGGTCTTGCCCGTGCCAGTGGCCATCACCAGCATCATTCGGTCTCGTCCTGCCGCCACGGCTTCGATGGCACGATTGATAGCGACCTGCTGATAATACCGAGGCTCTTTGCCGCTGCTGTCGACGTGGTTGGGTTGCGACAGAAGACTCAGTTTTTCTGGATCTTCCCAGCCCTTCCAAACACGATATCGCTGGAACAGTTCGGCGTAGGTCGGGAACGCATCGAGTGAGATTTCCGATTCGGTCGGTTCGCCCAAGCCTGTGCGGTCGTGCATCAGGAAGCCATCGCCGTTGGAGCTGAACGCGAAGGGCGCATCGAGCAACTCGGCGTATCCAAGTGATTGCTGCATTCCGTGGCCAACGGGGTACTTGTTCTTTTTGGCTTCGATCGTTGCCAGTGGGGCATGTGGCATGGCGTAGAGGACATAATCGGCGCGTTTCGGTCCCCCCTTGGCATCCGGGTTCTTTTGACGCCGAGCGATCTTGCCACGCACGATTACGCGACCAGCGGTCAGCGGAACCTCCTCTCGAAACTGATCTTGTTGCCAACCCGCAGCGATCAGCGCAGGAGTGATCAATTTGGTGCAGATGTCTCGCTCGCTATACGCTTCGATCATGTCCGCTGATCACTCCGTCGAATTGCCATCGTTGATCCCGTGATCCCAGGTGGCAAATTATCAATTTATCGCTGATAGCATACGACGCGCACGCCTGACACACAATCTGGGGGGGGGGGCGACGGCTCAACTTGGCATGGCGAAGCCAACAGGAGCCAAATGCGATTCACTCGACTGTCAGTGTGCACGCAAGTTCCGACATTTCGTCGACCGCGGAGTCGGCATATTTGTTTCGGCGAAGCGGAATGGTTACGGTATGCATACCGCTGAGATTGTGTTTCCCCCTTCCTTCTCCAGCTTGAATTTGTTGAGAGAGATTCTCGAAAAAACGCTTGAATTGATCGATGGTGTCAAAGCACGGCGTTGGTCGATGTCACTTCTTGCCCACTTTTTTGAACGGACGCTCAGAACGACATCAGTTTCAACCCTTCCTCTAAACGACAGCGAAAGAGTAATTCGCGTAGTGGACGAGGCAACGAGTCCATCGCGGCTGGACTCGTTGCCTCGTTCACTACCATTCAGCGCGTTTTGTTTATTCGCTGTCACTAAAGATACATCGCCTGGAATCCATCACCCTGTTCCATTTGGTCCTGCATCGCGTCGATACGTTCTTTGGTCTTTGTCAGATCGCCCGCTTGGATGTAGCGGTTGAATTCCACGGCGACGGCGTGCTTGACCGATTCGGCGAGGAACTCAACGGACGTTTCGTTGAGCCACGGGCAGGTTTCTTTGCTGAGCTCAATCGTTAGATCGACGCCCCGTGTCTTCAGATCATTTTCGCCCGTCAGCGCCACGCCCTCGACGTCAAACTCAACCAGCCCGCTGTTGGGATCATTGGTCAAATGGAAACGGCATACTGCGCGGTGCAAAAAATAGGAGTTGTGCATGCCGTGTTTGGTCACGGCAGCTTTCACTTTTAGAACGAACGCTTCGTAAGTTGGTGACGCGTCAAGCGGCACGTCCAAGCGTCCCACGCTGCGCAGCGGCAAGCAGTCAAATTCAAATTCCACCCATTGACCGAGCATTTTACTATCCAATCTTTCAATTCGTGAGATCTTTCACATCTTCGGCAAACCCGCCGTCGGGCGCCCGCTGCCAATTGACTGTTGTGACCGATTTCCTCGTAAATAGCGAGGTCAGATCAAGCTTGTGAAAAAAACGGCTTGTTCGGCTCCCATGATCCGACGCGGCGATGCGACGAACATGCCCAAGATTTTTCTTGACCCAGCCTCCGATACCGTATCAGATTGAACTCAAATGAACGCGTACGCGTCAAGGTACTCCGCACCACTCGGAGATCTTCTTTTCAATCTTCCCGCTTTTGGAGACGAGTTATGACCAAGACCATTGGCACCGGCACCCTCCCCGCTTTGGACCCTTCCTCAATGCCCGGCATGACGGCGCGTGAAATGATGGTCCGAAATTTGATCACACTTGATCCGAACATGGACGCTCTCGAGGCACTTGACACATTGCTACGCAATCGCATTTCGGGGGCACCCGTCGTCAATGAAGATGGTGTCTTCATGGGAATTTTCTCCGAAAAATCCTGCATGCAGTTCGTCGTTTCGTTGGCCTACGACGGGATGCCGAGCACGGACGTGCAGTCGCTCATCGACGCCGACCCACCCACGATTAGCGAGGAGACTGACCTGCTGACGATTACGCAAACGTTCCTCACCCAATCATGCCGGCGGCTACCCGTTCTCGATCAAGCCGGTCGTTTGCGTGGCCAAATCTCACGACGTGATGTGATGCGTTCGGTACGCAGTCACTTGAAAACACCTCAGCGAACAGCGACCGCATCGGGACTCTTCTTCAGTGCGATCCTTTCCAACTCCGAACGACGCGTCTGAACCGAACGTTCCTCGATCGCGACCGGATACCAGATCAGCTCTCGGGCTGCCACGCGATGCGTCTTTCCAAGCCCCCGTCGCGAGCGGCAACCGGCTCCGACTCCTCCGGCCGCGACGGCGCCAATCGCTCGCGGCACAGGTGGTCGGCGATTTTTCGCGGGTGCGGGTGACAGTTTTCTAGGAACACTTGGTAACGGCTGCTTTGCGTGCCGCCAACTGCCGTCCCCGCGACATAAATACCGTCGTGCCGCGTCTGCATTGTTTCGGCGTCGTAGAGAGGCGCTCCCGATGGAGAATCTGAAACGATTCCGAGTTGTTGGAATAACGATTGGTCTTGTCGGTAACCAATCAACGTCAAAACATCGTCTGCTTCGATGGTTGACCGCCCCGGTGCAGCCCCCGCATCGTTTGCGCTGATTGTGACGCTGCGCGAAGTGATTTCGGCGATCCGTGAACCAAAGTAGGCTTGGATGCTACCACTGCGAATCAAGCCGTCGATTTCCGGACGCAGCCAATACTTGATACCGTCACTGGGCAGTTGCTCGCCGTGATAGCACAAACTCACGATGGCGCCGCCGCGGTGAAGGCGAATCGCGGCTTCGACG
Organism: Rhodopirellula sp.; assembly: GCA_041688415.1. Lineage (GTDB taxonomy): Bacteria > Planctomycetota > Planctomycetia > Pirellulales > Pirellulaceae > Rhodopirellula. The sequence continues at coordinate 3,142 of JBDNIG010000091.1, read as the reverse complement.
GCACTGTTGCGGCCTCCGACGATCAAGACGTTGCGGCCGTGATAGCGGTGAATCTCTCGCAAGTAGCCATCCACGTGCGGCAAATCTTCACCAGGCACACCGAGCCGGTTCGGGAAATCGGTTCCGCCAATTGCTAGCACCACGGCATGAGCATCGATGGAAAACTCAGCCGCCCCGTCAGCTGGCGTATTTCCCCACTCTGCATTCAGCATCTGCCGCTCACCGGCCACACCGGCTTCACCGAGCGAACGGCGAAAACCCAATCGCCAGCGACCACCCGAGTCTTTCGATTCGGCAGTTGCGGGATTGATCGAGACCACGCGTTGGAACGTGCTCACGGGAACGGCGAATTGATCAACGACGCTGCGGAGGTAATTCAAATACTCTTCGCGGCTCGCCTTGGCTTGGTCAACCGTGTTGAGTGGAACGCCCGCGATCGCGATGCGATCATTGCTGCTGAACCAGCGTGTTCCGGGTGCCCACCACGAGATCGTATGGCCGAGTGGACCGGCATCGAAAACGCGTGCATCGACGCCACGCCGTCGCAGCTCTATCGCCGTTTCGATGCCGCTGGGACCGGCACCGATAACGACCGTTGACAACACGTTACTCACTCAAAAACCAATGCTCGAGGAAACCGAAAGCTGGCGAACACTTACTTCGGCGCGATCATGCAGATCATGCGCCGACCGTGCTGTTGCGGCTTGGTTTCGACTTTGCCGTGTTCGCTGAGGATCTCAATGACCTGTTCCATGACCTTGCGGCCCTCCTCGATGTGGGCCATTTCGCGACCGCGAAACAGCACGCTCACTTGGACCTTGTCCTTGTGCTCGAGGAACTTCTCCGCTTGCCGGATCTTCGTGCGAATATCCTCGTCACCGGTTTTCGGGCGCAGTCGAATTTCTTTGGTCTTCGTGTGAGACGATCCGCTGTTCTTTTTCTTGTTTTTGTCGTACTTGAACTTGCCGTAATCCATGATTCGGCAAACCGGAGGCCGCTCGCCAGGAGCGACTTCGACTAAGTCGAGTCCCGCATCACGGGCACGTTCGAGTGCCTGTTCGGTCGGAATGATACCGAGCTGTTCGCCCGTCTCACTCACCACGCGGATCGGGGTAATGCGAATTTGTTGGTTGATTCGCGTCGCATCGCGAGTTTCCGGTAGGACGTTTCGTCGTGCCAATGCCACTAAAGCAATCTTCTCCGGCCGGGGGCGTTCCGGCACAATAGGTAAGAAATAAGAAAGGGATCCGGTCGCGATTCGTTCCGCCTGACGGTTCCCGTCTCCAAAAAGGTTAGTTTAAAATCGGGAGGTCAACCCCAATCTAAGTAAAGTATCCAGCCCAACAAGGGTGGACGTCAACAGTGAATCCGCAGATTTTAACGGTTTTCACGATCACGGGGGCCACTTGACGAATCCGCCGCCCCAACGCAAACTACGCACCCGTCACCAAAACAGCTTCGCTGGATTCAAATTACCGCGATGCCGATGACATAAACAAGCTCTTTTCCAAAAGAGCACACAACCAAAAGACCGGACGATTAGCTCAGTTGGTTAGAGCGCCACGTTGACATCGTGGAGGTCACAGATTCGAGTTCTGTATCGTCCATTGCCTTTTTGCCACGTTCGGCGAAACATTCCTGAGAAGTACCCTTTTCGTGTACCCTTTTCAGGAGTGTTTCATGCCGCGAGAAACAAAGCCCTACTATCGCAAAGCCCAGAAACGGTGGGTTTGCACGATCGACGGAAACCGGGTCACCCTCGGTACCGAAAAGGCGACTGCGATGGGAAAGTTCCACCAGCTCATGCTTAACCGGAAGGTGGTTGCTGCCGAACTTTCCACCGTTTATCAACTTTCGCAGCCTTGTGTGGACATCCATAAGGATCTTGTGATTTTTCCGCCCGACGAGAGCACGGGTAAAACGGATTCTCGGGTCATTTTCCTGACGCCGCACGCAAAAACGCTGATCGAACCACGAATCGAAGAAAGTGGTGCGTTGTCTACGGTGCGCATCACAGCGACGCCACCAACGCGCTCATTCGTTCGGTCGATACCGTCTCTCTCTCACCTAACTCGTTATTAGGTGGCAGCTTACAGAGAGTAGTTGAAAAATAGTCGGCTAATGAATAATCCGGGCTGATGGGGCACAAATCGACTCGCATGGTGTCGAACTACGCTCACCTCTGGCAAAACATCGAGCACCTGCGACGGCAAGCCCAAAACGCGGCAGGATCGAAGTCGGCTGCATGATTGGCTGCTCGCAGTCAATCATGCGATCGTACGCAAGAATCCGGTCATGGTGTCCGGGTGTTCAGACGCCGTGCTAGACAGCCGAAGGCATCACGTGTTCAGGCCGTGAAAGCCATTCATCCTCGTGCGCTACGTCATCGCCCACCCCAGACCAATCGCCATTCCTTAAGCCAGCACACGAGCACATCGATCGCCTCGTGATACAGATCGAATTGCCTGAAAACATCGCTACACCAAACGAAAACAGAGTCCCGCGAGCATCGAGACAGTCCAATACGCCACGCAGTGCCGCTCCGCTATCGGCCACTGGAGCGTGCCAACGGCTACGGCCCTTCTCTCGTCGCTTCCGATTGCCGCAACTGGTTTGACCGCCTTGGCGCGGGCGGCAGTTACCACGGCAACCAGGTCGCTGTATTCGGACGACTCAAAAACGCGGATTGCGGTTTTGAACCAACGAAAGTATTTCTCTGATGCTCAGCCTCCCCGAACGCCGGATCGCACAACCCCAGCACGGTGGGGCTGATTTTTCGCATGCACGTTGGACAAATCAATACGTTCACCATGAAATTCGTGAGCCAATTTGCTTGACCGGGGATTCTAATTACCCGATACTCGGTCAATCCTCAACCGGTGATAAGTCCCCCTCGAACCGGCGATAACACTCCACGTGTCACCGAGGGAACCGCAGGTCCAACCAGTGATAACAGCCCCAGATTCCAACTTATCACCCCCATAACCGGCGATAATTACCTCGTTACCGGACATCGCGCCCGCCGCCAGTTGGCGACAGCACTTGTGATTTGAGCGAAGCTCGCATCGCCATGCGGGAGATCAACCGACGCCCGCAATGATGGAACATCGGTTGGCATTCGCAGTCTCCCGAAATGGCAAAC
>JBDNIG010000628.1:0-6706 GCA_041688415.1 Rhodopirellula sp. | reverse complement strand
GGAACAATGATTGTCGCGTTTCGCTCCGCGAAAGTAGCGCACTTTCGCGGGCGACGTCGATTTTATTACTGCATGATTTGGAAACCTGGGCTGGTTCTGTATTCGGCGTGCTTGAGCCCCAACGGGGCGACGCTAATGTTTGGCCTCATCTAGCCGGTCGGACGGCGTGTGCAGATAGGGCCGCCCCGTTGGGGCTACCGCGAGATTTGGGCGTCAAAAACCCCAGGCGATGCCTGGGGCTATCATAGGGCTGCCCCGTTGGGGCGTCGTCACGATGTCAATTCAGCGTTCATAGAATGCGTTAATAATTAAATCGAGGTCGCGGAGCGAAAGGCGACAATCCGCCAGTTATTGTTCCGACGGCCCCAAGATATTTGCCAGCCCAGTGGTCGTTGGGTATCGGGGAGGATGCCCACGAATCTCGCTAACCGGCGCGAATGGAGATTGATTTTTTTCGTGCGAATTCGTGTTATTCGTGGCGAACAATCGTGATTGGAGCAACGCAAGCTGGAAGCTTACGCCACTGAACTCGGGTCATGCCAATAGCCCGGCGATCATTTCCGCGGCACGGTCCGCTGCGGGAGCGTTGTGCTCATTTGGGGGTGGTTCGAAATGTTTGCGAGCTAGCAGTTTTGTGAGTGTCTCGGGCAGGTCTCGTTCTCGGCGTAGGCACATGCCCATGCCAAACCTTTCGACTCGCGCGGCGTTGTCGAATTGATCGAAGGCCATCGGTCGGATCAGTTGCGGGACGCCAGCGTTGATGGCACGACTGGTGGTTCCAATCCCGCCGTGATGAATGATGGCTCGGCAGTGCGGGAGCCACTGGCCCAGCGGCACGTAGCCGACGCTGCGCAGGTTCGGATGTGAAATCCCGCCGGGGTTGGCCGGACAACACCACACCACGGGGACTCCCGCGGCCTGGCATCGCTCGGCAACTTGCAGTACGAATTCGTGATCGCCGGGGTGCGCCGAACCGGTCGTCACTAACAGCGGTCGATCGGTTGGGAGTTCGGCTGCTGAGACCGGTTCCACTGCGTCATCGAGTGGGAAGCCGATGCATTGCAGGGGCGCGGTGTCGGGTGTGGATGCGGCGTAACGGGCCGCGATTTCTGGGGCGAACCAGGCGGGATATAAACCCAGCATCTGGTCGGGTGACCGCCACCAATCTTGCATCAACCGCGAACGGGGCGGCAAACCAGCACGCCGATATCGGGCCTCGTTGATGACGGGGCCGATTGCACGATCAATGAGAAAACGATCGCCGAGCCAGTAGGACAGTCGGTTCAGTCGTGGCCAACCGTTTGGCATCGCGGCTCGGAACCAACCGTGATCGGGAATCAATCGCGGCGGCGTTTCAGGATGCCGCAACATCGCGGGTGCTAAATGAATGCTCGATAGTCGACATCCGGGTGTCGTCTCGTGGAACACACGCGAAGCGAAATCGAGCGGATGAGCAACGAGCACCGTGCGCCCGGTCTCAAAATTCTCATCGAGAAATCGCAAATGCGGCCGAAAGAATTTCTCCGCGACTTCGGAAAGCACTCGCCGGGCTCCTGAAAATGGTCGCCAGAACTCGCGTTGCGATGCAACCGCGTGAAAGGTTTCACTATCGATCGCAATGTTGGCATGCAGTCCAGCATCCCGGACGACGTCCGCGTACGGTTGAGCGACGCTCACGAAGCAATCGTACCCTCGTTCGGCGAGCCGGCGACCGATCGCCACGACCGGATTGACGTCGCCCCGCGAACCCGGTGCGGACAGGATCGCGCGGGGTCGGTTCACGTTCGCTCGATGTCGTATTCGGTGATCTTGCGGTAGGCGGTCGCGCGGCTGATGCCGAGCAGCTTTGCCGCTTCGGGAACGCCACCGCTCGAGCGGTTGAGTGCTTTCTCGATCAAGCGTTTTTCCCAAACATCGATTCGCAGCGTGTCGATGTTCGATAGACCGGCATCGCGCAGCCCCAGATCATCGTCCACAATTTCCGGTTCATCCGCCATCACGACGGCGCTGTCGATGACGTTGCGAAGTTGGCGGACGTTGCCCGGCCAAGCATACGACAGCAGGCGTTCGCGAGCGGTCGACGAGAGGGCCAATTGCGGGCGTCCATGTTGCAACAGGAAGTGAACGAGAAAGTGATCGATCAGCAGATTGACGTCCTCATTGCGATCGCGCAGTGGCGGCACCGGCAGCTCGAACACGCTGAGGCGATAAAAGAGATCTTCGCGAAAGCGTCCATCACGCACGAATTCAGTTAAGTCGCGGTTGGTGGCCGCGATCACCCGCACGTCGACCCGAACCTGTTTACTGGCACCGACCGGCAGGAACGGATGGCCTTCGAGAATCCGCAGCAATTTGGCTTGTCCTTCCAAACTCATCTCGCCGATTTCGTCGAGAAACAGGGTGCCCTGGTCGGCTTGCTCGAACAGCCCGGCATGGTCGCTATCGGCGCCGGTGAAAGATCCACGTTTGTGACCGAACAATTGGCTCTCGAGCAAATCGCGAGGGATCGCGGCGCAGTTCACCGTCAGCATCGGGCGATCGTTGCGGTTACTGGCGCGATGGACCGCGCGGGCGACGAGTTCTTTTCCCGACCCGCTCTCGCCGCGGATCAAGACCGATCCACTGGCTCGACCCACCCGTTCGATCCGTTCCTTCAGCTTTCGCATCGGGGTGCTTTCGCCAATCAATTCACCTTGGTCGGCGTTGCGATTTGCGATGCGTTGGTGCTCGACGCGAAGTTGTTCGGTGCGCGTGGACTGCGTCAATCCCATCGCGAGCAATCCCGCGGCACCGAGAGCCAGGTCGACCAAGGAATCACCGTAGGGTTCGGAATTACGATGAAACATCAGCACTCCGAGCACGCGTTCATCCGCCGAGATGGGTACCAGCAAGCGCTGCGTGATTCGGCTGCGATCGGCGGGATCGGAAATTTCGTTGAGGTACACTTCCCCGCTTTTGGTGACCCGCCGCAGTTGGGCTCGGTCGAGTTTAACCGGTGTGCTTTTCTTTGGAAATTGCCGCCGCAACTTCCAACGACCCTCACCCCCGTCGATGGCCAGCCCGATGGTGTCGGAATCGGTCCGGGCACGGAGCAGTTCGAGGGTCGTGTCGATCACGTCGTCCGGCTTTTGACCATGCAGCAGTGCGAGACTGAGTTGGTAGAGATCAAGCAGGTGCTGTGGCTGTTCGATCAAATCACCGGCTTCACGAACGACTTCGGAATCACGTGCTTTCCAGCATTCGACGTCCTCGTACACCGTTTGCAACAAGTCCTCACCGGCCGCCGACTCATCGTCGGTCGAGATCAACGTCAACGCCGTCTTACCGATCACAATCTGAGTTTGATCGATCAAGCGGGCATCATCGACGCGTTGACCGTTGACCAAGGTGCCGTTACGACTGTTGGTATCACGCAGGTGCCAGGCGTAGTCTTCGTAGTAAACGACCGCGTGAAAACGGCTGCTGTTGGGATCTGAAAGCATGATGTCACAGCCATTGGCGCGGCCAATGTGCATCGGGCGATCGCGGTCGAGAGGATATTGCGTCCCCTTTTCTTGACCGTTCTGAATGGCCAGGTAGGCAGCCATCAGCGTGTTCCTGTAGGTGTGAGTTCAGCGAGCCGAGCGGACAAATCTTTCAACGCAATTGGAAAAGCGTGTGAAGTACGACCGACGTCGCACCACCAGCGATCGAGTACGTCCGCTAGGTCTCCGCAGTTCCCATCTGTCATCGCCCCCCGTGTCGCCAAGTGGGCGGCCACGGAATCGTCGCTGGCCCATCCCAATTCCATCGCCGTGGCGATTGGCAGCGGGTTCGTGGCGATCGTCCCGGCGTCAGCGGCACGGTCGAAAATGAGCGGGATGACGCCCAGGGTCCACGGCAACTCGGTGGCTGATTTCGCTTCGCCGGCTTGTTTTCCATCGCTGCCACCCGAGGCGTGGGTGCGCGTGTGAGTATCGATTGCCATCTGCGTCAGTTGATACGCCAATCGCAGCCACTCCGGGACGGTTGGCGAGATATCCGTCAACACCGCTTCGATCCAGACCGATCCCTGGCACGAACTGCGCCCCGCCGCTCCCGTCTGCAGGGGCTGCACGGCATGCACCGTGACGCGGCCCGGCCACCAATTCTTGGGAGGTGAACCGTTCCAGATTTGCTTGCCGACCGATCGCAACAGGCCCGGACCGTAGGCTTCGTAAGCTTGTTTCAACGGTGCGTAACGCAATCGCAATTGATCGGCCAAGCGGGGTTGGTCATTGGCCAGCAATCGCCGGCAACTGTCGAGCGAGCGATGAATCGCGGCCGCGGTCTGGTCTGATTGCAACTGCGAGTGTCCGGATCGCAACAACGCGACTTCGCATAACGCAGGGGTCAGCGGCGCGTCGCTGCCCGAGGAGACCAACTCATCGCTTAACTGCTCCCAGAACAGATTCTCGTCAACCGTGCTCGAGATCAGCCGATCGGTCACACGCTGTGACTCGCGGATAAACGCGGTTCCCGCCACCGGATCTTTCAGTGAAAACGTGGCTCTCTGGCGCCGTACCGGGGCGGCGGGGTGATTGACCGCGGCGCAAGACTGCACCATGCGGACCAAACTCAGCGACGTTGAGGCGATCCAGTGAAGTTTCAACAGTCGTCTCGCAAGTGATTCTGAATCCACTCTTCGAGTTCTTCGAAGTCGACGGTGGGCACTTGGGTCAGATCGGGACGCAGTTTGACGGCGTCGCGAATATAGACGTGGTGAATCTCCGACTGCGCCCGTTCGGTATTCCAGTGCAACAGGATGCGGATGCAGCGGGGTAGCGAGCGTTCCACCGAGACCTCGTAACTGCATAGCAGTGGGACTTCGAGCCAACCCAATTGACGCGCCGCCAAGGCAGGGAATTCACTCTGCAAATCCTTCGTTACCGTAAATATCGCGCTGGCGATGTCCGCCGTCTCCATATCATTGCGACGGATCATCAGCGCCAGCAACTGGGTCGTTGCCTTCAAGATTTCATCACGATCATCGGCCGCGACAGTCGTCGCACCACGAACCCCCCGGCATACCGTCATCGTCAACGCAAAATTTTCAAGAAACGAAACTGGCCCACGGCTGGGACGTTCACCAGCGAGCACCACGATACATGCTATCTCAATATGCGACTAGTCGTGTTTTGAGATCGATCGGTCCATGATCCGTCGCGAGACGGATGTTAAGCCACGATCATGGTTTTGCCGGGCTCGGCAGTGCTGTCACTTGGCTTCTGAGCAGTACCCGAGTCCGCTCCCTCGTCGTCGGTGCTGCGGCGAACGACCCACCACAGCACCAGCGTGACCAGCAAGATCGCCGCGATGGCCGTCAAGCCTTCGCGGAACAGCGACTGCCGTAGTTGCCCAACCGGTCCGAGCACGTCGGACAAGCGGTACTGCACGAGTACGAGTAAATCGGTGGAGTGTTTCCGATTCGAATCACCAGCAGTTTCAGGATCTCGGCGCGTCGGGGACAGGGGCGAATTTCGCTCAACGAACGAATCGATGTCGTTGGCGATCTGACTCGGAGAATCCGGTAACGTGACCGCCTGCATGGCCGCCAGCCATTCTCCGGCGTACGCCTCACCGCCGGGAGCCTGCGCCAGCGGGTCGCGATAGCCAACATCGCCGCCATCGAGCAAGCGGTCGACCAGATCGGGGGCGACTTGGAAACGCTGACTCGACAGAGTCTCCCCCTCGCGGCGTTGGCGATCCATCAGCGGGTGCTGCAGCACGGTGCCGCGAAGGGGACCTTGGCGCGCTTCGACGAGCACCGCGACTTGGCTACCGGCGCGATTGCCGATCGATCGCGGGCTCGTGACCGAATCATTCTCCCGCAGCAATTCGAAGTCGCCAACGTTGATCGTCGCAACAAAGATTGCGTCAACCCGGCCGGGCGCCTCGTCCGGATGCAAATCAATCGGCGCGCTGATCGCTAGTTTCCACAGCCCGGTGGACGTGCTCTGAAAGGCCGACGACAGATGCGTTGCCGTTAGCGGAGTGACGTCGTCGAGTGCAACGGTATTGGGCAACTCGTCTCGCAGACCGTTGAAATACGTCCGGTAGGCGAAATTACGCCCCGCACTGTTTTTGTCACGAGAAACGGAACCGCCGAACGCACTGGCGAAGGTCGTTCCCAAGGAATCGATGACAAAGAGCGAATCGAGTAGTTGCCGATGCGTGGACAACCCGGCTTCGGACGTGTAAACCCGCAGTCGTTGTTGGAGATAGTCGTTGAGTTTCAGGCGCGTTGGGTTATCCAGCAGCAGGTCGCGAGCGTTTGTTTTAGTGCGGGCGGCGAGTGGATTTTTGGATGTCCCAATCTCCGTCAACGCGGATTGGACTTCGGGATCGGCCAACGTTTCCTTTAACAACTCGTTGAATTTCTTGCTCGCGGCTTCATTTTCAGTCAAATGAAAATAATGTTCGATCTCGGTTTCGAGCGTTTGTGCGGCGAAGCGGGCCGCGAGTTGGTTGCTGCCAAAGGCCTCGCGGCGGAGCGCCGTCGTCGCCGTCTGCGTCGCGCCGGTGATGCCCCGATACGCATAGGCACACGTTGCGATGAGCAGCAGCAGCGGCCCCGCGATTCCGAGTAGCATCATCGGGCGTTGTTGCTGCTTCGTTTCGCGTCGTTTGAGGTCGTCGAGCACCTGCTGCATGTTGCCGTAGCGTTGCCGCGGATCGACATTCAGGC
>JBDNIG010000627.1:0-6060 GCA_041688415.1 Rhodopirellula sp. | reverse complement strand
GGAGACAAGGAGAGGGGGAGACAAGGAGAGGGGGAGACAAGGAGAGCTAGTAAAATCAGTCTCCCCTCTCCCCGCTTCGGGGAGAGGGGTTGGGGGTGAGGGGCTTGGAGACTGAATGGATTTGGTAGTGCGGGTTCATGGTGGGTTGACTGATTAAAAGTCGGCTAGCGAAATGGTCTTCTCGTTCACTGCCACAACGTCTTGGGCGATGGTCGCGTAGGTGTACCAGTTGCCGGTGGCGTTGGAGATAAAATCCCAGTCGGGACCGTCCAACAACACATTTCGCGCCCACACGGTCCCACCACCTGAGAGCGTTGACAATGGAACCGTGATACCGCCAATTTTTGGGTCAGGAGTGGTAGGCGAGGCGATCTCGGTTGCGTCGCCATCGGTGCCCACAACGCGGTACCAGGCATGAACGTCGTATTGATCCGAAGTGTCACTCGGATCCATATGCCGCGATAACATGATCCAGTCGTTGCTGGTCAGCTCGGATACCGTTGCACTCGACGAAACCAACGTTACCGATCCTCCCGCGCCGCCACTGAACCCAGTTTTTTCGGTGACGAGGGCTAATCGTTCGGATACGGCGTTGTCTTGAGGTTCCGTGGGTGGAGTGCCAGAACTCACCGCAGGGAAACTGATCATGCGCTCACGCGATTGATAAATTACCACCGACAACGAGCCATACCGCGAGTTGGCATCGGGATCGACCGTGATCATCCAACTGTAGGTGCCCGTCGGCAATCGTTTGCCGTAGGGAAACGCCGTTCCAGTAGCCGTCACGCCCGTCAGAAAACCTGGGATGCTGCGGTCTTTGGGACGTAAAACATCGAGATCGTTGGGGCTCTCCGCCAAAGTGCGTGCAACCTCGAGTTGTTGGGCGCGCTTAGTAGACGAGTTACCTGCAAAAAGTTGGTAAAGCCCAGAGCTATTGAAATTCAGTCCTACTCGTTTCATCCGTGGTTGGTCGGGCAACGCCGAGGTGCTAGGAGGAGTAAGGGAGGGATCGAGCAATGGATTATGGTTGACGTTGTAATATGGAAAGGAATTCGGTGTATACGAGTTCGCTGGAGTGAGACCAAGCAGCGGGCCCGCAGCAAAAACGGGGTCAAAGCAAAACGGAACGATCAAGCCCCCAGAGCTCTCGATCGCGGTGCCATCTAAGGTGGCAATCGGTTGATCCGTCGCCAGTGCTGGCTGCTGTAACAGTCCTCTCGATGCGACTTCCTTCAACACGGAATCGGACATCGCGGCGGCGGTATCAAAATCGAGGGCGTCTTGGGCGCGACCTCCCGCCAGCGGCAGAATTGCTGTCAGACCGACCATCCCAATCAGAATGACGCCCATCGCGAAGGTGACTTCGATTAGGGTGATCCCGGTGCGATTGCGGTGGGTCCGGCGATCGCGTGAGAGTTCAACATGGAAGGTTTTTTTAGGCATGGCTCTTGTGTCCAATGATTTTTTTCTACCGTCACGATTCATCTTTGGACACTTGAGCGATGCCTGAAAAAACCTCGGGCGCACGCCCAGGCCGGAGGCCGACATATCCATTGCCGGTGGCGTCAGCCACCGGTTGGTGAGTCCATCACCTTCTTCAGGCCGGAGGCCGACACATCGACTGCTGGTGATGAGAATGTGTCGCCCGCTGGGCTGGCGATCCATTGCTCCGACATACCGGTGGCTGACGCCACCGGCAGTTCGTGTACCGCCCGCTGGGCTGGCAGTTCGTGTGTCGTCCGCTGGGCTTGAGGAAGGCACAGAAAACCATCCAGTCTCCCCTCTCTCCCGCTTCGGGGGAGAGGGGCTGGGGGTGAGGGGGCTCAACTCTGCGTGGATGCAATGGAATCGGCTGATCTCTTTGGCAGTACCTACGATCGATCGAGCGTGAGCAAGGAGATTACATGAGCCATCGAAAATCGTCGCCAATTCCAGACCCTTTCTGCCGCAATACAAGCCCGAAGCGCTAGCGAGTGGAGCCTGGTTTACCCTCGCTTGCGCGTCGGGCTTGTATTGCAACAGTCGCCGAAACGCGGGGCAGAGGGGAGATAGCATAGGTTGAGGTTGAGCGGTCCAGGCTAACGCCCGCCGGCTGATCTTGATCAGGATTTTCATAGACATATTCATATTCATTCCGCCACCGTGTCCGAGTAGGTTGCAAAGATCCGCGATTCCGCCACCGCCGTCTGGTAGGCGGCATTGGTGGGACTGATCGTGCCAGGCGGTGGAATTGTATTCATCGTCGCCATCGGCACCGTCGTAACGCGGCCCGATGCTGGATTGACCACCACCCACAACGAATCGGGGCTCATGATGTTGGTGGTCAACGCCTTGCTCTGCGAGAATGGATTGTCGGGCGTCGGGCCTTCGAGGGACGCCACACCATCGATCTCACCGACGCAGAAGTAAATCAGACCGGTGGGATAGATCCGCGTGTTGTTGATTGGGTCGTAAATAATCTGCGTCACCGCACCACTCGCATTGAACAGAATATCCACAGCCCGGATTGGATCGCTTGGTTCCGGAGCGAAGTCGCTGCCCGCGATACCAACACCAGAGTAATTCAAATCGATTGCCATCCCTTGCGGTAGTGACATGACATTATTCGTCGAGGGTATGGGACTGCGGTGAATGCGATATTTGACCGATTCGCTACCGGTCGCCGAACGAGCATTTTTCGGAAATGTGTTTACAAGTGGCGTGGCTGGCGGTGCAGGGAACGGCTCATGAAGGTCGAATCCAAGTTTGATTAATCCGTTGGTCGCGTAGTTCATGTCAAACTGAATTTTAAAAATTTGTACTGAGCGACCGCCCGGAAGTTCCAATAAGTCACCTTTTTGGATGGGAGCTAGATCATTGTCGCTCAGGTCATTTGCCCCTGGTGTGCCTGTTCTGTCATCTAGAAACCTGGCGCTTAAATCAATCAAAGGGCTATCGGTTGAACTAAACGTCGCGACGCTTATAGGAGATCCTGAGAGCACGGCGACCGCATCCGCAGCATCACCGGTATAGGCCGGCACACCGACGAGTTGTCGCAAACGCAGACAGGTCGAACGGGCGTAATCGTCGGTTTCTAATCGCTCGAACCGCACGCCCACCGTGCGGCCTTCGGCAACCGCTCGGCTGCGGGCGGCACTGAGGAACGCTTCGACATTCTGCGCCGTGCGGATTCCTTTCTGGTCACTGATCAATCCCTTGACGATCGGCAAAGCGATCGCCACCAAGATCATAAAGATCACCATGACGACGAGCATCTCGACGAGCGTGAAACCGGGAGCACCCGACTTCGATTGACCGCTGTTGCTTCGATTGCGTGGATAACTCATTGGGACCCCGCCAGTGAGTAGTTCGTGATATTGTCCGCACTTTGTTCCGAATCGACGATGGTGCCAGGCAGCGAATCGGGGACGGGATCATTGCGAAGATAGGGGTCCGGGAACATATACGGAGGATCGCGTCCAAGTTGTTCATCGCCGACTTTCGTCGTCGCGCCCGTATCCATCTCGGTCAACGGCCATTTCTGGTAGTTGTATGCAACCTCATTTGAGGTCAACGTCATGCCAAATTCGTCATCCCCGCCCGCCGAGACGATCAGTGGACGCATCGACCAGGGCATCTCCACATCGGGAACGCTGAAACCAAAATCGACATGAAACAAGTCAAAGTCATCGGGGATGGTGACGTTAACGAGGTCATTGTCGCGAAAGCCCACCGGCCAACGAATGAAACCCAGCGGTTTACCCCAGCCATCGAGGATCTCAAGCATCCCGTCACCATCGGTGTCGCCGATATTGGAACTCGGAATCGAATCGATCGCGGGGGAACCATTGGAAAATGAAGTTGCCATGATCAGGTACAGACATTCAGCATCTTGATGCTCGTAAGTCCAATTTTTTCCCGTGCTCTCGTAGTGATCAAAATAGGTGTTCACCTTCCGCGAACCCTTCCAGACAATGGTTCTCTGAGCGCGGTTGGTGTATTCCCTCATGATGCGTCCCGTGGTCGGATCCGCAGCAACCCGATTGGCGACCGCCGTAATGAGGACGGGTGACTGAGCAGCGGTGCTGGTAGGAATCGCTAGCGTTTGGGTGGGCGTGGGAGTCGGCACAGTGAAACTGACGACATCGAGCGCCTTATCCGGCATTTCCATGCGTTGCAGATCGCGGGTCATGATCAAGCGAACTCGCGCCGCCTCCGTCGCCAGCACTTCCATCGCGTACGTCACGCCAGAATTGGTCATCGACTGGATGGGGATCTCCACTGGCAGCGGTCGGTATTTGAACGACTCGTACTGTTCCTGGATCACGCTGTCGCAGGCGGCGATGATGGTCCGGGTACGCGAGGCGCGCGCCGTATTGGTCACGCCGCGAACCGCCGCCAGAACCATGCCAGCCATCATGCCAATGATGACGATGACGACGAGAACCTCGACGAGGGTGAAACCCGAGCGGCTGCTTCGTATTCGATTCATGACTTTGTCTCGGTTGTGCATAGGATCACTCAAGACCGTTTCCTAAAGAGGACTCTGTGAAGTTGGTGACGTTGTCCAAGTTGCCGTTGATTTTGTCACCGCCGCCCCACAGGCTGTCTTGAAAGCCCTTTGAACCCACGTCCGAATCCATGAACACCAGCCCGGACGAGGTCGCGACGCCAGCCTTTGGCCAATATGGAACACCCGCGCTTGTGAAATGCACTGGACGTACAAACGAATCGAGGGGACTGACACAAGGATTGGAGTTGACTTCCGAAACTAATTTACCAAAGAACAAGTCCGAACCCGGCGAGACGATTTGGAACGTATTGGGGTTCTGGAACGCGACGGCCGCAAATGCCGCCTGTTCTGTGCCGTAAGGCGGTGGCTTGATCGCTTGGCCGGACTTGTAGGGACGAACACCGCCAACGGAGTTCGCATAATACCCGTTGTATAGATTGCCTCCACCGTTCGCGGTACCGACCACGCCGTAGGTGCGTGAATCGAAGTAGACGATGGGTGCGTTGTCGCCTTGAACTGCTTGGTAGGTAGGGAGTAAGTCGTTGCCACCGTATACCGCATCGGTGTGTCCGAGTTGTGCTTCGTCATTGCTCTTTAAAGCAACGGCGTTTTTATTATGGGCGTCAAAGTTAAGGGTCAGACGACTTGTATTGAAATCGAAGAACGAGTTGTCGCGGGTGGCGTTGTATTGATACTTCGTAATATCGGTATCAGTTTTCGTAGGAGTCGCGCCCGACAGGAGTTCAATCGGACCGCCCGGTCCCGTGACTGGGTGCTGGATGTTCTTGCTGAAACCGCCCAAGAAAAACACCAAGGCTTCGGATCGATCCATGGCTGCGGCATTACCCGCTTCGTCGTCAACAAGTTTCCCCATGAGCGTGATGTCAGGTTCTCTCATGCGTGGGAACAGTTTCCGCATGTGCCGCTTCAGCACCGCCTCGCTGCTGCCGTCGGGCGGATAGTCACCGTATTTGGCCTCGTAAGCCTTGACGGCTTGATCGAGGGCATTGATCTCGAGTCGCTGCGCCGTCGTTTTCGCTTGGCCGAGTGCGTTGCTGATCGCGGGGATCAACGTGGCAGCCAAAATGCCAATGATCGTGATCACGACGAGAATCTCGACAAGCGTGAAACCACTGGCTGCTGGATGCCGCTGGCTGCGGGGTGGATTGGTTGGCGTGTTCATCGATCGTTGGTTGGGTTGGAGGGATAAGGTCGCTGCGCGGCGGGTTTTTTTTGAGCTATTAGCTATTAGCTTCTAGCTTCTAGCTTTCGGGTGAGCCGTTTTGGCGCTAGCCACGGTTTCGTCGTCATAACCGGGGCTAGCGCCCAAACGGCTGATCGAGTTGGCGGTTTTCATTTTGGTTTGAGCTAGAAGCTAGTAGCTAATCGCTAGTAGCTTCTAGCTTCTAGCTTTCGGGTGAGCCGTTTTGGCGCTAGCTACGGTTTCGTCTTCATAACCGGGGTTAGCGTCCAAACGGCTGATCGAGTTGGCGGTTTTAATTTTGGTTTGAGCTAATAGCTAATAGCTAGTTGCTAGTAGCTTTTGGTGCGTGATGCCCGCGGCTAGC
>JBDNIG010000626.1:0-17335 GCA_041688415.1 Rhodopirellula sp. | reverse complement strand
AGGCATTTCGCAGGAGAAACTTCCGCTGTATCTGGCGTTCTTCGAATTCGTTCACAACGCACGCAAACGCGGCACGGCGATCTTTGAAACACTCGTCAAAACGCTACTCAAATCATCAACCCGGAACCGGGGATGAGCCTTGATGGGAGTCATCGTTAGGCAGGTGCGACTGCGACATCGCCAGAAATCCCATCGAGTCGGCGAGCCGAGGCTGTTTGCCAAGTTCGCTGCACTTTGGAGCAGTCGCACGTCGCGTCACCATGCGTTGCGGGCGCGTCCGCTGGAGATTTTGGAACCAAGGATCGTCCTGGCATCCGACTTTGTCTTTGAGGCGATCAACGCACCGGTTGGAGTCTCTCAGTTTACGCTGACGAGTACCGCGAGCGAATTGCGGATTCTCAATTCCACAAACGGTGCCGTATTGGAATCACAATTGATCCAAGACAATTCAGGGAAAATTCTCATCGCTGGTTCGACCGCGGACGAGGTGCTCACGATTGATGGCAATTTCCAAACATCATTTGAAGTTGATTTCGATGCGGGTGACGGCAACGATCGACTTGTTGGCCCGAGTGGCAATTCCACATGGATCGTGTCTCAGCCTGGTGGCGGATTGCTCAAACAGCACATTCACTTCGAGGGCGTCGAAAACGTCATGGGCGCCGACGGTGGCGATGACACGTTTGAGTTCCAACCAATGGGCAGCTTCACCGGTACGGTCGGCGGCGGGGTTGGCGGTTCCGACAAACTGGTGTTGGACGGTGGTTCGTATGCATCAATCATCTCCACGGCGACCTCGGTCGATTCGGGCACGATTGAGCGAAACAGCGATATGATCACGTACTCCGGCTTTGAATCGATCATCGACAACGCGACTGCCGCAGCGACGGTAATCACCCTGGGCGACAATGATGACACCGCGACGTTGTCCGAAAACACGGCAGGGCAGTTGGTGTTTTGCGATGACGACGCTTCGTCCCGCACCTTTGCGGGGCTTACCTTTAATAAACCGGTCGTTTCGCTGACCATCGATTTGGCCCAGCTTGATCCGTTGGGAACGAGTGATGATGGTGACGACCACGTGACGATTGAGTCGGTCGATATGGGGTTGGCTGGTTTGACGATCCTCGCCGAAACCGTTGATGTGAGTGCTGGCGCGGCGATCCACAGTACGGGTGACATTCACCTGCTGGCAAAGAAGACAGGCATCAAGCAGATTACGGACGCCGGCCCCGTGGTGTTTGTATCCAAAGATGCGTTTCTTGACGTTGGCGCGGGAGCCACCATCACGGGGCATGACGTGGTTCTTCGCGCGGAAGCGGCTGACAAATCGGTCACCACGCTCTTAGGAACCAGCGAACTACCCAATGAACTGCTGATCGATCCGATAATCAACGACATCCAAGGTCTCTCGGCCCTGCCGATCAAATTTGTGTCCAAGGAATCCGACGCTCGCGTGAGCGTACATCCCGGGGTTTCGGTGATCGCGACCGGCAACGTCAAGGTTGAATCAGATGCTATCGCCGACGCCAATGGTGGCGGCGCGGCCGACACGGCGACGTCGATCCGCTTCCCTCTGAAGGCAAAAAGCAAATACTTTAGTGCGGGTTACGTCCACACCACGGGGACGGCCACGGTGGAGATTATGACGGGAGTCAACATTGATGCTGCGGGCTCCGTCGCCATTCACTCCGATGGAACATCCACGGCACTACTCGCATCCGAAACGAGTCGCCAGTTGGGTGACTTTCCCAGTGATCCCACCGGCATTGCATTCTCATTGGCAATCACGAGGGCCGATGCCATTTCCAAAACAACGGTCGCCGCAGGAGCGACGATCACTGCTGGGAAAACCGCGAACATCACTGCCGAGGGCCTGAAAGATTCCGAAGCCGAAGCGGAGGTGGGAATCTACAACGATGGACGGGCGGGACTCGCTTTCGGATTTGATTTCTCCAGTGCAACGATCAACACCGACGTCAACGGTACGGTGACGGCAAACATGAAGCCTGGGTCGGTCGTCAAGTTGGAGTTTGATCCGACGGTCACCGACCCCAGTTCGATTGGGTTTGTCGATGCCGATGCCGACGCCGACACGATTCGCGTCGGCGAACACGCACTCACGACCGGCGACAAGGTGACGTACAGCAATCGCCGAGGAACGAGCATCGCCGGGCCCTTGCCGGGAGGTGTTGACGGACTCACCGATGGCGATGTGGTGTTCGTCATCATGACCTCCGGTACTGATTTTTCATTACTGGGCTCGACATTTGAACTGAGACAAGCCGTTCGCTATAACGCGGAAGATGGAACACCGATTGGCGGATTGGTTGATGGGAAACGTACTACGTCGTCGCCAGCACCAATCAATTCAATTTGCAGGACGACCTCCGTTTCGTTCAAAAGCAGGTCTTTCAACTGGCGGAAACTGAAAATGAAGCACGCGCCGGAGTTGCGATCAACTTGGATGCCTCCGTTGCCACGGGAACGCACAAATTCACGGCACTGCACGTTCTCGACTCCGGTTTGACGACCGGACTCGGCGTGAACGCGAATCTCGACACGACCGATAAGGGACTCGTCACCGCCGGGATTCAAGTCAAGAATCCAGATAATGATGATCCGGACGATGACTCGTCCAATTTCTTCGATTCGACCGTTTTCGACCGACTCTTTGGTGCGTTGACGAAGGGCTACAGCAGCAACGCGAGCAAAGCGGACTCGGGTGCCAGTTCGGGCAAGAGCCTGCAAACCGCGGCGGCGTTAGGATTCGTAAAAACCGATAACGTGGTCACGGCCGACGTGGGATCAGACGCCGTTCTGAAATCAAATGAAGACTTGGAGGTTCAGGCGAAGATATCTGAAGCCCTCCAGATCAACGCGGAAACAAGCATTGACGTCGCCAAAGGTGACGAAGCATCCAATTTGGCCGTCAGCACCGCGGTTGTGGTCGGGTTGATCGGCAACACGGCTCAAGCGACCGTCGCGGCCGGGGCCGACTTGGACGCACTGCGGGCAACGCGAGTGATCTCGGACATTTCATATCCCTACATCACCCGTCCCGATGAATACATCCCCGCCAACTTGGGTGAACTGGCTGACTTGATTGAGAACGAAGGTCTCGACTCGGTCAACGATTATCTCGATGGAACGCTCGGACTGAAGTCGAAACTGTTCAACACGTGGGCACGCAGTAGCGGGAAAGCGGGGGGAATGTCCGTTGCTGGCTCGATCAATTTCCTAGAATTTGACAACGTCTCCCAAGCGATTGTTCACGCCGGCGCGCAAATCAATCAGGACGGTGCGTGGCGTGACAACCTTCAGAACCCGCATCCCAACAACGACGGTCAGCAAGTCGTCTCGGTCGAAGCGACGAACTACATGCAGATGTTGAATGTGACGGGTGTGTTTGATTTCAAGCTTCCCGCGGGAACACTGGATCCATTGAACCCCAAGTTTGATAAGAGTCTAGCGGTTTCCCCAATGGCGTCAGGTGGGGAAAAAGGCGGCGTGGGCGGTGCAATTTTCGTATCGTTGCTCAACAACACGACCACGGCGCTGATCGAAGCGGGCGTCGCGGTCTTCACCGGCAGCAGTGGTGGCATGAACATGAAGGCGGAAGAAGCCATCATGAATTTCAATTTCAGCCAAGCCGGTGCGGCAGCTGGAAAGTATGGCGTGGCGGGCACGGTCGCCTATGTCGAGCAGAGCAGCGATACGCGCGCTCAGTTGGCAGCCGGTGCAACGGTAACCGGCGGTAGCGATCCGAACGAGAATGATGTTCCCGGCAGCCCGCTGACCATCTATGCGGGTAACCTCGAAACCGGAATCAATTGGGCTGGATCGGTCGCCAAAGGCACGAATTTGGGCTTCGGAATCACGGTGGCGATCAACGATATCAATCGCGATGTACTGGCGTTGATTGGCGATGTCGACGACGCGGGTGCGGGAACGGCATCCAATATTCTTGCCAGCGGTGACGTGAAGGTGCTCGCCAAAACCGACGGCGACTTGTGGGCATTCTCGGTGGCCGCGGCCGTTGCCAAGCCCGCCAACCAAAGCGATGAGAGTGACGGTGGGAAGGACGGGAGGTTCTCTGGAAATGCCTTGGGTGCCGCCGCAGGATCGAGTCGACTTGCCGGTGCAACCAGCGGTGCAGGTACCGACAACAAGGGCAGCGGCGGGATCGCGTTCTCAGGTGACGTGTCGATCAATACGGTCACCGACAACGTCAAGGCATTCATTCGCGATCACGGTCGTGTCGAAGGCCAAAACATCGCCGTCAACGCGGTCAATTCGTCCAGCATCATCGCGGCCGCCGGTGCGGCTGCGTTTGCATCGGGCGACCAAAACAAAACCTCGGCAGGCCTCGCGGGTTCATTCGGCAAGAATATTCTGGAGGGATCGACGTTCGCATTCATTGAGGATGTCACGCTCGTCACGCGTGAAGGCTTGACCGTCCATGCCGATCGCGACGGCAATCTGTTTTCACTGACGGCCGGCGGCAGCGCCGCACCGCGCAAAGCGGGGATCGCATTGGCGGGTTCGGTTTCATTGAACGATGTGGAACATGCCACCGAAGCCTGGATCGGTGCGGCAACGGTCACCGTGATGTCGGGAACCGCCAAAGTTTTCGCTAAAGACGAATCGGATCTGTTTGTCATCGCCGGTTCGATCGGTTTCGGCTCGCGTGCCGGATTCGGTGCCGCGGTCTCGTTTAACAGTATCAAAAATAC
This sequence comes from Rhodopirellula sp., assembly GCA_041688415.1. GTDB lineage: Bacteria > Planctomycetota > Planctomycetia > Pirellulales > Pirellulaceae > Rhodopirellula. Next base: position 12,599 of record JBDNIG010000626.1, on the reverse strand, counting down.
AACCACCGCTCAGATTCGTGGGGGAACGACGCTGACCCATGCTGGGCCGCTGAGCGTGACGGCGGAGAACGCAAACGATTTGAAGTCGATCACCGGATCGCTGGGGATCAGCCTGGGGCAATCCTGGGGAGGTGTCAACGGCTTGGCTGCGGCGGGAGCGGTCTCACTGAACTGGACCGATAACACGATCGATGCGTCCATTCGAGATGCCATCGTCACCGCGTCGGCTGCCGGCGGCACGACGCTATTGGCGAAGGATACCTCGGACATTTTTTCACTTGCGGGCGGGATCGCAGGTGGACGGCGAATCGCCTTTGGTGCTGGCGTTGCGTACAACTCGCTGTTAAATCATACCGTCACCGTTATCAGCAACTCCACACTGAAGGTCAAAGGCAATTTATCGATTCAATCGGAGTCGACGGGCACGGTCGAGGCGATCGCCCTGGGGGGTGCTGGGGCAATGAATTTATCTCTGGCGGGAGCCTTCGCCGTCAACGTGATTGGCGGAGGTGGGGTTGAAGCCTCGATCCAGGGTGGCTCACTCGCCATGACGACCGGCGGCACGATTGACGTTGAAGCAACAGACGCTTCGACGATCGATGCCGATGCGGGTGGTGTCGCGATCGCGATTGGTGCGGGCAAGAGCGTCGCCGGCTCGGTTGGCGCGTCGATCGCACTGAATCAAATCGGTCAACAGTCGCCCGATGAACTGCACAAGATCCACGCGTCCATTGACGGAACAGCCGTGACGGGCGCCAACGGTGTGCAGATCGAGGCCACGTCTACCGCCAAAATCGAGGCCTTGACGATCACCGCCACGAACACGATTCACAATACCGTCGAGTCAATCATTCGCAACAGCGACGCGGCCTCATCCCAACACGTGATCGCGAGTGGCCCCGTGCGGATCACCACAATCGATGGAGCAACGATTGTGTCAAAAGCGATTGCGGGTGTCGTCGATGTTGCCGTCAGCGGCGGGGCGTCGGCAAACCTAGCCGTCGGTGCAGCGCTCGCATTCAATAGCATCGACAACACGGTCCGCGGCAGTATTGATAATAGTAAGGTGCAATCCAAGACAGGCGATGTACGGTTGCCGGTCAGTTCCACCGCTATGATCGACGCCGTCAGCATCGCCGCGAGTGTTGGAGCGTCCATCTCGGAGACGGGTGTGAACCTGACGGCCAGCGGAGCGACGGCAAGCAACGAAGTCCGCAGCACGCTGGGGTCATCGATCAAAAACAGCAGCGACGTCGACGCGGGACGCACCGTGGCGGTCACGGTTTCGGATACCGCCGACATGGATGTGGACATTGATTCCGTCGCCGTTTCCATTGGTGTTGTGGGCATCGGGTTTGCTGGAGCGGTTACGGACAATACGATCGGCAGCACCACATCCGCCTTCATCTCCGACTCGACCGTCACCGCCCACAACAACGAACACGCGAGCGAGGCCATCAAAGTAGATGCCACGGCGAACCCCACCATCGCGGCCAACACAATTGTCGCCGCGGCATCACTGAGCATCGGCGTTGCAGGCGCCGTCGCGAGTGCGAACTCAACGATCACGGGTACGGTTGAATCCTACATCAATGGTGGCGTGATCAAAGCACCGGGCGATACTGTTGCCGTGACTGCCGCATCCTCCCCGATCGCAACCGCCGATACGAGTGGCGGTTCAGGTGGACTGATCTCAATCGCCGCCATGCTCACCGACGTGTCGATCGCGGGAAGTACGCAAGCTTACCTCGGCGGCACGACCACCTTTGATATCGGTCGAATTAATGTGCACGCAAACGACACCAACGATGCCAAACCATCAACGTTGGTCGTCGGTGTAGGGGCGTTGACCGGTGTCGGAGCAAAATCCAACGCGGAAGTATCCAGGGCCACGGAGGCTTTCGTTGCCGACCACGCCAAATTGACGTTGGGCGCCGCAACGCTCGATGTAAAATCCGCTTCGGTCTCAACGTCTGCGGGCAAGGCGACCGGAGTATCGGGAGGTGGCATCGCCATCGCAGCCCTGGATGTTGATTCCACCACGCGGTCGACCACACGTGCCTTTTTAGGTGACTGCGTGACCGTCACCGCCGGCCAGCTCAATCTATTTGCGGACTCCAACAACACAGTTCAAGCCCCAACAAGTGTTATCGGCGTTGGCGTTGGCATCGGCGCAGCGGCGATCATCCGCCTCGACGTGACAGACACCAGTACGGTGGAAGCGTTCATCGGCCCCGCGACAGGATTCAAGTCGACGGGAACCCCGACGAGCGTGACGGTCGTGGGCGGCGGGATCGATGTCGATGCGAAAATGCGGTCCAGCGCAACGGCGAACACCGATGTCATCACGGCGGCTATCGGTTTGGGTGCTGTTTCGGCAAACAACACCCGCAGCGACGCTTCACCGACCACTCGTGCGTACCTGGGCGATCAAGCCAACCTCACCGCACTGTCACGGCCCGGTGGTGCGGTGACATTCAACGCCGATTCGAACGCGACGGCAAAAACGGAAGCCCACGCGATCACCGCAGTCGCAGGCACGCTCGCAATTGACGTCTCGACGGTGGAGGCGACAGTGGCGCCCACGGTGAGCGTGTTTACCGAATCCGGTGGCACCGTCAGCGCGGACGCCGTCAGCATGGTGTCTCAATCGACAACCAGTGTCGATGCGAGAATGGATTCCAGCAGTGGCGGTTTTGTAGCGATCAGCGGTGTCGATAGTACTGCCGAAGTAACCAACACCAACACGGCGGCGATCGGCACTGGTAGCGTCATTGAGTCGGCGGGAGCTTTCACGCTCCGCTCCGATTCGGTCAACAATGCGGCGTCCACGACAACCAACGGATCGGGCGGCGTGGTGGCGCTCAACAACGCTGGCGCGGAAACGACCCTCGTCGACAATACTGAAACCGCTCTCCACACGGGAGCGAGCGTCACGTCGGGCGCTCACCTTCTCGTGGAATCGCTTTCGACCACGACGGCGGATGCCAACGCAACGATCAATAACGGCGGGTTGGTTGCTTCTCCGGAATCGAATCTGACGACGACCGTCACGATCCACACCAAAACGAACCTGGGACCGGATATCAACCTCAGCGGTCAGGACGTCACGATTCAGGCGAAAGTACGCAAGGTCGATGCGGACGCCGAGGCCACGTCGTCCGTCGGGGCCGCGGTACCGCTAGCAGACGCTACGTCAAAAACCGACGTCACCTCGAACGCCACCATCACGTTTGCGTCCATGGCAGCGGATGATGCGATTCGTGGGATCAATTCGCTTCGCATTCTCGCCGATCAGCCCGACCTCGCCACCAATTCCACCGCCAGCGCAGACGCCCGCGGATTCGCGGGGGATGCATCCTCCAAGGCGACGACGATTCAAAGAAGCTCAACGACGATTTCCGCCGACAAAAACACCCGATTGCGAACACGAGACTTGCTCGTCACGGCGAGTTCGGAGGATCACCCCACGATCGATGCCGACGTCATCAACCCGGCACCCGATTTCACACAAAACGTCGTCGTGAGTGTCGCGAACAAGCCTGGCTTCACGCCGCAATTCCTGCCACCCGTCCCTGGCCAGACGCCGATCACGATCACCAATCACGGCAGCAGCGACGTGCTCTTCAGCGGCGAGATCGAAAACCCGTTTGGAATCATGACGATCACCAATACCTTGGGTGATGTTTTGATGCCCAGCAGCACGGCATCGATCGAAACGCCCAGGTTAAGTATCCATGCCATGACCGGCCAGGTCGGTACGTCAGCACATCCGATCCGAACCAAGGCGCCCGCGCAAACAGGTACCATTATCGTCGACGGTTCGGCCGTCGGCGACTTCGTCGTAAAGCAGTCTTCCGGGAACATGCTACTGAACGAACTCTCGTCTGCAAAGGGAAATATCGACTTAGAAGTGACCGGTTCCCTACTCGATCACAATGGTGGTAATGCGACAAACTTGGTCGCAATGGACCTTGATTTGACATCGCTGCAGGGAAGCATCGGCTCGGCATCCGAAGCGATCCAAACCGACACGTGGGGAACATCCGCGACGATCAATGCTTCCGCGGAGCAATCCATCAATATCATCGAGCAGCACGGCGCCGCCAACGACTTGATCGTGGGACAGATCTCGTCACGAACCGGCGATATCAATCTAACTGTCGCCGATTCCCCTTTGGACGCGACGGAGAATATGGTGCTTCCCGCCGGAGCAATGATTCAAGCGTTCGCCGGTGCGATCGACCTTCGCATCGGTGACAACCTGACTACGGAAGCGGGCAGCCGTATCCAAGCTGCCAACGGTGTTTCGATGACCATCGATGCCGGCGACGCGGACGCCCTCGACGGTGCGTTTTCTCAACTCAACGGTGTCGTCCGAGCGACTTCGATTCAGATGCTGGGAGGCCCCGATGACGATACGGTCAACGTCACCAACATCTCGCCAGGTTCGCCGATGACGATCCAGACCTTCGGTGGACGGGACACGATTCGCGTCGGCAGCAATGCGGCCTCGACTCACGTTGACGGTGTTCTCAACAATTTCCGCGACAGGCTGACGGTGATCGGAGGCGATGGCAATGACAACTTGTTCCTGGATGATTCCGGCGACACTCTCGCCAATCAAGGATCGCTTTCCGATAGTCAATTGGCGGGATTCGGCAGCTCCACCATTGAGTATTTCAATATCGAGAATCTATCGCTCGCACTTGGAAACGCGAGCGACACGCTGACCTTGCTCAGCACCAGTCCGGTGACCGAGAGCCTGCAGATCTCACTCGGCGATGGAGCGGACGTCACCACGATCGAATCCACTCACATGTCGACACGAACGACGATTCAGGGCGGCCAGGGTGATGATCTCTTTCAATTGGGCGGTGCAAACCACAGCGTCAATCACATCGCTGGCCTCGTCGAAATCCTAGGGTAAGAGGACAGCGACCAGTTACGAGTCGACGAGAGCAGTGATACCGCTCCGAACGTCGGCGTGCTCAGTAGTACACGGCTGACTGGACTGGGAATGGGCAGTTCGAGTCAGACGGATGTCAATGACTTTGCCGGGATACTTTTCGATGGGCTGGAGTCCGTTGCAATCACCCTCGGGGCTCAGTCGATTGGGAACGACACCCTGGATATCACCGGTATTGCTGACGACACGCCGACATCCATCGATACCGGACCGGGCGCCGACGTGATCAATATCGGCCCCGACTTAAGTTTGATTCGCGCCGCGTTGACGATCAACGGCGGCCAGGCGATGAATGATCGAATCATTGTGAACTCGGATACGCTCAGCGACCTCACACTCGACACGGCCGACGGCGGTGATCGGGGCATGATTACGGGAACCACTGGTTTGGCATCGTCGGGAAAAATAGAATGGGAACAGGTGCAACTGCTCACGATCAACCAAAGTGCCGGCGACGACCGCCTCACCGTTGTCGATACCGCAGCACAACTCGTCGTCAATACGGGTTTGGGTCGAGATCGCGTGAAGGTGATCAACACCAGTGACGCGGTTATGATCGATCTTGGCGGTGGTGATGATGGGGAATCAGGCACCTGCAGCGAACCTGATTTCTGTCTTGGCCTCACCATCGAGAATATGGGTGCAGCACTCGCGCTCGACGGTGGTGGTGATCCGTTGGACCGATTGATTGTCGATCAAACGAGCGCGACCGCAGCAATCACGACTGGCACGTTGACGGACGACCCGATCCATGACGACACGGGACAGATACGCGGCGTCGTCAGCGACGACATCAACTTCACCGGACTCGCGAGAATTGACGTCGCTTTGGGAACCGGCAACGACGTCTTTGTAGTTGACAGCGGCCAGCATGACCACTTGCTCAACACGACCGTCGCAATCAGTGGTGGTGGCGGCGATGATCAAATGGTTGTCGAGAGTTTGGGCGGGCCGGAAACCATCGTCGTCGGTGATGGAGATCAAGACGAAGTCATCACGCTGATCGATACCGCCCCAATCGCCGATCAGTTTAGCCGTCTGAGCTTGATGGCTGAAAAATTAACCATCGATAACCGCGGCAATAGTGGTCCTGGGGCCGAACCGGTCGAGTGGACGCTTCGATCGACCGGCGAACTCACGGCGACCATTTCCAGTGGAACGGTTCCCGTCATCAACACCATGGGAGCTGATATGACGAACGTGTTGGGTGGTTCGGAGGCGGATACGCTGAATGTTGTTAGCGAAGCCAATACTGATATCCAAGGCAGTATTGATGGGAATCGAGTGCAACTCCGAACGGGGCTGAAGGTGCTGCAACCCGCCGGATTTGGCTCATTCGTCGACTATGAATCCGTGATTAGCTTTGATGGTCTCGCCCCCGTCACAAGCTCTTACGAAGAAGACGGTTTCCGACTATCGGGGAATCTCATTCGCGATGATTCCGTCAGTCCGGCCGTATCCGCCAACGGGACGCTAACGCTGCAAACGATCTCGGGGGAGCCGTTCTCGATCTACTCGCTCACACTGTCTGCGTCAGTCGACGGACCTCAGCTTCCGATCACATTTGTTGGCACAACTTTGCAGCAAGCCACCGTAACCGTCACGCCAACAATGACGGTTGATCGCAAGACCGGTTTTCAGACGTTTGCTTTTCCAGACACGTTCGGGTTGCTAACAAAAGTGGAATGGAATGCTGGCAAGACGTTGGTTGACAACGTGGTGGTCGCGGCTTCGACCACCGTCGGCGGGGCACCTGTTAACATCGCTTCGGTACCGGGATTCATGCCTGGTTTTCGGCGCGACATTACCTTCAACACTGACGTGGCCGACGGAACAACGGGCAGTTTGAATGGAACGCCCTATACCGTCTATCGCCCAGGCGGCAGTGAAATCACAACGTTTGCGTTTGCTGGCGATCTCAATATCTCTGCCAATAGCAGCGTCCGCGCAATCGGTTCACGCGGACTCTCTGTCCAAGTAGCAAATGATGTCAACATTCAGGACGGCGTGCAATTTGATGTCTCAGCAATCAGCACCTCGCGGGGTGCCGGCGGTGGTAGTGGTGGCGGCGGTACGATAGGGGGCGATGGCGGTGCCGGAAGCAGAGGGGGGCTGGGGGCATTAACCGTCGGTGGTGGTGGTAGCGGTGGAACCGGTTTTTTTGACGGCAATGGAGGCTCCGGCGGTCATGGCAATAATGGTTCCTTGAGTTCGGTCGGTGGAAATGGCTCGGTCGGCAACGTAGGCGGACGGGGATCCGCTGGGATCAACAACTCGGATGTAGGTGGTAGCGGGGGCGGCGCGGGAGCAGCGGGTTCCGGAGCCGTCACCAATCTGTTGGTCAACGTGTCGGGTATTCCAATCCCGTTCCTGTTCCCGACCACGCGAGCGGACGTTCCACAGTCGGTCGTCGGGTTCCCCGTCATCGCCGCCCTGGGTGCCTTGAATGGAATCGGTGGCGAGGGCGGAAACGGTGGCAAATGGGAGCCCTTTAACGGTGCTGGTGGTAGCGGCGGGGGCAGCGGCGGGGGCGGTGGAGGCGGAACGGGCGGCGGTGGTGGCGGTGCGGGCGGCGGTGGCGGTGGCAGTATTAATCAGGCCTGGGGAGGTGACGGCGGCCTCGGCATGCAGGCGGCGGCGGTGCTGGTGGCGGTGCCGGAGGCGCCGGCGGAAACGGTGGTGCCGGGGGAGCCGGCGGCCAAGGCGGCGGGGGAGCCGGCGGTACCGTCAAGCTGGTCGGTACCGATGTCAACGCCAGCGCCGCAACCGTCAATGCGATTGGCGGTAGCGGCTTTCGAAGTGGCGCAAACGGACGATTCATTCTTGGGGCCAATACGGAGATCACTTCCACCGGATCCGGCGGTCATTCCAGTCGTCCAGGCACGCGACGGGGATCGACGAGCGTCGAGCTCAACTCCGCTCAATTGCTCACTGAAGGCCTGCGAGCCGACAATCCGTACTTGTCCGATACGTTCAGTGTCAGTGATCAAAACACGGCTTACATCGCCGGGCTTGTCGGCGGCGCAGAATTGTTTGGACTTCTACCCGAATCCATCACGGTCGGATCGTTCTCCCAAACCATACAAAACAAGCTCGGCAAAGATGCACCCGATGGTGCACTGGCCGCAGTGGTACGCGTCGATGTGGGGCCAACGGGTCTTTCCGATGACTATGGCGGCTATGACATGGTCGTTTTTGTTAACCTCACCTCGGCTTCTCTGGCGGACCCCAAGTTGGGAACCGTCCCATCGGCGTCCAGTTTCAAATTCGAGACTGACTTAAGCAGTCGAGGAGTCTTCCCCTCCGTCGCGTTACCGGTCATCGAAGCCCATCAAATGTGGGCCACGCTCGTACCGGACAAAACGAACTTGCGTGTCAATGCGTCAATCGCTGGCTCCGCAAGCACGATCGACCTCGTCGCAATGGTTGATAACGAAGTACGATACATCAGTGCCCAGCGACCACCTGGGCCAACGACCGGCGATATCAGTGGTCTCAAGAGTGTTGTGGTTAGCCCCGACGCAAAAACTATCTACGGTGTCGATCCGAACTCGAACGCGGTCCTGGTCGTCAATGCCGCCGACCTGACCCAGCGTCAACTATTCAAAAACGGCGATGTCGTGGAGGATGCCGCCGGCCAAAGTGTAACCCTCGATATCAAAGATCCAGTCGATGTCAACGTGAGCGTGGATGGTGAAAACGTTTATATAGCTGATTCAGGTACGGGCCAAATTTTGATATTCCAAAGAGATGTGAGCAAAGGTAACCTCACCTTCTTTGGCTTCGACAATATTGGAACTCCCCACGTCCATTCCATCATCAGCAGTGACGACGGTGCGTTCGCATTCGCCAGCGATGACTATTTAGACGTATTCAGTCGTGATGCCACGACTGGGGCGCTCAGCTCCTCCGACTATCTTTCTTATTCGACGCCCGGCACGCTGGCTGTTAGCCACGACGGCAACCTATTGTTGAAAGCCTCCGGCAATCAAGTCGCTGTCTATGACACGTCGTCTTTGGCATCAACGCCGCAAACCTTCACTGACGGTGACATCGTCACGGACGTCTACGATCAATCGTCGGCTGTCAGTGGGCTGGCGGGAGCGAGCAGCGTCGCGGTGAGTGCAGACGATCAATTCGTCTACGTGACCGCGGCCGACGACAATGCAGTCACCGTGTTTCAACGCGTGGGAGATTCGTTGACGCTACTTCAAACCGTCGTCAATGGAACCGATGGCGTGCGCGGAATTCTCGGGGCGAGCTGCGTGGCGGTCATCCCCGGTGGCAAATACGTGGTTGTCAGTGGACAAGACAACAATTCATTGGCCGTTTTTCAAGTCGACCAGCGACCGGATACCGCTGGGTAATTGATGTTCGCTCAGGTCCTGCGAAACAATGTTGGTGGCACCACCGGACTGCGGGGGCCAAGCTCCATTGCGATCAGTAGCGATGGTAAAAAAGCGTACGTCGCCGCAGTGGGGCAAGGTGCGATTCACGGCGGAGTCGTCGCGTTTGACATTGATGTGAATCAACCGGACCCTCACGCCATGTTGACGACCTTCGATGACATTGAATCGCTATCAGTCACGACGGCCGGTGGCGATGATCGATTGACGATTCGCAACGCCCCGGATCAGGAGGTTGCTTCGGTGACGCTGCGCACCGGTCACGCGATCGACGGTGGTGGCATGTTCACGGCGCTCGCAACGGATGGCGATGACGTCGTCGTGCTTCAAGATTTCGATACATCGACGACGCTCTTTCTGGGCGGGGGTAATGACGAAGTGCAGGTTCGCAGCACCGCCGCCGATGCCGCTCTTGAGATTCATGGCGATGCGGGGCAGGACACTATCAACGTCCAGACGCTGGGACCGAATGTAACGTTCAACGCGTACGGCGAGTCCGGAAATGATACCTTCCGTGTAGCCGGTAAGAGTATCGCGAGCCCCGTTAACCTATTTGGTGACAGTCCCACGCAAACCGACGGACTGCCTGATGTGCCGCCCGGCGATACGCTGATCTTCGATCCCGAAAACCCGAACCCCGCTGTTCCAAATTTCTCTCTCAGCAATCCGCTCACGCCCGATGGTTTTGCCCAAGTGAACGGGGCACCACGTGTCGACTATCAAAGCATGGAAGGCGTTCACGTAATCGCGGCCCCATTGATTGATATCGGTATCCCCGACAGGAGTCCAAGTGAGGGGCAATCGCTTTCACTAAAAGCGAACGTGACGCCACTCGGATTGAGCAACCAGTTGATCGGTCCGGTCGCCTGGGATATCGATGGCGACGGTCAGTTTGGCGAGGTTACTGGCGATACGTTGAACCTGAGCTGGGGACAACTCGTCGACTTGGGTCTCAATGATGACGGCGTCTATCAAATCGGAGTGCGGGCAACGAACGCGGATGGATTTTCGTCCGAAAAGTTCACCACCGTCACGATTTCGAACGCCGCGCCGACGGTCACGCTCTCCGGTCCCGATGCTTCTACCGTTGGCGATGTCTATACGCTCGGATTCACCGCGACCGATCCGGGTGACGACCGGATCTCGGAGTGGCGAGTCGACTGGGGCGACGGTAGTGCATTCGAAGTCTTTGGTAGCGGTACGACCGCCGCAGCACACACATTTATGCGTCCGGGCAGCTTTGAAATCTCTGTCAGCCCGGTTGACGAAGATTCGACGCCCGATGCCTACCCGCCCACCGTCAAAAATGTCGAAGTTGGCCTCACCTCCGCTCTCGTCAACAATGGTGGCCCCTACACAGTGAGGCAAGGTGACTCGATCACACTCGATGCTACCGCGGCGGGTGACCCAACTGGCGTGGCATGGATCCTCGGTGGAGACTTTGTCCAGGGTGCCAATGGATTTCATGCGACCATCGCGTGGGACGAGTTGGTCCGCTTGGACGCCGATGCCGCTGGCGTGTATCAATTGATTGCGTTGGTTGATTACGGCGCTGACTCCGTCGCCTCATATACAACTCTCGAAGTGATCAATGTATCGCCCACGGCTGACCTGTCCAATTTCGGGCCAGTCAATGAAGGTGATTCAGCCACCGTTGCGTTCACCAATCCTTTCGATCCGTCACCGACAGATCTCGCACCGCTATCGTATTCATATGACTTCGATAACGATGGAGTATTCGAGATCAATCACAGTCCCGATCCGGCGGCGGTCGTGCCGGCGTCGTTCCTGCCCGACGACGGCATCTACACGATACGCGCCCGTATTGCTTCGAGTGATAATGCCGAGACGGAGTATTTCACCGATATCGTCGTGCACAATACCGCACCCACGCTCACGCTTTCAGGAGCACCGACGACAGAGGAAGGATTCCCTTACACGCTCGGTCTTTCGGCTAACGATCCCGGCGACGACACCATCACCAACTGGATCATCGATTGGGGCGATGGAACCGTCGAGGCAGTCGGCAATATGAGCTCCGCAGCACATGATTTCGCAGATGATGGAACTCAAACAATAAACGTGACCGCGATCGACGAAGACGGCAGCTACACCACATCCAAGTCCGTCAATGTCAGCAATGTTGCTCCCAAACTACGAAACATCGCTACGCCAGTCGCACGTGTTGACGAGGATCAGATCATTCAGTTAACGGGGGAAATTGTGGATCCGGGCATTCTCGATTCGTTCGTGCTTGACATCAACTGGGGCGACGGCAACCAGCAATCCGTCTCGCTTGCCGCCGGAATCAATCAATTCAATATCGGGCACCGATACCTCGACGATGGTCCGTCGCCAGGCAATGCAACGCCGTTTGATAGTAACGTCATCTCGTTGTCGGTTCGCGATGATGACGGTGGCGCAAGCACGATGTCAACGACATCGGTGACGATCGATAATGTCGCTCCGCAGATCCCGATCCTGGAAGTCCAAAGTCTGATCGTTCGTGAGCATGAACCCGTGGTTCTGGTCGGCAACATCACCGATCCCGGCAGCCTCGACACGCATCAGGTCATGATCGACTGGGGTGACGGCACCAGCTCACTTGGCGCGGTGGATCAAAGCAACATGACCTTCACCGCGTCGCATCCATTCATCAACGATACCGCAAGCGAACTGAAATCGTTCACGATCACTGCGACGCTAACAGATGACGATGGAGGGATCACATCGGCCACGACGAACGTGCAGATTGAAAATCCACCGCAACCACTCGAAATCACATCGATTACGGTCAACGACGGCGATGCGCAGCGGTCCCAAATCTCAAAAATTGTGGTTGCTTTCAACCGCAATACGAACATGCAGGAACTGATCGATGATGGCGCAATCGCGAGTGCCATTTCGATTGCGGGTGCAGCTGGCGATGTGGCACCCATCAGCTTCACGTACGACGAAGCTCAAGCCACACTGACGATCAATTTGGTTGGACCGTCATCCCAATCCATTCTGCAAGACGGCTTCTTTCAACTTCGTTTGGACACCACCATCATCCATGCCGCTGGCGATCCGAGTAATCAGTTGGACGACTCCGATGGGACGGTCGACAACGTCTTTCGATTCGATTTCCACCGTCTGCTCGGCGACTATGACGGTGATACCGACGTTGACATCAACGATCGAAATCTGTTCTTTGCCGCCTATGAATCACATCAAGGCGATTT
>JBDNIG010000625.1:0-3250 GCA_041688415.1 Rhodopirellula sp. | reverse complement strand
TTCGGTTTCACTGGGCACAACAAGATCCTGCTACTTCGCTCACTCCAGAAGCAATCACCTGGATGCCACCGCCATGCCTTGAAAATCCACCACACTGAGACATCCGTGTTGCAGGGTAGTTTCGTGTGGAGTTAATAACCATGACCAAACTGACTCTTACCATTGATGGATCGGCGGCTGAAAAGGCCCGTCTCGTTGCTCAGCGCCGGCAGACAACCGTGGACTGCCTCGTCCAAAGTCTCATTGAGAGTTTGAGCGCGGATGACGACGGGGCGGCCGGGCAACGAGCGTGCGAAGCATTGGACGAGTCGTTCCGGCTCGTGAGTGCCCCGCTGGGTGGCAAGCCTTGGAATGACCGGGACGAACTTTATGACCGGTAGGCGATGGTCGAACAAGCGATCAATCTTCACGAACGATTTCAACTTCGCTACTGGGACGCGTTATTGGCCACCACATCGAATGCAGATTCTCCGCCAATGGATGGCCCCGCGCGGAAGTGATACACTGCACTGCCAACGGAGCAACTGCGGGATCAACCCGCGATGACGGACGACTCGATTAACAATCCACACGACCGGTTTGTTCGCCGCTTTCTGGGCGAAACGGAACAAGCGCGTCAACTCGTCGAGTGGCAATTGCCGGCCGAGGTCGTGGCGCAGTTGAATCTGGACACCTCGCGCCGGCGAACCAATCGTTTGTCGACGAGACCTTGCGTGAGAGCCTCTCCGATCTCGTTTTCAATGTCGAATTGGCCAGCGGCGGTGAAGCGCTTGTCGTGCTGTTGTTTGAGCATAAATCATCGCCGGACGAAATGACGCCCTTCCAGGTTTTACGTTATATCGTGGGCATTTGTGATGAGCGCCGGCGCAATGGTCAGCCGTTGTGCTGTGTGATTCCGATTGTCCTGTATCACGGTGTGCGGCAGTGGTCCGTGGCCCGGACATTGCCTGAGTTGATCGACGTCCCCAACTCGCTGCGGCGCTACATTCCTCAGTTTTCAATGCCGCTGATCGACTTGAGCCAATGCACGGATGAAGATTTGCGTGGAGAATCGCTATTCTTTGCTCACATGTTGCTGCTAAAATACATTCAACGAGATGAGTTGCCGGAGCGACTGCCTGAAATCCTGCGATTGTTTGGCAGACTGTTACCACCGGCCACTGGATTGGAGAGTCTTGAAACGATTCTCCGTTATTTGGTCAGCGGGACGGACCGTGTGTCTCGCGAACAACTGCGGACTGCCATCACGGAAACGTTGCGAACCGAAGGTGAATCAATCATGCCAACCATAGCCGAACAGTGGATTCAAGAAGGAATTGAAAAGGGACGTGAAGAAGGCGAATTGATCGGTCGGATCCGAACCCTTCAAGAGGTGCTTGGCCGAAAGGTCGACACACCGGAAGAGCTTGCCAAGTTATCGCGTGAAGATCTGGAACGAGTCGCAGCAGAATTGAACGCTGCGCAACGCGATCGCAACTAGCGAATCAAAAATGTGCTGGATTTCCCGTTTTCTTCGATGCGAGAAATGAGTCGCGTCCCATTTTGCCCGTCCCAAAAAAAACGCGATTTCGAAAAAGTGAGGTCAACACGATGCATCGCGTGACTGCAACCTTCCGAAACGGTCGTGTGGAATTGGCCAAGCCCGTGGACTGGCCGGATGGTACGCAACTCGAAGTCGTGCCGGTCGGCCCGACTGGCGACCAACGCAGTCATGCGGAATCGCCGATGACCACTTGGCCGGACGGGTTCTTTGATCAGGTGCGCGAAGGGTGGGGAGACGAACCGTTCGAGCGTCCGCCGCAGGGCGAATTCGAAGTGCGCGAGGACTGGTAATGGCTTGGCTTCCGGACACCAACGTTTGGATTCAGATCCTCAAAAACCCTGGTGGCAAACTTGAGCAAATGGTCCTCAACCATCCACCGGATCAGATTCTTTTGTGTTCGGTTGTGAAAGCCGAATTGTGGCACGGCGCGCGCAAGTACGCGAACACGGCTCGTCGGTTGAAAAATCTGGAGAAGTTGTTTGCTGGATTCCGCTCGCTGCCGTTTGACGCCAAGTCCGCCTGGCACTACGGCGACATTCGTCACCAGCTCGAAGTCGCGGGGTGCGTGATCGGGCCCAACGATCTAAAAATTGCAGCAATCTGTGTCGCCAACAACTTGACGTTGGTGACGGCGAACACCGGAGAGTTTGCCCGTGTATCGAGTTTGCACGTTGAAGACTGGTCCGCCGCATGAGAATCGTTGTAAACGCGCAGCGATTGTCGGACGTGAGTTGAACGAAGGCCTTCATCACGCGGAGCGCTACGGCTACAAACTTTTCTGTTTGCCGAAAAGTAGAATGTCCCCTTTGTTCGGTCCTGTTCGCCGACCCCGGCCCGGCCAGCGCGGACCTTCGGGGCGGTCCGGCTCGGCTGCTGACCGTGCCGAAGACCAGCCGGAACAAACCGGCAGCGGTTCGAAAATGTGCTCGCCCCCTGCCGGTGAACCTGGAAACGAGAATCCACCTATCGACCGTTCGGCGCTCAGCGCCCAAAAGTCAGCCGCCCACGGCCCCCGTCCCGGCTCAATGTCCACTTGGGCGATGCTGATCAAACGCGTCTACGAAGTCGCCCCGCTTGTGTGCCCGTGCTGCGGCGGCCAGATGAAGATTGTCAGTTTCATCGAGCGTCGCCAAACGCAGGTCATCGAGCGAATCCTCCGCCACTGCGGTCTATGGGAAGGTGCGCTCCGCACCCATGCCAGCGCTCGCTCACCGCCCGCCGATCCGCGACATCCGACCGCCACAGCCGACGAACTGGAACTGGTCATGGACGGCGACTTTCTCGAATCGGAGCGCCTCGCAGTTCAGCCAGCCGAGTCCGGCGACTTGCAGTTGATCCTCGATCCCGACTTCCTCTAACCGGCCTGGCCAGCTTTTTTTGCAGCCCGGGCACGCGGATACGATCGCGGTGCGCACCGACTGCCATCCTGATAGCCCACCGACTCCCAATTCCGACAGGAGCGGCGGCAGTTCGGAACAGCGAAAACCACCCATAAGCGCGGCGCGAGACGAATTTCACAGTCCTTGCAATTTCACAGTCCTTGCACCATAGCTCCCGCCACAAATCCCGCTCCGACTGCTTGACAACGCCCCCCATTTGCGGCCAAAATGCGACCCGGTGGAGATTAAAATCGCTATCAGTTTCATCGAACGTCCAAGTGCCTTCGGTTGGAAGAAGTTTCAGTTTTCGGTGTCCTCGTGTGTGCAG
>JBDNIG010000624.1:0-11196 GCA_041688415.1 Rhodopirellula sp. | reverse complement strand
TCGCCCAATGATTAGTTTTCAGCCTTTGAACGCGTCCTGGCAAACGCTAAAATGGCGATCACGGGCAAAAATCTCACCAATTCAGTGCTGGGCGACGAACTATTCCGCACGACCGATATGGTTGAAGGTGAATCCATCGCCGGTGGCCCCGTCGCTGCGTAGTGAATTCGCCGCTGGCTTAGCCCAGGCCATATTTCGCCCTCGGCTGACAGCCGAACACGAACCTGCACCGAATGCTTGCGTCCAATGCCACCTACTTTCGATTCTTGGCTGAGCGTAGGCGATAGTTTGGGCCGCTAGGAGTTCTTGCCGGTGGCCGCGGTTCCGAGAACGGGTGGGACTAAGAAAAAGCCGTCTTGGGCGACCGGGGCGGTCCGCGTCGCGACATCCGCGGACAGACTCTCAGCGGGAACGTCATCGCGGAAGCGGTTCTGGACGTCGAGCGCGCTGGTCATTGGCTCGACGCCCTCGGTGTCGAGCTGAGCGAGTTGCTCGACAAACGCTAGGATCTCACCAATCTGAGGGCCAAAAATTTCCCTCTCGGCGTCAGTGAGGTCGATTTTGGCGAGGTGAGCAAGTTTCTCAATGTCAAGGCTTCGAGACACTATTTCTGCGCACCGCTGACGTCAAACGGCTTGGTCTTGACCGTCTTGCGGACCTTGCCGCTACGAATGCACTGCACGCACACTCGCACGGTCTTGTTCTGTCCACTCGGCAGTGTGACGTGAACGCGTTGCAGGTTGGGAACAAATTTGCGGCGGGTGCAACCGGTAATCTTCGTACCGACACCGCCCAGGTACTTAGCCTTACCGCGTGTTTGGATCCGATTGCCTACCTGAACTGTTTTGCCGCACGTTTCGCATTGTCGTGCCATCGAATTCTCCGCAACCGCTATTAAAATGATTGTAAATGGTGGAAATCCAGGGCGTAACAGTACGCCGCAATGGAATGTTTTTGATTCGCAAGCCCGGAAGGATAACAACTTTCCATGGCTAGGGAAAGCAGGATACGGGCCCGATACCCTGATCTGGCCGCAAAAAATCTCGATGTGCAAAAAATGTCGGTGGCTTGTTGCCGCAGCCTCCCGACACGGTACACTCTCCTGCACGAGGGGGCCGACCGACCGACCGTCCTTCTCGGCACCTTTTATCTTGGATTCTTCTGGAAAGCTCGCATGCCGTCATCTATTACCAACCAAATGCAGGGCGATATTTTGGTCCTCGGTTTCACTGACACGAAAATCCTCGACAGCCAGAAAATCGAAACCGTCGGAAAAGAACTGCAGGACTCCGTCGCCGAGGCGATTCACAAGCGAATGCTGGTCAACTTTCGTGGTGTCTCGTTCATGTCGTCCGCGATGATTACCAAACTGGTCATGCTCAACAAACGCTGCAAGACGCAGGGCGTGACGTTGAAATTTTGCGAAGTCTCCCCCAACGTGATGGAAGTGTTTAAAATCACGAAACTCAACAAGCTGTTCGACATCCAAGAAGGTGAAGAAAAAGCGATGGCTAGCTTCGATAAGAAAGGCTGGTTCAGCTGAAACCGGGAGACAGTCAAGCGATTCAGGAGAACCAAGAGATCGTCGAAGCAGAGCGGGCCGCGATCGCTGCGGAAATCCACGACGGCTTGCTACCGTATCTTTACGCTGCGGCCGCGAACTTGTCAGCAATTGGGCGATCGATCGACGCTGGCTCCGTCAATGAACGACTCGCCGAGCGCGTCGCGGATGCTGCGAATTGGGTCGATCGGTCTCGCGAAGTCGCGCGAGCATTGATGAACGGGATTACCTACCCACCGCAGGCACTCGCTGACCCGCTCGTCGCAGCCAAGGCGTTTGTTGAGCAGTTTTCCGAGCAAATTCCCAACCCAGCGGATATCGCAGACGCTCGCGAAAACGATTCGCCCCGAATTGACTGGCGGTGGGCTGAGGGCACCTCACCGCTGGCCAACCGGCTCCCCCCGGCGCCCGCGATTGCCATTTATCGGCTCACAACGGAGTTCGTCCGCAACGCCCTGCGGCATGCCAACGCCACTCGCATTGAAGTTTCCGCCGCGTTGATCGACGGGGTTGCCGTCGTGAAAATCCACGACGATGGATGCGGCTTCGAACCTCGTGATATCGATTCCTCGTCGTCTCACGGACTCGCCTTGGCACGCCGACGCGCCGCGGCCGCGGAGGTGCGGCTTGAAATTGAATCCAGCCGGAAATCTGCTCCCGGAGCGATGCCTGGGACGCGTGTGACCCTGCGGACGACGCTGGCTCGGAGCGTCTCGTCCCAGCCGCAGCCAGACTCCCCGCAGCCAGAGTTCCCGCAGCCAACCGAGCCCATGCAGCAGGCACCCCGATGAGTCAAACCGGCCCCACTGCCATGATTCGTAGCGACCCCGCGACCCCGCTGCCCGAACCGGTCTCCGCAGCGTGGCAGCAACTGCAGGGCGTCGCCGCTAAGCTGCGCACGGTCATCCGCGGCAAGGACGACGTCATTGAAATGGTCCTGACTGCGTTGCTGGCCGAAGGCTCGATCCTGCTCGAAGACGTCCCAGGCGTGGGCAAGACGACGCTCGCAAAGTCCGTCGCGCGGCTGATCGACTTGGACTACCAACGCATCCAGTGCACGCCGGATTTGTTGCCCGGTGATATCTTGGGCGGCTCGATTTATCGACCCGCCGCGGGTGAGTTCGAGTTTCGCCCCGGTCCGGTTTTTTGCAATTTGCTCGTCGCCGATGAGATCAATCGTGCGTCACCTCGGACGCAAAGTGCGTTGCTCGAAGCGATGGCGGAAACGCAGGTCACGATCGAAGGCAAACGCTACGATTTAAAGCATCCCTTCCTTGTCATCGCAACGCAAAACCCGACCGGCTTCGAAGGCACCTTTCCGCTGCCGGAGTCGCAACTCGATCGATTCCTATTTCGCTTGAAAATGGATTACCCCGATCCCGAAAGCGAAGTTGATCTGCTCGTCGAGCAGTCCAATCGTGAACCGGTGACGGACCTGAAATCGAGTATGCGTGTCGATGCTTTGGAAGTTCTCCAACGCTGGGTTCGTGACATTCGTGTGGATCGAAAAATCGCTGTTTATATCGTGGCACTGGCCACCGCGACGCGACGCGATGGCCGGCTGCGGGTTGGCTGCAGTCCGCGGGGATGCAAAATGCTCCTGCGGGCCGCTCAGGCACGCGCGGTACTGGTCGGTCGCGATTTTGTGCTGCCCGATGATGTGCAACATCTTGCCATGGCAACCCTTGGGCATCGCGTGAGTTCACGACACGCGTCGATCGCGATGGACGAAAACCGCCAAATTATCGATTCGATCGTCAGGCAAACGGAGATTCCGCTGTAGGGCCTACCTATTTCGCCTGGCCCCGCTAACAGGAACGGGGCATCCCTTTTTTGCGATTGCTCCCCAAGAAAGATCACCCGCATCGCTGCCGTTCATGCAAAATGGAATGCGTCAGCGACGAAACTTCCCCAACTGAATGCGCGCCTCCTATATGACGACTTCGACGTTTCGCTCCGATCCGCCTGAAAACGTGTTAGCCAATAAAACGCAGACTGGCGGCGCGATGCTGTACTATGAAGACCTGGCCGCCGGTCAGTGCTGGAAAAGCCCATCGCGTCAGATCACCAGGGACGACGTCGCGTCTTTCTCGTCGTTAACCGGTGATTTCGATCCACTGCACTTCGCGGCAGCGGGCGGCGCCAAAAAGCTGCCGCGATCACCATTTGGCGAGCCCGTCGCCCATGGACTGTTAGGGTTGAGCATTCTTGCGGGACTGTCGACGGAACATCCCCGCGCCGCCACGCTGGCCCTGGTGGGGCTCATGGACTGGCAATTCGAGAACCCGATCTTCTTTGACGAGATTGTCTACGTGGTGACGGAAATCGAAGCGGTCGTCTCACACGGACGCCGAGCCGGCCGGATCACCTGGCTCCGTAAGCTGATTTCGGATGACGGCCGGCTGTTGCAGCAAGGCCGATTCGTTACCTTGGTTGCCTCCCACAAACGTGAGCTCCATGGCAACGCATCCAACTCGTCCGCAGCACCCCGACAACCGCGGTAGCAGTTCGCCGCTGAACGTTGATCATCGCGCCCTGCTCAATGGACAATCGACGGGGCCGCTAGCGAGTTCGGCACGGCTTGGTCTGCGTTCGGCCAGTCTGCTCTACGGGCTCGGTGCACGGGTCCGTCGGTTTCGATATGACAACGGGCGGGCGACGGTCCATCATGCCGCCGTGCCCGTAATTAGCGTGGGCAACCTGACTACCGGTGGCACCGGCAAGACCCCAGTCGTCTGTGACCTGTGCGTTCGTTTGCGAAACGATGGCCGGCGAGTGGCGATCATCAGCCGCGGCTATGGCGCCGGTGAGAGCGGTATCAACGACGAGGCCATGGAACTGGCCGAGCGATTGCCCGACGTACCGCACGTCCAGCATGCCGATCGCGTCGAGGCGGCACGCATCGCCGTGGAGGAACTCGACGCCGAGGTGCTCGTCATGGACGATGGCTTTCAGCATCGCCGCTTGCATCGCGATCTGGACCTGGTGGTCGTCGACGCCACCTGTCCGTTTGGATTTGGATACATGCTGCCCCGCGGCTACCTGCGCGAGCCAATCACCAGCCTCCGCCGCGCCGACGCGGTCATCCTGACGCTAATCGATCAGATTGACGCCGCGACGCTCACGGCAATGCGTACGCGGATACGCAGCTATCTCGGTCAGCGACCTGTGATCGAAACGTCACACGCACCGTCCAAAGTGCAATTGGACCGTGGCGAAAGTGAACCGATCGAGTCGCTCCGGGGACGCTCGATTGCCCTCGTCTCCGCCATCGGCAATCCCACTGCGTTTGAAAATACGGTTCGTCACTGCGGTGCTCACATCGTCGGCCATCACAAGCTGGCCGATCATGACCCCTACGACCGTGAAACTCGCCAGGTGCTGCGAACGTGGATCGAGACGTTGCAAATCAGCGGCACGGTCGACCGCGTCCTCTGCACTCACAAGGACGCCGTCAAGATCGCGACGGACCCAATCGCCGGCGTACCGCTGGGCTATCTGCAGATCGATCTCAAAATTCACGTCGGTGAAGAGGCACTGCAGTCGCTCGTGAACGGTGTTGCTTCCATACCAGTAGCGGAACAGTAGGGCGTGGGCCGGAGTTTTGGAAAATGAACAAACGAAATTGCCAATTGAACAATGCAGCCCTTCCCCTAATCCCTTGGTGTTTTTCACTTTTTAATGATTCTCGCGTTCACTAATATTCCGTATCGCATAATGCAATGAGCCTTCAACGTTTTTGACGGTCCAGATCGCGGGCTAGCGAGTCCAGCGCGCATTCGTTCGCGGCACAACAATTGCTAAACTTGGCAACATGAAAACACCCACACCATCTTCTCAGCCGCACTGGCTCGGCCGCTTCGTGCGGTTTCTGTGGGGGCGTGAGCCGATCGTGCTATTGGGATTGCTGGTCGTGCTGCTGGGCAGTTGGGGATTCGTGGCTTTATCGGGGGAAGTGCTCGAGGGCGATACGCAGGCGTTTGACCAGTGGACGGTTCGCAGCATGCGGCATGCCGACGATCTCGCTCGGCCGATTGGTCCGGTCTGGCTGGCCGAGGTCGGGCGCGATCTGACGGCCTTGGGCGGGATCGCAGTCCTGGTGCTCGCGATTGCCTCGGTCGCCGGATTCCTCGCGATCCAGCGCGCCTATCGGATGCTCGTGGTGTTGTTGGTCTCCACCCTCAGCGGTATCTCGGTGAGTCTGTTGATGAAGCAATTTTTCGACCGCCCCCGCCCCGATATCGTGCCGCATCTATCGCAGGTCTACACGAATAGCTTTCCCAGTGGGCATTCGATGATGTCCGCGATTGTGTATCTCACGCTCGCCGCTTTGGTGACTCCCGTGCTGCGAAGTTTTTGGATTCGATTTTACGTGATTGCCGTGGCGGTCGTATTGACCGTCCTGATCGATATTAGCCGCGTCTACATGGGCGTGCATTACCCGATGGACGTCGTAGCGGGCTGGGCCGCCGGGTTGGTGTGGGCATTGGCCTGTTGGTTGGTAGCCCGAGCGATCCCGCGTTCTCAAGCCAGCAAGCCGCCGCGATCATGAAACAACTCATCTTCTATAACCAAAGTGCCGGGAAAGCCGCGCAGATCGCGTCGTTGCGCGCGTCGTTAGCGGCGGACGAGACAACTTGGGTCGAGCTGAATCGCGAGCTCGAGATCGCCCGTGAGATTCAAAATTTCATGACCGCTGGCGGAGAAACGGTCATCGCCGCGGGCGGCGACGGCACCGTGCACGCCGTCGTCAATGGCATCATGCAAATCGAACAGTCCAAGCGTCCCAAAATGGCCATCGTGCCCCTGGGTACGGCCAATGATTTTGCCGGAACCTTGCAAATTCCCGACGAGATCGAAGACGCGGTCGCGGTCATCCACCACGGCGTCGCGATGGCGATCGATGTGATCCGCATTCGCGGTGAAGGGTTGGATCGCTACTATTCCAACGTTGCTGCCGGCGGCAACTGCGTCCGCGTGTCCGAAGAGCTGACCGATGAACTCAAGGCTCGCTGGGGCGCATTGTGCTACCTGCGCGGTGCCATTGGGGTACTCGCCGACATGCAGAGCTATCGTATCACCGCCGAGCTCGATGATCAGGTCCTGGAGGATCTCGATACGTGGGCGGTGTTGATTGCCAATGGTAAAACCAACGCCGGACGGATCGAAGTGGCCCCGCACGCCTCGCCCGTCGACGGTATGTTCGACGTCATCATCATTCGCGACGGCACCGTCCTGGACATGGTCGATATCGTCGCCAAAAACCTCACCGGGCAATTTCTCGAAAGTGAGCAAGTCATCGTTTACAAGACCAAACGAATTCGCCTGCAGTCGCGGCCGCCGATGAAATTCACCCTCGACGGCGAACTGATCGACGAGGAACCGATCGAGTTCGAAATCGTCAACGGTGCGATCGAAACTTTTGTCGGATCGGAATTCCCAGGATAGGCGTGGGCTGGTAAAAAGACAGCGTCAACCCTGACTTTTTAACAGCCCAGCGTTGCCTCTCCAACTAACGTGCACGCTCGTAACGCGGCAGTGCGGCAGCCCATGCCATCCCTCGTTCGCGCTGCGAGTTCCTATCTGCACACACAAACAGGGTCTCTCCCATTCGCCAGTTCACTGTTGACGACACGATCGTGGCAATTGCCTCGCCATTGGCTCCCGCACCGCGCGGCATCGTGCGGATCTCGGGAGACTCCGTCGTGCCGATTTTAAAGCGCGTCAAATTGTTGCCCGGGGGCGATTGCAGTTCTCGCTCGCGACGTTTTTCCACGTCGCTGTACCTGGGCGACTCGCTGGGACCGGTGGCGATGGACGTGCTCCTGTGGCCGACACCGCGCAGCTACACCGGCCAACCCTCGGCGGAACTGCACCTGATTGGTTCCTTGCCGCTCCTCGATGCCGTCGTCGATCGGTTGATCGAGGCGGGGGCGCGGGCGGCCCGGGCCGGTGAGTTCACGATGCGTGCTTTCCTGGCCGGACGAATGGACTTGCCGCAAGCCGAAGCGGTGCTCGGAGTGATCGACGCCGAAGACGCACGCACCCTCGATCAGGCGCTTTCACAACTCGCCGGGAACCTATCACGACCCTTGCAAGCGGCCCGCAATGAATTGCTCGACCTGCTCGCGGATGTCGAGGCGGGACTCGATTTTGTTGATGAAGATATCGAATTCGTCGACGACGAACATTTGCTACAACGTCTCGGCGAGCTTCGGGCGCGGTTGGTGTCGACGACCGCCCAACTTCGCGAACGATCCGCTTCCCAGGCCGCATTCGAGATCGTCTTGCGTGGTCTGCCCAACGCGGGCAAGAGTCGCGTGCTCAATGCTGTGTCGAATACCGAGTCCGCGATCGTCACCGAGCAGGCTGGGACCACCCGCGATGTCATTTCAGTGGTCTTTGCGATTCACGCTCACCCGATTCGAATGACCGATACCGCTGGGATGGAATGGCGTGCTACGCATGAACCGGACTCCGCCGTCCTCGCCAAGGCGCAAACCCAAGCCATCGAGGCGGCATCGCGGGCGGATCTGTGTTTATGGTGCATCGACGCGAGCGAACAAAATCCAGACGCTGCACTGGAAAACCTTCGGCGGGCTCTGCATGCTACGAATGGCTACAAAAGATCGATCGAGCACTGGCTCGTACTCACGAAGTCGGACTTAATTTCCGCGCCACCGACGTGGACTGACTCGATCGCAGATTTGGGCATCCCCGCCATGACGGTCAGCGCGTTGACCGGCAGTGGCATGGATGAGCTACAGGCGAAAATCGCGGGCGCAGCGGAGCGACTCGATTCAACCGAGACCGGCGGCGTGATCGGCACCGCCGCCCGCTGCCGCGATTCACTCACGACCGCCAGTCACGCGATCGGCAACGCGATCGACATGACGCAGTCGCAAGCCGGTCACGAACTCGTCGCCGCCGAAATCCGCACCGCCGCATCCGCGATCGGAGACGTCACCGGCGAAGTCTACACCGATGACCTTCTCGATCGTGTCTTCAGCCGGTTCTGTATCGGGAAGTAACCGGTTTAAACAAATGCGGCAATTCAGTGACCGCGCGAAGGTTCTCGGGTATCGCTGTACCGAACATCCTGATGAAGGCTGGACGCTCGATACGGTGGAGACCGCGACGGGGTGGACGGCAAGTTCCACGACACAACCCGCCGGTGCCAAACCATCCGTCCGAACGCACCGCAAGTCGGACAGTGGCGGTCACCACAAGAGAGCAGCAACACACTATCGCGGTGACGCAACCGACAACCGTTTCTTTATCGCTACCCCGGAGTGTCTCGCGACAGGGAACTGCTGCTACAATGTCGGCGTTCGTGTTGTGTCTCCGGCACTGGCGGTAGGAGTCTCTCGGAAGTAGCGAAACAGCAAGTCAGTATTCTAACTTTGTCACAAGGACACCAACCCATGTATCGACATCGACACGTCAGGCCGCTGACGGCCATCTTGATTCTGACGCTGGTCAGTTCGGGCGTGGCAACGGGCCAGGTTACCGAAAAAACGTCGCTGGAAGCATACCGCTTGGCGCGTAAAGAGATGGCTCAGCGCCAACGACGCGTCATCATGAACAACGATGGGTGCGACGTGTTGTATTTCCCGAATACCGAGCCGACAACCACAAAAGCCCTCTTAGCCAAACGCACCACCCCGCTGGCGGGCACCCATGTTGATGCGATCGCGTTGTGTCCGATCAGTTCGGGGTTCAGCTTCTTCACGCACAATACCCAGGTTGGCACCGTGCTGAGTCGATCGGGTCGCGACTATGGGCTCCGACCGGACACTCGCAATATCGCTCAAGAATTGATTGACCAAGGAACCGACAGCCTCCAGGTGGTCGTCGATTTTGGTCACGACCACGACATGGAGGTGTTCTGGTCGATGCGAATGAACGACACGCACGATGTCTCTCATCAGCCTGACAAACCACACCTTCTATTTCCGCCGCTCAAAGAAGAGCATCCCGATTGGCTCGTTGGCGATCACGCCAAGCGGACGCCTTACGGTCGCTGGAGTTCGGTTGACTACGAACGAGCGGAGGTTCGTGATTTGGCCTTTGGGTACATTGAAGAAGCTTGCCGCAATTACGACATCGACGGCGTGGAACTCGACTTTTTCCGTCACCTCTGTTACTTCAAGAGTACGGCTGGGGGAGGCACCGCGAGCGACGAACAACGCGCCATGATGACGGACCTGATGCGTCGCGTGCGGAAGATGAGCGAAGAGGTGGGCATCCAACGGGGACGGCCGATCCTGGTGTCGATACGTGTTCCCGACTCGGTAGGCTTCTGCCGCGACATGGGATTCGATATTGAGCAGTGGCTGCGTGAAGGACTCATCGACATGCTCGTTACGACTTGTTACTTCCGTCTCAATCCGTGGAAGTATAGTGTGCAGCTCGGGCACAAATATGATGTGCCGGTCTATCCTTGCTTGAGCGATTCACGAGTGCGGGGCGAGTCACGTTTTCGCCGTCGTTCCAATGAGAGCTATCGCGGTCGGGCTATGAAGGCATGGCAGGCTGGCGCGGATGGGTTGCACCTGTTCAATTTTTTCAATCCCAACGCTCCCATGTGGCAAGAGATCGGTGATCCGGATGCACTGCAAGTCATGGACAAGTTGTACTTCGTCAACGTCCGCGACGGCGACCCTCGCAGGTTCCTCGCCAAGGGACACGAGTACCGTAACATACCTCTCCTTGGGCCGTCGCATCCCAAACTGGTAACGAGCGATGAGCCGGTGACGTTGGACCTTGAGATCGCTGAGGATATTCCGGCGGCGCGGCACCGTGGGTACCAAGCGAAGGTTATGCTCCATGTCGAAGTGCCATCAATCAATCATGTGGAGCAGCTTCATTTGACGCTCAACGGCACCGATCTGACCGGCGGCGTCCTGAACAACGGATGGATTGACTACCCCGTGCCCCTGGATGCTGTAAAACAAGGTACCAATGAGGTCAGGATCGTCGTCGATCCAGCGGGGGTGCCGGTTGATGAGTGGAGTGTTGTGTTCGACGGCAGCAGCAAGCCGAAACGTCCTTGGAATCGTGGCCGCGGATCCGATCTCGCCTTTGAAGAGATCGTCGACGACGCGCTTTTAATCGCTGATCAAGGCGAAACCTCTGGCGACTACCTCTACTATCGCTACGCTTGGGGTGCCGTTCCCGACGAAGAGGCCGTTGTCGAAGCTCGCGTCAAAGTGGAATCGGGTTTAAACTACATCATTGCTGCGAACGGAGTTGGCAGCGAGCGGCTGGGACTGTGGCCCGATCACATCGGACTTTTTCATCATCCCAAATTCCAATACAAGATGGATACGACCGACGACTTTCACCACTACCGCATGGAACTCAGCGGACGTGATCTGAAAGTTTATGTTGACGACGAATTGCGAATTGACGCGTCTGGAGCAATGGGACCAAGATCGGGGCATGTGAAAAACGAAATCGCTTTTGGCGCAGCCAATAGTCCTCGGATGGGAGAAGCTTACTGGCGTGACGTCAAGGCGCGAGCTTCGGGGCTCGCTCTCCAGGACTTGGTGGTCAGCGTGTCGTACGAAAAGCATTAACCGTTCACCCTCCCTGCGAGTTTCGCTACGGGTACATCTCCCTTTGCCGAGCGT
>JBDNIG010000623.1:0-9336 GCA_041688415.1 Rhodopirellula sp. | reverse complement strand
CCCCCCTCCCTCGCGAACGCCTGAACGGCGTCGCTCGACCTCCCCCAGCTTCGCTGGGAGAGGTAAATCGTTACACTGCCACAACTTAAAAGCCGCACGACCTCTTCGCCGGGGGAAGTAAAGTGAGCGCGAGCCTACTTAGCTGCGAAGACGTCCACCCGCGAACCGCCGCCCCGCTCCACGCGTAGTCTTCACTCGGGTTCCTCCGTTTCCTCATTTCGTTTTTTGAAGCCAATGTCTACTGAAGTTCAACCGTTTTCCGTCCCGGAGACCGTCGATTTTCCGTATCGGGCCATCAGTCGGGGAGCGATCTGGTCGATCGGTTTCTTCGCACTCGCGCTGATTGGATTGGTGCCTACGTTCGCCCCGCTGCTCGTTTTGGCGATCCCAGGAATGATTTTTGCCGCCTTTGGGCTGCGTTCGATTTCTCGATATCCCGACGAATACAGCGGTCGTGGATTGGCGATGTTTGGCCTCGCTGCCTGCTCGATTTTATTGCTCGGTGGCGTTAGTCAGAACGTCTATATCTACCTGACCGAAGTTCCCGATGGCTACGAGCGGGTACAGTTCTATCAACTGCAAGCCGACGTCAAAGGCCAGGATCAGCCGACCGAGACGGCGCTCGCGATTGACGGCAAACCGGTATTTCTGAAAGGCTATATCCACCCCAGCAGCGGTAGCGGGATGCTCCGTCAGTTCATCCTCGTACCGGACTTGGGGACCTGCTGTTTCGGCGGCCAACCGCGCAGCAGCGATATGATTGAAGTCAGACTGCCACCCGGCCAGACCGTGCGTGCGAATCTGCTCAAACGCAAACTAGCGGGCGAGTTCCACGTTAACCGCATCGCTCAGAGAAAGGCGGACTTCGACGAAGCCGTCTTCTATAAAATGCAGGTCGACCAGTTCAAATGATCATCTTTCCGAGCGGAGCGTTTTCCTGATAAGGAGACGTCACCTCGGTTCGGAGAGTCCCACCCACTATTTTGGATCGCATGATGCCCAGACGCCCCCACACCGCCTCATCCGCTAACGTTGCCAAGTTGATCCTCACGCTCGCGACGATCACGGTTGGTTTGAGTTTTGCCTCCACCAGTGTCGCCGACGAGCCCGCCAACAAACCGTTATCGATCATCGAGCAGCGGCGGGCGATCATGCGGGGCGACGCGGCGGGCCGCACCAAGGTCGAGGAACGAAAGAGCAGTCAAGCGGACTTGGAGAAGGGAGACATCTCATTCGATGATCTCAAATTTGACATCGAGAAAGACGAAGCCTTTGAGGGCAAAAAACTGACCGACACGCTGCGATTCCTCAACGGCCGGACGGTCAAGCTGAGCGGTTACATCCTGCCCAGCACGCTGTTCAAGGAAACCGACATCAACGAGTTCGTGCTCGTTCGTGACAACCAAGAGTGCTGTTTCGGTCCTGGTGCGGCGCTGTTTGATTGCGTGATGGTCGAGATGGTCCCCGGAACAACAACCGATTTCGTCACCCGCCCCGTAACGGTGAAGGGAAAGTTTGTCTTTGATCCGAAGAAATACAAATACCCGCCCGGAGTCGGCCCCAACGGAGCCAGCCATTTCGCGATCTTCCGCATCGAAGGCGTGCAGGTGAAGTAGCCGGTTTTGAGTCGCGAAGCGACGGCAGCCACTAGGCTGGGGCGTCAGCCCTGGAGATTACTCAGTTTTCTTCTACGCCGTGAGACGTCGATTTAATTACTGCGTAGCGAAACTCGCCAAGAGTTTCGGGAATGCTGGAAAACGAAAGTGGTATTCGCTACGCTCAAACCACCGGCTAATTTGTGAAACGCTTTGCGGCGTTGTAAGATGGTTGGCTGATCGGCAGGGCTGACGCACCTCGTTATTCACCGCCGTGCCGCCGCGACTCTTGTAGGGCACCAATCGGGCTGCTCTCGCACGCTAGCGGCCTTAGATGTTAAACTATGAAGCCATCCGAAATATCTCGAAGAAATCCGCGGCTAACGCCGTCGGCTCGGGGTGTTCGGATAGGCTCTCGTTAATCACAACACATTTCCCTTCCACAGCCGACTTACCAGCCGATGAATTCCCAGCCTGCCGACGCTTCTCAAAGCGGCTCGATCGATCACGTTCTCAGTGAAAAACGTGTGTTCCCACCGCCCGCTGAATTCACGAAAAACGCCGTCATTTCGAGCGTGCAGCAATACGAAGAGATGGTTGCTGCCGCCCGCGATACGCCGGATGAATTTTGGCGAAAAGAAGCGCTCGAATATTTGCACTGGTTCGAACCCTTTGGTGACGTGTGCCAATGGGAGGCTCCCGACGCAAAATGGTTCGTCGGTGGCAAAACCAACGCGTGTTACAACTGCGTCGACGCTCACGTCGAAGCTGGCCGCGGTGACAAGACCGCGATCATCTGGGAAGGCGAACCCGGCGATGGCCGAACGCTGACGTATCGCGAGCTGCAGACCGAAGTCGCCAAATGCGCCGAGGCGTACCAGCAGCTCGGTGTGGGGACGGGCGATGTCGTTAGCATCTACATGCCGATGACTCCCGAACTCGCCATCGCCATGCTGGCCTGCGCACGCATCGGTGCGATTCACTCGGTGATCTTTGCCGGCTTCAGTGCCGAGTCGATCGCGGACCGCAACAATGATGCGTCGGCGAAACTGATGATTACCTCCGATGGACTGTATCGCCGCGGTAAGGTTCTTCCATTGAAAGAGACGGTCGACGAAGCGCTCGCAAAATCGACGAGCGTGCAAAAGTGCTTGGTACTTCGCCGCACCGGCGGCGACGATACACCGATGACTGACGGACGCGATGTGTGGTGGCACGACATCGTCGAAACGCAGCCCGGCAAACTGCCCGCCGTGCCGCTCGATAGCGAAACACCGCTGTTCATCCTGTACACCTCCGGCAGTACCGGTAAACCCAAAGGTATCTTCCACACCACGGCGGGTTACAACCTGTGGTCGCGACGGACGTTCGAGTGGGTATTCGACTACCGCGACGACGATATCTTCTGGTGTACGGCCGACTGTGGCTGGATCACCGGTCACTCTTACGTCGTGTACGGGCCGATGACGGCTGGCGCGACGTGTTTGATGTATGAAGGTGCGCCGAATCATCCGGCCGAAGATCGCTTTTGGGATCTCGTCGAGCGGCACAAAGTCACGGTGCTCTACACCGCCCCCACGGCGGTGCGCGCGTTCATTAAATGGGGTGATGAGCATGTCGACAAACACGATTTGTCGAGCCTGCGGCTGTTGGGCAGCGTCGGTGAAGGCATCAATCCGGAAGCCTGGATCTGGTACCACAACAAGATCGGTGGCGGACGCTGCCCGATCGTTGATACTTGGTGGCAGACCGAAACGGGCGGCATCATGATGAGCCCATTGCCGGGAATCACACCGACCAAGCCCGGTTCGTGTACGAAACCGTTGCCCGGTGTGATTCCGAAAATTGTTGACGAACTCGGTAACGAAGTCGACAGCGAACATGGTGGCAAGTTGTGCATCTCGAAACCGTGGCCGGGCATGCTGCGTGGCATCTGGGGCGATCCCGAACGTTACGTTGAGCAGTACTTCCGCGACGTCCCCGGCCAATACCTCACCGGCGATAACGCGCGTCGCGATCGCGACGGGTACTACTGGATCATGGGCCGGATCGACGACGTGATCAACGTTTCAGGCCATCGTTTGAGTACGATCGAAGTCGAGAGTGCCTTGGTATCGCACCCGAACGTGTGCGAGGCCGCCGTGGTGGGACGTCCCGATGATCTCAAAGGCCAAGCGATCTCCGCGTTCGTGACGACGACGGACCGCGAGACCGATGAGGAGTTCTTGAAGGAACTTAAAATGCACGTACGGAAACAGATCGGAGCGTTGGCTCAGCCCGATGACATTCGCTTCACCGCCACACTACCGAAAACACGCAGCGGCAAGATCATGCGGCGACTGCTTCGCGATGTTGCTGCCGGTCGTGAACTGGTCGGCGACACCTCGACACTCGAGGACTTGGCTTCGATCGCTCAACTGCAAGAGCCGGAATAGTCGCGATTTGGCCGGGGTCGTGTTGTTGATGTTGTTCGGCAAGTAGGCGTGTCGCTCCGAGACACGCATTGGTGTCGCTCCGAGTCTCGGAGAGACTCGGCTACTCAACTACGGCAACAGCAACTCACCCGACCATGGTTGGTGTTCACGGTGCCAATTCACGGATGCGTCGATGCCTTCGTCGAGTTCGACGCTGGGCGTCCAGCCGAGCAGATCACGGGCTTTGGTGATGTCGGCTGACGTGATCTTGATATCCGCCTTGTGGAACGTCTTGTGTTCAATCTTGGCCTTCTTGCCCAATCGCTCTTCGAGCATCGCTATGATGGTATTGAGCGAAACGGGCGCGCCGCCACCGCCGAGATTGATGACCTCGTAGCCGACCGGTTTCAGTGCGGCGATGGTCCCCGAGGCGATGTCCGAAACGTAGGTAAAATCTCGCGATTGCTCACCATCTCCGAACAGCTCAATCGGCGTGCCTTCGTCAATCCATTTAATGAACCGAAAAATGCACATGTCCGGCCGGCCCGCCGGTCCATAAACGGTGAAATAGCGACAGACCGACACATCGATGTCGTAGAGATGATGATAGGCGTATGCCATCGCCTCGGCAGCCTTTTTGCTAGCCGCGTACGGCGAGATGGGCGTGTTGACCGGCAGCGTTTCAACAAACGGCATCGGTTGGCCCGCGTACAACGACGATGTTGACGCGAGCACGTATTTCTTCACGTCGTGATGCTGCATCTGC
Source organism: Rhodopirellula sp. (assembly GCA_041688415.1). GTDB lineage: Bacteria > Planctomycetota > Planctomycetia > Pirellulales > Pirellulaceae > Rhodopirellula. The sequence continues at coordinate 4,561 of JBDNIG010000623.1, read as the reverse complement.
TCGAGCAGATTGAGACTGCCCATGGCATTGGTCGTCATGTACACGTGCGGGTTCTCCATGCTGTACCGCACCCCCGCCCGGGCCGCGAGATTCAACACGCCATCGAATGGGTGTCGATCAAAGAGATCCTGCAACGTCGGGACGTCTTCGATGTCACCCCGAACAAATTCAAACTGCTCGGGACCGTGAGCCTGCAATCGCTCCAGCCGATGCTCCTTTAGCCGCACATCGTAGTAATCATTGATATTATCGATCCCAATGACCTTGTGCCCGCCGTCGATCAACTGAACGGCGACTTCGTTAGCAATAAAACCAGCGCAACCGGTAACGAGATAAGTGGCCATGATGGGATATGAGGTCGTGAGGAAGAATCATTGTGAGCCAATTAGTTTAACCGTTTAGCCGACTATAAACAGCCGTCTTCCTTGGCGACGCAGTTGTGAGAATCCTCAGTTGATTTGCTGCTCGCGAAGTCGCGTCGTGTAGTCGCGAATGATTCCGTCGTAGTCCTGCTCGATGCGTTCGGCAACATTCACTCCGGCCATCGCATCGCGAATGACAGCGAAGGCGTTGGACAAGGTATTGGGGTTGGTGGCCGTTTCGATCAGCAAAACGTGCCCGACGTCATCGTTCCCCGCCTCCGTCTGCAATAGCGTCATCGCGCCCGCATCGATTCGCAGTTGCCGAGTCAATTTGTCGACGCGCCTCGGGTTCACGACCGTGATCGCGGCAGCCGGCAGCCCACGCAGACCATCTTGAACATCGCGATCCGACGACACCACGACCACGTGCACATGCCGGAACTGCGGCGACGCCAAGGCTGGTACCGCCCGCATCCAGGTTTGTAGCCACGGTGACAGATCAGATGGATCGGCGGGCGGAACCGCGATGAGCAGGTATTCGTTGTCGGTCAAGCGTGCCCGTTGCGTTTCAGAAATTGCCTGCACGAATGGCCGCAGCGAGATTCGACGGCCGATCAGCTCCGAAGGCGGCGGTGGTGGCAACGGCACGAATGCGCGAACCAGTTTCGGTTGTCGCGGCGGCAGTGGGAACTCGGACGCCGGGCCGGACGTCGGTGGTTGAAAGGTCGCCGAACGCAGTTCGAGACGTAGCGACCAGCCACTGCGATCGACCCCGGCTTCGCGCGCCCCGAGATCAGGTAGCGGCAACTCGACACGGCGGATCAAACTCGTGTTGGCGTCGATCCAAAATACGAATCGCTCGGACTCGGACGTGACCTCAATCCGTTGCAGCTCAACGTCGTCAATCGACGCGGGGCGGAGCCACGCAAACTCCGTTTGTGGCTCGAACAGTTTTTGCATGGGATGATCGGCGAGCAACCATTCCAGTTGCGGAGGAGGCCCCGCCAGTCCCGCCGACAGGCGCGCGCGGAGAACCTCATCGTCCAGGATCTGCGGCAGTCGCAACCGATCCGACACCGCTGATCGCCATTGGTGCCGGAGGACTTGCGCGTCGAAATGAGAACTCTCGGGCTCATCGAACCAGGCCATCATTTCAATCTGCTCAACATCATGGTTCGCAGTGTCGGTGTGTGCTAACACGCGAATTCGAGCTGTGTACGCCTCGACGGCGAGTTCGTGTGGATCGAAATGAACGCTCAGCGGAGCGGATGCCGTTTCGCGGGATTTGACAACATTCGCGCCCGGAGCGTGCAAAATGACTTTGCCGTCGTCATCGTAATAGGATGTGACCTGATAACGGCGAAAGACGTCTCGCAAACGAATTTCCGCGTCCACGTTGGCAGGCGTCACCGCGGTGTCCGATGGTGGGGGAGCAACGGGACCGCAACCGGCGAGGGCGAATAGGGTGACGGCGACTAGCGTGACGGCAAACCGGGTCGCGATGAACAACGGGTTGTTGCGAAATGACAACGTCATGAATCCTTCGCATCCTTTTCCGACCGGAGTGACTCCAGCTTCACCGGTTTGCACAACAATCGCTTTTCTTGCGCCGCCCGACCACACTTCCGGCAGACCAGCGTGGCGTTCGCAATTTGCTCGGCAAGCAACGGGAGGGCGCGTTCGAGCGTGTCCCGATCCCACTTGCAGATCGCTTTTTTAGGCAGTTTCGCGGACATGCGGAAGAGGCCTCTCTACTGTCAGCGGAGCGGGACGAACGGGGAATGATACGATATCACGCCTGTCCCCATAGTCTAGCTGTCCCCATCGTCTAGCTCTCGAGTTCGACCAGGTCGGTGGTGCTCGCCATCGCCCGCAATTTATCCATCGCACGGCGTTCGAGTTGACGGACGCGTTCCTTCGACACGCCCAGCCGATCGGCGAGCGACTGCAGCGTGTGCACCCTGCGATGCGAGCCGAGCGAAAAACGCGACCGGATGATGAATTTCTCGCGGCGATCGAGATCGCCCAACATCACGCGCAAGCGACTGCGCAGCTCGTGCCACCGTTTCTCGCTGATCGCTGAGCTCCGATCGTCTTCGCTGACGTCGATATCCATGTCTTGCAAACCGCCGACAACTCGCTGACGCTCTTGTTGTTTCTGGACCACCATTCGATACGCGTTTCGCCGCACGACCTGGGTCGCATACGTGCTGAAGCGGAACCCACGATCGAAATCGAATTTCTCGACGCCACGCATCAATGCCACGATTCCATCGCTCAATAGCTCGTCGAAGCTATTGTTTGGATTGACAAATTTTTTGACGATGGAGAAAACTAAACGCAGGTTGGCCTCGATGATCCGGTCGCGGTGCCAGTCCGCCAGCGCCACGTACAGCTCGATCAACTCAAGTCGCTGCCGCGAGGGACGATCCGGGTTGAGCACGCTACGGTGGATCGCCGCTTGCTGACGCAGATAGTTCATTCGCTCAAAAAGCCGTTCTTCCTGCTCCACGCTCAGCAGCGGGGCTTCGCACAGACGACCGAGGTGGATCGGCAGTTCCACACCACTGCGATGAATCGCGGCAATGCCCAGCGCGGACTGACGCTCGGCCAATCTCAATGGCTCGGAAAAAATTTGCCTACCCTCACGAATCGAGCTGAACCTTTCGTTGCCCATGAAGTGGATCTCGTGTCGCAAACGCCGTTTTGTTAACGACCGCACATCGTTGAAGTCGAGCGATTCAACCGTTTGAAGTTGGTGCTGGACCTCGGCGAGCGGTTGGGTGAGCTCGTCACAATTGAGCCACGATGGCGGGCGGGTGGAAAATGTCGTTGCGGTCGCATCCGTCAACACTTGCTTCGCTTGTGGCGACTTTCGAGATCGCGCTGTCGTCAGTGAACTCATGCGATTGCCTGGCTCAGTGCGGGAGAAAATAGTGATCAGTCGGTGTTGACGAACTGCTACCGTGGGGATGGTCGGTTGTGTCGTCCTATATCTGCGACGCAAACAAACTCACTGCGGTGATGAGTGCGGTTCGCTTTCATCGATCCGCATTCAGCGGGAGCGATTACGGTGCCATCTCAAGGGCAATGACTTGAACCCGGCAATCCGAAGACAAGCTCATTTCTTCGCTGCTGACCTGTAGCGGCGAAAAAACAGCCTTGGCAAGCTCGTACTGGACACGTGCCGACCCTTACGAAGATGTTCCAGAAATCCAAAGATTCACTCAAGAATCGCCCGAGAGCATTCACTCGGTGAGTGTTTGTGAAGAAATTTGCAGAGGTTACTGCAAGGATTTACCGAAATATCGGGTTCTCACCCGACCTGCCGTGGACAATTATTGGCCACCGATCAGCGGAGTTGCGCGACGAGGGCGGTGTGGAGAGCGGGTGTGGCGGCGACAGCAAATTTCGGTTCCCAATCATCAAACGGTCCGCCGTCGTAACCGGTGAGCACCGCGCCGGCTTCTCGCGCGATCACGGTCCCGGCGGCGGAGTCCCAAGCGGCTACGTTGGTCGCCCAATACGCATCGAGCCGGCCGTCGGCGACGTAGCACATATTCAGCGCGCACGAGCCGAGACGACGCAACGACTGGCAACGCTCGAGCAGGCGGAGGAAACGGCTGACCTCGGGTGAATCGGACGTCACGCCCGCGTGAAAGCTGCAGGCCACGAGGCTTTGATCGAGCGTTTTGATGTCACTGGTTTTCATCACGCGATCATTGCAACGGGCGCCTTGGCCATCGATCGCCGTGAAGCAATCCTGGCTAATCGGATCATAGATCACGCCCAACCGCATCTTGCCACGCGCGTAGAGCCCGATCGAGACCGCGAACCCCTGCAAGCCATGGACATAATTCACGGTGCCGTCGAGCGGATCGACGACCCAACACGGCGGCGCATCGTCGGCGCCCGAGCGAACGTCCGCGGGCGGCTCATTTTCGCCTTCTTCTTCGCCCACAAACGCGTAACTCGGATAGGAGCTTTCCAAAATCGCCCGAATCGCGGTTTGTGCAGCAAGATCGGCGTCGGTGACGAGGTCCTTGGGAGCCTTCTCACTCACCACACGACTTTTGTAGCGAGCCATGAGTTCGTCCGCGCCTGCCCTCGCCGCGGCGAGGGCGACGTGCAGATGATCGTTATCCATGAAAATCAATCGTTTTCGAGATGCCGTAGTTCTTCGAGCCACAGTCGGATGT
>JBDNIG010000622.1:0-8299 GCA_041688415.1 Rhodopirellula sp. | reverse complement strand
TACTTGATGTCCCCGTCGCCGACTACCAATAAATCCACGTCGCAATTTCCTATGAAACAAATCAAAACTAGCCCTTTTCAACCTGCGGAATGTGAGCTCCACACCTCTGCGGAAATCGATAAACGGATCGGACATCGTTGTCCATGCCCAAATTAAATTGGGCGCGTTGGGTTGCTGTTGCAATTCGATGGCCACGTCACAAAGACTACGGACCATCTGCGCACCTACCGACGGATTAATGAATCCCGGTGCGTCGGCGACGTGACGTGCCAAGGCGAATCCGTCACGCATGGTTGCGATCGCCCCATCCAGATCTCCATCGGCAATTTGTACACGGGCATGAATAACCAGTAGCCTTGCGAAAGCGTGAGCCTGTTGGATCTCTGGCAACAAAATTTCATAGAAAGGCTCGTGTCTGACTGGCAGTTGCCAATCGCAGTCTTGGCAGATCTCGCCAGCGTGAATGTTCTCGAACAGGATCGGATAGTTAGCGAGGTTTTGTGCGACTTCATCCCGCTTCAATTCTGCCAGCGGCATTGTTCGAAGCCGATCTTGGTTCAGCCAATATGCGTCGTACCTGGCGAAGGCTTGCTGTTCGGCAAAGACTTTTCCATACTTCACTACCGCATTGCCGCTGGTCTGTCCAGGCACCGTGAACACAAACCGATGTTGCAGCAGCGGTTCGGTCGGTGCCGTGGGGGTGATGGTTAGCCTCAGTGTTTTCGCATCGTCATCGGGCGGCGCGGCCGTCGCCGATATCGTGATGAGCGAACCAACGATCATCGCCAACCAACGGGACGGATAGAAACGTTTCATAGTGAAATCCTTTGTGAATACATGAGGTAGTGAAGTTTGACTCAACCCATCGAGTCTCCCCTCTCCCCAGAGACGGTGAGGTCGTGCGGCGTTTAAGTGCTGTCGCAGCAACGGTTGACTTCACCCTCCCGAGCGAAGCTTGGGAGGGTCGGAATTCGAGCTTTCAGCGAGAATTCCGGGGAGGGCCGACCGCGCAAGTTGGGTTGGTGGTTCGCTTGCTCGGTCGGCCCTCCCCGGCGGCCTCGGGCCGACCGACCCTCCCACGGCAAAGCCGCGGGAGGGTGAAGTGCGTAAAACCTTTGGATTTCAATACTTAAAAGCCGCACGACTTTCTTCGTGGTGGACAGGGGGAGACTGGATGGTTTTCTACTGCCTCTACGAACGGAACATTTGACGTTGCCACTGCAGATTGGTTGGCGGGTTTTGACTTGGGAAACTGGGGGCGACGTAATCCGGTGGATCCATGACTCCAAAATCGGTTCGATCATCGGACCAGTCTCGGTCGGAGTATTGATTGCGGAGAGTACTCAGCGTGGAGCGAGCGGAAACACGCCGAACTCAATTGGCTTGGCCAGCGTCTGAATCGATGGCGACGGTCTCGGGCGGAGCACGACCGAGTCCAATAACTTATTTTGCTCGCTAGCAGCATGGAGACCGTCGTCGGTTGGACGATCGGCATCGGTTGCGAGTAAGGGAGTTCCTCGCTTCTCGTGTTCCGTATCTGTGTTGCTGAGTGATAACGTCAGCATGGTTAGCAGCGATGCCGCGACCGCGACGCTCGCGTAGCGCAGTGGGGCGGCGTAGCGGCTCGCCGCATGACGCTGCTTCACCTCATGTGCCACACCGGCTTCAAAGAGCAAGCGATCACGATCGAGCGAACTGGTCGGGATCAGGCTGCCAAGTTGTTGCTCGAACTCGGCAAGGCCATCGGCTGCCGAATCGTCGTCATTAAAAACGTCGGAAGCATGATTCATGGCTGCACCTCAGAGGTTGGGATACGGAGCTGCTGGCGGATCGCTTGCAACCCGACCTGGTATCGGCGTGACGCGGTACTGGGGGAGACATCTGTGAGCGAGCCGATTTCATCGAACGATAATCCGCCCCGCAATCGCGCAATGATCGTCTCACGAACATCGACCGGTTGATTCTGTAACGCTTGCGTGGCCATTTCGATGTCGATCGCATTTCCTGGGGACGGTTCGAACCAGCTTTCACGAAATTGGCGGGCGGATTGCTCGTGTCGCTCACGCCGTACTTTGCCGCGATGGGCGTTGGCGGCTTCGTTGCGAACGACTCGAAACAACCACGCCTGGACGTTGCTGGGGCGCTCTCGGAGGCGAAACAATTTCATGAGAGATTCCTGCACAACATCCTCGGCACAGTCGCAGCGGGCCCGAGCAAAGAGCACCAAGACCGGCCCCCAGCGATGGACCACGTCCGCATCGACGCGGACAGGATCAATTGGCGGGTTAGAATCATTCATGCGAAACTCGAATTCGGCGGAGTTTGTACCTGGAAGACACCGACGATCGGCGACCGCGTCAGGAAATTTGCGTTGCCGCCAACAATTTTCAATTAAGCTGCCGCTCCTATCCCGTAGAATTGCTGGCAACTCATTGTCCCGAACTGCTTCCGTCCTCACCATAGTGCTCTCATGCTGCGCCGTCCGCTGCTCGTTAAATTCCCGCGTCTTGGCGAGACGGTTTTTTTGGTGGGCTCAATCGGTCTGGTGTTCGTCATGCAGTCGGGATGCGATCAATCACCGCTGGCGAGCCCGCCCGCACACCAACCCCTGACGTTGGCGGTCGCGGAAATCTCGCCACCCGACGACGCTCCCGCGGACACGATTACCAAAGCGGAGGCGGAGGCATTCGCCGGCGAGTGGCGGGATGCCATGATGACCAGTGACTCCGCGAAAGTTGGTCAGTTGCTCGATTTTAAAAAGATCTTCAACCGTTCGCTCGATGGTCTCGTCAGCAACGAACGTTTTCGTCAGGGTTACTTGGAGGGCGCCGCACCCGCGGCCGACAAGCTCGTTCAGTCCGTCACCCCATTTCTGACGCGGGAAGGCTCCTACGATTTGGTCGGTGCGGTCTATCGCGATGGGGAAGCGCACGTCGTGTTCCGTTTGTTCGACGACAACGGCCGACTCAACTACCACGATTTTCGCTTGGTTCGCGACGGCGGGAAGGTACACGCGGATGAATTGTTCATCGCCGCGACGGGGGAAGCGTTCTCGGACACCTTGCGAAGCGTCGTCGGGGCCGCCGCCCAGAGTCAGAACTCGTTCGTCGGACGGCTCAGTGGCCAGGCGAAAGCGGAATTGAAGCGACTCGAAACACAGACGCAAATCAGCCAAGCGATCCAGGCCGGCAATACCGAAGAAGCGCGGCGACTGCTCGATGCCTTGCCCGAGGACATGACGAAGTACAAGACGTTGATGCTATACCGCATCGCCGCGACTCCCCTCGAAGACGAAGCAGCCTACCTCGCTGCGGTCGAGAGCTACATTGCTGAGTATCCTGAAGACGCCTCGGTGGGACTGATCTCGATGGATGCCGCCGTCATGCGAGAGGATCCCGAGATGCTCGTTACCGCTCACGACGCGATGACCAAGTGGACCGGCGGTGACCCCTTTCTGGACCTGATGATCGCGGCCAACCTCGCCAATCTTGGTGCCGTCGATCGAGCCGACGCGATGGTTGCGAACGTCGATGTGGACGCCTCGCCGCTGCTCGAAGCGCAAGACTTCGCGGCCGCGGTTGCCTTGGCGGCTGACCACCACGAGGAAGTGCTCCATCGCTTGAGGGTCATGCGTGACCGCTTCGGATTGCAGTTCGGCGACCTTCGCGACAACGAGGGTTTTGAAGCATTCGTCGAGTCACCTCAGTTCGAGCAGTGGGAAAACGACGAGTGAAAATGGAAGCATTGACCTGCCATTGACCCTCGGATGACGCAACTGTGTTCGTTATTGATGCGTGCAGACATTCGTTCGGAACGCGGGCGAGGATTCACTGGGAACGCCCCAAAGAAGCGTTCTCGAAGTCGCTGAGTGGCGGCCGCATTTAGCCCGGGGCATGAGCCCCGTGGATTACTTGCTCTCATCGTCGGCTTTCTCGTAGGTGTGTTTTTATTTGTCACTTTCATTGGCGCTTGTCGGTACGATCGCACGCGTTTCGCGTGGAATTGGCATCGGTGCCCAATCGGACGCTTGCGTTTCGTCCATCGCCGCATACTTCGACCAGACCGCAGAATCATAGAGCAGTTTCAAGAACACGCCGCCGACGACGGGGCGGGCGGTGAAGCCACGTTTTTTTGCCGTCGACGTGAAGTACCAATCGGTCATCGGTGAACGATCTTGGGTTTCGTTTAAGAAATCATGAACGGGGCCGATTAGGGCGAGGAAGTCATCGCGATCGTTCGTGAGCGTGGCCGTCCAGAGGATCCAATCAAGCTTGGTGTAGTCGGACCGGTTGTCCAACGGCAGACCGTACTTGTTCTGAGTCTTCTTGTAATATGCCATCTCAGTCTCGGCGACTTTGGCGGGGAATAAGTCCAAGCGGAGAATGCGGTCCCAGACCAAGTTATACTTTTGGCTCCACGTGTCGCTGCGGTCAAACGCCAAGCGGTAGTGATCACCATCATCGGCGGCCTTCACCCATTCCTGGACCATGGCGTGTGCCATGTCGAAATACTTTTTGGCGTTCTTATCGTCACCACGCATCTTGCACATCATCGCGTAGGAGCCGAGACCACAGATGGCTTTGGCGCTCAGGTTGACGTTGTGGGCGAGGTGCCCGGAGAAGTCGTCGGTACTGAGTTGATTATCGAGATCGTATCCCTTCTTTTCGAGATACTCTGCCCACTTCGTCAATTCGTCCCAATAGAGACCAGCGAAATCGGCGTTGCCTTCGATCTTGGCGAGGGCACCGAACAGAATCAGCATATTGCCGCTCTCTTCGACTTGCATTTGGTTGGTTTCGTTCGTCTCACCGCCGCCGTAAACTTGACCGTTGGCTTTGGGGTAGGTGCCCAAGTCATGCGGCGCGAATGGGAACGGCCAACGATCCGACGCGGCATATTCCATGAACGGCACGAGCACGGACTTTGTCAGCGAGGGGCCGAACAGCAGGAACTGGGGCATCATGGGATAGAACACGTCCGAGGTGGCAATGCAGCCATTGGAATGGTTCTCTTTGCTGAACTGCAGCGGTTGTCCATTGGCGTCGGCGACAAACTTGCCCGCCGCGAAACACTGGCGGAACGCCAACGCTCCGATGTCGGCATAATCTTGGCCGCCAGCCGACTTCAGGTCGGACATCAGATCCGCGTCGAATTCAGCACAACGAATTTCCAATTCTTCATGCTCCTCGACGGCGGCTTCGATGAGGTCTTTGGCTTCCCAACCGTCCTTTCGCCAGTACGGACGAAGCCTACTCGTCATATACTCGATCGAGTACAAATCGTCGTACGTAATGAGGGCGTAACGGGATACCGGTTCGCTGCCGACGCTGCCGATTGGCATCGCAACGGCCGCAACGACGCGATCAGCCATGACGGGGAACTCCGGCGCGTCCGACGTGATGGCGGGAGATCCGGCGTCGGCGAAGGCGTCACGGAGCGTGTCCGCGGAACCGAACGCCGCGGTCGCTTGTGCATCCCGCGGCGCGGTGAGGTATAGGTATCCCCAGTCAATCCGCAGATCGTCGCCGGTCTTGCCAAGCACCCGTTGCGTGACCGAACCGATCTTCAGTCCGGCCGCATTTCTCATCGCAACGGCTTCGCCGGTGACCTCCTGATTGCCTTCGTTCGTCGTCAGTTCGCCGCCGGCATCCAAGTAAAATTCGACTTCGTGGGTTTTCTTGTCCGTTGCCGTGACTTCGCAGTTGATATAGGTCGTCGGACGGCTGAGGATCTCCATGTTCATCGGGAGGGCGGGTGTGGTGAACATCAGTCGAACCTGCACACCGCCACCGGCAAAGTGATAGATCGTACGGGTCGGCAGCACGTCGACGGAAACTTGTTTCATTGCCGCAATGGTTTGCGGTCCACTGCCCATCAAGCGGTAAGCATGACCATCGACGCGAACGATAGCGGCCATCCGCTGGGTCTTGCCGGTCCAGTGCGTGGTCTCGGTTTGCCAGAGGTTGTCGGATTGCGACCAGACACTGAAATAGGGGTCGTGGGCAACCAGTGGAATCGCGGGAGGTCGGAAGAAGGTTTCTTCCGCCGAGGCACCGGTAAGTGACGGCATTCCTAGGAGCGCGGCGAGAAACAGAAGCAGGAGGCGGTGCAGGGGGAGTGAGTGGTTCATGTTGCAGCGGCGGAGTTGGGAGTTCGTGTTGAAGGCAGGGGAGGAGATCCTCGGAGAGTGCCGCGTAAGAAAACTAGAAAAAAACCGCGACTGGTGCCGTCGGCTCAGGGCGACTCGATAGATTCTGCATCCTGAAGCGAGCCCTCGCACGTGGGGCGTGCACACATTTGCACAATCGCCATTCCAGTCAAAAGGCAGCCGCCGGCAATCGCAAGCCACAGTGGCGGAAGGTGCCGGGTGCCCTCGATTTCGGCACCGAGAAACGCGAGTTGTTCGTGATATCGTCCCGCCAGTTCCAGCATACCATTGTGCAGGAAGTGCATCAGCATCCCGGGTAGCACACTGCCGCTGCGATAGGCGATCCATCCCAGGGCGACACCCAACAGCGTGGTCGGAAGGAAGCGTTCGATCAACAACGTGCTGCCCACAAAGACGTGGAATAGTCCGAACAGGACGGCGGTGGTCATGATCGTTTGCCAGGGTCGCAGGACGCTGCGGAAGGCTGCGAATAGATACCCACGAAAACATAACTCTTCGATCACCGCGGGGGCGAGGGCCAGTGTCGATAGCAGTAACACCGGCGAGATCGTTTTCCATTTCTCCAGTACCCCACGGGTCCGTTCCAGTTGATCTTCGTTCAACAACGCCAACTTCCACTGATCGGCAAGGACGAGCGCCTCGTAGGCAAACGCCCACGCACCGAGCGACATCACGACGGCCCCAACGTAAAACCCGAGATTCGATTGACTCAGACGATAGGTCGACGCCAGGCGGTGTCGGCCCAAGAAGGTAGCCGCCAGCGGAATCAATCCGAACGTTGCGATCAGCGAGACTGCGTTGAGCGTCAACTGCAACGGCACGTTGAGTTCATCGCCCTGGCGTCCAATCCACTGCATCAGCGAGTTGGACACGACAAACGATGCGGGCAACAACAACGCGATCACCATGCCAGCTTCCCCCACGCTCGGGCGCGTGGTGCCAATCTCGGGACGTCGGAACAAGGATCCGATTGAACGGTCGCTGGTGCGATTGACCGCATCGCTACCGAACAATTTCGCAGCGATCGCCAATGCCCCAGCCGCATAGAACATGGTCGACGCCACCGCGATCGTCGCGCCGAGCGGGTGGACCTCACCCGATAAAATCTCGCGTGCCAGCAACACAATATTCAGCAGCGGCGCGACCGCGAGAGGCCCCCGCAGGTTGATTCCAGGCATCAGGGACAACATGGCGGGGGCGAGTGCCAGCAGCATCACCGGGATCAGGTACGCTTGAGCCTCCTTGAACGATCTCGCGAAACTCGTCAACGACAGCAGCACGGCAGCGAAAAAGGCGCTAAAGAGCACGAGCAACAGGAAGATGTATCCCATTTCTTTCAAGCCCAGCCCACCGCCTTCTCCGACGAGGATGGACATCAGTCCGGTCAGCGACAGAGTCACGAACATCGCGCCGAGATTGGCCACCGCCGTCAGCAACGCAACGCTCACGACGGCGATGTATTTCGCCAGAAGCAGCCACCACCGTGGAACCGGTGACGCCATCAATACTTCCATTGTCCCGCGTTCGCGTTCTCCCGCGGTCAAATCGATCGCGGGATAGACGGCTCCGGTAATCGTCATCAGCACCAATACCAATGGGATGATCGATGCCAACACATTGCCGCTCTGATGCTCGCCGATTTCCGTCGTCGTGACTTTGAACGAAGTGAACTCAGGCACGATTCGTTTCAAAATGCCTTCGGCGTCATGCATTTTGAGCCAGTGCAAACGTTCAATCAAAATCCGCCGCGCCGACTGGCTGGCTTGATCGCCGGCGAACGCCGTCACCTGAATCGACGATGGCTCACCGTCACGGATCGTCAGTTTGGCTGCGGCATCGAGTCGATTGGCGAGCAGCGCCTGATCCGGATCGCTATCGGGTGTGATAACGACCTTGAACTCCGCCAGTTCACCGCCGCTGGCCTGCATGATTGATTCGGGAGGTTGGCTGCGCCGATCAAGGAGCAATGACTGCAGCCATTCGCTCTCCTGTTCGCTGCCCACTCCGACGACAAAGCCACTCGTGCCCGGGCCAGCCGATGAAATCAAGAATCGATTCATCGCCATGCTCAGCAGCGGATAGACGAGCAGCGGCATCATCACCAGCGTCAGAATGGTGCGGCGATCGCGC
>JBDNIG010000621.1:0-4119 GCA_041688415.1 Rhodopirellula sp. | reverse complement strand
TTATCGCCCACGTCAATCCATCGGCAACGCAGTCTTCTGTTGTGTCGATTCGATCACGGCGCGGTCGGCGATTTGGAAATCAGTCGAAGGCCGAGCAGCGTTCTGGGCCGACGGCAGAATGCTGGGCGAGGTGCTTCGCGTACTGGCTGCCGATGACACACCGTCATCGCAGCATTACGCGACAACACTGTTCGCTGCCTCGGAAGCTCAACAAGGAACCTGCACGTCACGCAGCACGATCTACGCGGCAAGCATCGCGGCGGGACTGATGGTTCACCAGTTCACTCGCTGGCTTCGCAACCTTCCGATCGACGCTGACACGACGGTCAACTTATTGGCCGGGGAGTGGACTCTCGCTGAAATAGCCCCGAATTGACGCCGGAATCGATTGAATATCGCTGGGCCGCCCGCCAAGGCGGCCCAGCCTGATTCTTTTTTTAGCTGTCGGTCATTCCCCAAACCATCTAATCACTCTGGCCAGAACGTTCCCCAGTCGTGTCTCCAAAGCCTTCCGGTGTCGCCCACCGGTGCACGCTGGGCAATCCCTGCACTAATTCTGCAGTCCCGGCAGAGCTCTCACAATCGCTCGAAACACTACGAACAACGCAATCCGGCGAAACAGCAGTCCCACCGGTGGTCCCATTGCTGCACGAAACCGGTCAGGACGCCGCCGAATTACTGGCGATGTTCACCGCTATGGATGCCGACGACCAGCCCGCGTTGTTGCGTGCCGCCCGCCGGTTGTCAGCGGAAATCTAGCCACCGGGGGAGCCTTTGCAGCTGGGCCCGGATACAATGGTAACGGGGCAATTCATGGCACATTCTAACAAGCACATCCGCGAAGCGATCGACTACGCCGCCGACCACGGTTGGCGGTTTGAAAAGCGGCTGGGCACGCTCACATTTCCATAGCACACCGCGAAAGCCGGAAGATTATGCCCCGCGGATACGCCGCAAAGTGGAGCGATGCCCCAAACCCACACGAGAATTAAACCAATGCAAACCTACGCCTTCGCTGTTCACACCGGCAACGATCCCGACCCGGCAATCGTCGATGCCGTCTACGATGTTTGCGACGACGCCTCCGCGACCAGCGAAAATGACGGGCGGTTGGCAATCACGTTCGACCGTGAAGCCGAATCGCTTGAAAAGGAAATCCGCTCGGCTGTGTATGAGCTGCGAACGGTTGAGGTAGACGTTTCGAGCGTCACGCTGGACGTCGATTCCCTGGCCGTGCTGAACTAGCTCGACACCCGACAGCAGACGTGAAAAGGCACGCGGACTCATTACGAGCTTCGAGTCCTGGAACCTTTTCTTCTTCTAGAAATTAGCTATTTTCGCTGAATTCCTGGCAGTGAGTGTTGACAAATCACTTGAATCCACGAAGAATGTCAACGTTGACATTCTCGTGTTTCTCAATCGTCTCGTCAACAAGGGTTTCTCATGATTGGCAATCGCATCAAGCAAATTCGACTGGCGCGGGGACTTACATTGCAGGATGTTGTCTCGCGGTTGAGTCTGCGCGGGGTGGAGATTACGCGAGCTGGACTGTCGAAATACGAGCAAAACAAGAGTCAGCCTGGGCAAGGTTTTTTGAAGGCTTTGGCTGAGGAGTTGGGATTCCCGACGAGCGTTTTTCTGGAAGAGGGGCTTCCTAAGTTCAAATGGCACGGTTTCCGCAAACAAGCAAGAATGACGAAGCGGTTACAGGATCATGTGAAGGCTGAAGCTGCATTTCGCGCGGAAGCTCAGTTGCGATTGGAACGCCTCCTAAATCCTGGACGCAGATGTGACTTTCCGAGCCCTCAAACGCCGGAGTGCCTTGAGGACGTTGAACGAATTGCTAAAGAAACGAGGCGCTATTGGTCACTCGGTTTGGGGAGCATTCCGTCGCTGACCGGACTTGCCGAGTCATTCGGAATGCTTGTGATTGCCCATGAAGGTGAGGAGCGGAATCGTGAGTTTGATGGTTTAAGTGGCTGGGTCGACAATGCGATCCCCATAGCGGTAGTTTCAGCGAGTGCCCCTAACGACAGGATACGTTTTACGCTTGCGCATGAAATTGGTCACCTTGTTCTTGACTGTGAACATCTTAGCGAGGTAGATGAAGAAACTTATTGCCATCGCTTTGCATCATCGTTTCTTGTCCCCGACACAGTCTTACGAGAGGAACTAGGAGAGCATCGCCGGCGAATTGCAGCAAGAGAATTTGCTGAATTAAAGCGCAAGTATGGTTTGAGCATGGCAGCGCTCGCTCGCAGAGCACGAGACTTGGAGATCATCTCGCAATCACAGTACACCACGATATGCAAGGAGTTTTCGCAGTTCGGTTGGCGAAAGAAAGAGCCTGTCGAATACGAGGTTGATGAGTTGCCAAAGCGTTTGCATCAGATGGTGCTTCGCGCATTAGCGGAGGGAATGATTTCGGAGTCTGAGGCCAATCGAGTGATACCTGGAGTCTCAGAAGGCGTCGGCGGTCACCGGGTTCACCCATCACGGGAGTTGATGCGTCGTCCGCGCGCCGAGCGAGGTGACTTCCTCGCGCACGCGGCCGAGTCTGTATTCGAACTCTACTCGCATGATTCGGAGTTGACCGACTTCGATGCGTTTTCGGAGGAACCGTAAAGGATGACAAATATCAATCCGCTTCGCGGTGAGGTTTGGAACGTTCGATTCGATCCATCAGTGGGAGCAGAGATTCAGAAGGTCCGACCTGCGGTTGTGATCAGCGAAGATGCGATTGGCAAATTGCCGCTGAAGATTATCGTGCCGATTACGGACTGGAAGGCTGCCTATGGCTCAGTCCCTTGGTTTGTACGAATAGAGCCTGATTCGACGAATGGACTCAGCAAAGAATCTGGTGCCGACGCTTTTCAATGTAAATCAATCTCGACTAAGCGTTTTGTGAAGAAACTTGGTCGTTTATCAGCTTCTGAAGTTGAAGATATCGCCTCAGCAATCGGGATTTGCATTGGCATTCAGTAACCGAATCAAACGAGTTTCTTGATCATGTACTACCCCATCTTAAAGGGCTGCCTTGGCGAGTGGATTGCTCTCGAAAACTTTTCGTTGTCATCTCGCTCTTCAGTCTTTCCGACGATTGAGATCCCTCCGGTCGAACTGAAGTACGAGAAGGAATTGGGTGTTTCGACCGGACCAAAGAAGACAGTCGCTGAACACGTTCGACACTTCAGCAAAGCAATGGACAAGCACTTGCCACAATCCTGGCAATTTGGCTTAGATGGCAGCCGATGCTTTAAGGACAACCAATTGCACTGCAAAATGTACCAAGATTTGATAACATCAGCCCGCGCCTCTCGCCATCTTGCGATTCCTGTAACGGGACTGGAACGAAGTGCCGCGTATCAACACGCGGTTCAAGAACTACTTCAAAGTGGTGACGGAAAGCTCATACTGAGAATCTCAGATGACGAACTGCTGTCCCCAACCGCAACACAAAGGCGAATCGACGAGTTGTCACAGACATTCGGATGGCAGTTTGACCGACTTACTTTGCTTATTGATCTGAAGCAGCAGATGAGTCTTTCAATGGGACCGATCCCGATCGCATACGAATCGTTTGCCGAGGTTGGTTCCAGCATCAATGAGTTTGCTGACGTAGTGATCGTCATGACTTCAATGAATGACAAAGTCACGAAAGAATTAAAACCTTTTCAAACTGCAGACGTCCCGCGCGAAGATCTAAATGTTTGGCGGCAAATTCGTGCCATTGATTCAGGGGTACGTTTGCCAGGATTCGGCGACTACGGCGTTAACTCACCCCAATACGCAGCCGTCGACTTTAGAATGATGACATTGTGCGGAAAAGTCCGCTATTCACTGAATGATCGCTGGGTCATTTTTCGTGGAAAGAAGATCGAAAAGGAGGACAATCAGTTCCACCGACTCGCTCAAATGGTGACTCAACATGCAGAGTATTTCGGTACGGGAAGGAGTTGGGGCGACAAGCAAATTAGCGAGGCTCATCCCCGGTTCCGGGTTGATCTGGTCTGTTGCCCCGACTGACGTTAGACTGGGAGGCGAAGGGTATTTGAGCAACTTCTGGAGGGTCACGGATGACGATTTCGATTCAGCGATTGATTGACGATGCAAAGTGCT
>JBDNIG010000090.1:0-19349 GCA_041688415.1 Rhodopirellula sp. | reverse complement strand
TTGCTCTTGGACGCAGTGTGGTGGATTTTCGTAGGTAGGAACTCCTTCGTCCAATGGGCAAAAAAAGGAACCCTCGCCGAGCAACTTCCCGCCGAGGGGCAACCGCACCGGTGGCACGCTATTGACCGAGATATCCCTTCCCAGGTTGTGTCCCCACAGAGCCCGAGCGCGTTTTTACCGGCACTCTCAATGTACCCTGCGGCAGAGTCCGATGCAAAAAAATCATTGGACGAAGGAGTTGATGCCTCCAAAAATCCAACATCCTGAAAGAACGCTTGCCTGCGATTGCGCGAACGCCTGCTAAGCACGTCAAATCGACCCACCGATTCTGCGGAAGAGCCATTAATATTCCGGGAGTCATCTGAACCAAAGTCGGATTTGGTTTGTTCCCAGTCGTTGGCAAACGCGTTCTTAACGCGTTCCCAAGTACTCATATCGTCGTCGGTTTGCCAAGCAGGTCGTTTCGTTGTATCAGCCATTACTGGTTCCGTTAAAGAAAGCATCTTTCGACTTTCGATTGAATACCTCGAATCACTTGTTGGTTTGCCAGGCTGATCATCGCCGAACCGGTCTTGGATGTACAATATCTGAAGATTGCCGCGTTGGAGCCCATCTTCAACGCGGGGAACAAGCAAGTTATGATGGCACGTCGATCGAAACTCGGGGCAAGCAAGTGCAGCTTTGCCGTCGCAAGTGCAGCCTTGCTGTCGACAGGGCGGATCACCCAAGAGGAAATGAAGGAACCAGGATGAGCGAGAAGCAGCCACCCGATTCGCAGGCGGTGGAGCCGGATAGTCGCATGACTTGTTCAACGGATCCAGCGGGACGCGCCGATGCCGACCGATGGTTGAGGGCGATGGTGACAACCATCGCTGTGATCCTCTGCCTGGGTCTGATGTTCGTCGCAGCGGATTTGTTGGTTCCCATTGTTATTGCGGCGCTCGCGTATCTCACATTACGACCGACCGAAACAAAGCTGTGCCGTTACGGTATGCCGCGTCCGTTGGCCAGCGGCACGGTGATCGTCGCGCTCTTTGCGACACTCGCATTGATCGTCAGCCTGCTTTATTCGCCGGCCCAACGTTGGATTAATGTTGCGCCACAGAGTTTGAGCAAGGTCCGTGAGAACTTTCAATCGATTGCGAAACCGCTCACGACAATCGATCGTGCCGATACCACGATCAAGTCGGCGACGTCGGCGGTGGACGAATCCCCGCAAGAGGTGAAGGTGTCTTTGGAAAGGCCGTCGATGGTCGATGAGTCGACATTGGTCAACCAAACCGGGCGCTGGCTCGCGTTTGTGGCCGCGATCGCCGTATTAACCTTCCTCATGCTTTCCACTGGGGATGATCTGCTAAACCGCATGCTTAACGTGCTACCCATCGGGAACGATCGCGATCACGTACTACGCAAAATTGGGGAAATCCAACACGGCGTCGGTACGTATCTAGCGCAAATCACGTGCATCAATATGGGGCTTGGCGTTGTTGTCACGCTCGTTATGTGGGGGGTTGGAATGCCCACGCCAGTATTGTGGGGCGTGATGGCGACTTTGTTCAATTACGTCCCGTACGTTGGAGCATTGGCGGGCACCGCGATCATTTTCCTGGCAGCGGCGAGCACGTTCGACACCATCAATCGAGCCGCAGTTACGGCGCTGGCGTTTTGGCTGACGACCGCCGTTGAAGGGCAGTTTGTCACGCCGGCTATTATCGGCAAGACCTTGAGAGTCGGCCCCGTGGTGGTGCTGATCGCTGTCGCGTTCTGGGGGTTCATCTGGGGATTGCCCGGCGTCTTTCTCGCGGTGCCGTTGTTAATCGTGCAGCGAAAAGTATTCGCTAGCTTCGAGGCTACCTACGCGATCGCAGTCGTGTTGGGCGAACAGCCGCGAGCGTTGCAGCAGGAATGTGAGCCGATTCAAGAAGATAAACCAATTGCGGAGACGGCGTGACTTGGAAACGGCAGTAGCTGGTTAATCGCCACGGCGGTATGGCGATTGCAGACTACCCCGACTCCAATGACGGCGTTGCATGCCAACGCCGTCGCCACCTAGCGACAGCGAAAGAATTAGTCGCGTAGTGGACGAGGCAACGAATCCTTCGCTGCTGGACTCGTTGCCTCGTCCACTACCATTCAGCGCGTTTTGTTTACTCGCTGTCGCTCGCAAGATCGTGATTGCGAATGGCCTCCCTTCCCTTCCCTTCAAGTAAAAACGTCAATGATATGGCATCGCAAGCAGACCAAACAACCGAATCGCGAGAAATCCATCTGGCCTCTCGTCCGGACGGCGTTCCTACCAAGGACGACTTCAAGTTGGTGACAACCAAAATTCCGCCACTCTCCGAGGGCGAGTTTCTCGTCAAAAACGAATGGATGTCCGTCGACCCTTACATGCGCGGTCGCATGAAAGCGGGTGACAGCTATGTCGAGCCGTTCCAAATCGATGAGCCGTTGGAGGGGGGCTGCATCGGCAAAGTTGTCGAGTCGCGGAACGACCGATTTGTGGCCGGCGACTACGTGCTGGGAAACCTCGGCTGGCGGTCGCACTGGAAATCGACCGGTGAGGGCGTCTCCAAGATCGATCAACGAGGTGTGCCCGTGCAAGCCTACTTGAGTGTCCTCGGCATGCCGGGGATGACCGCGTGGGTGGGGCTGAACCGGATTGCCAAACTGCAGCCTCAGAGCACGATATTCGTATCGGCTGCTTCGGGTGCGGTCGGTTCGGTGGTTTGCCAGATCGCCAAAGCGAAAGGCTGCCGCGTGATCGGTAGCGCTGGCAAGCCCGAGAAGATCGAGTGGTTGAAACGGAAAGCGGGTATCGAGCACGTCATCAATTATCGAGAATCAGACAATCTGTCCAACGAACTCGGCAAACTCGCCCCCGACGGAATTGATGTCTACTACGACAATGTTGGTGGCACGCATCTGGAAGCGGCCATCGACCATCTCAACGACTTCGGTTGCATCGTGGCCTGCGGGATGATTTCGACCTACAACGCCATCGATCCACCCGCCGCCCCACGGAATCTATTCAAAATCGTTGCCAAGCGATTGCGAATGCAAGGTTTCATCGTGCGAGATCATCCCGAAGATCAGGACGAATTCTTGCGTGAGATATCCGCTTGGATTCAATCGGGAAAAATCGTGTGGGAGGAGACCGTCACCGAAGGCCTGGAGAATGCACCTGAGGCGTTCATCGGTTTGTTCGACGGCACCAACCTGGGCAAATCGTTGGTGCGGATCGAGTAGCTCGACCGGCCCATTCCAGCGTGGCAGAGTGCCCCCCCCTCTCTCGATCAGCGACTTCAGCCGTAGTTCTGCATCCTAAGCGACAGCGAAAGAATAAGTCGCGTAGTGGATGGCCTGCCATGCCGTCCAATCAAGCAGTCCCCAGTAATCCTCAATCGGTATCGCTAAAAATTGTCGACCGACGGCTCCGCCCGTCGTGAGAATCCCCGCCGCCACCATCTGCAACCGCAACCGACTCGCAACGGACCTCAGTTCGTCCACCAGTCCCCCAATCCTTCGTCGCAGATTCTGGCGGGAGAGTCTGGACGTTTCCGTACCGATCAATCAACTTTGTCCAAATGACTCTACCCGCGATAGGGGGTGGAGCATTGACGATTGCGTCAGCCGGATAGCGTTCCTCAAGCTCCAATTGATCACGAAATGGATTAAACTTGCGGCAGCTTACGATTTGGCCCTGATGGTCCAAAGTAAACTGTTTCGAAATGAAACCAGACTCCATGAGTAACCCTGGATAATGTGCTGGGAAAAACAACCACTTCTAAAAATCTGTCGTCGTTGTGAAACGTCGTTATCGATGCCGCATGTTTAAGCGCGGCGATTTGGGTGTCAGTCGTGTCACTCTTTCTCCAAAATCTGAACAACGACCGATTTCCGCTTTTCGAAGCTCTAGGGCAACCGTAAACGCGATTGGAGTAACAGACAGTGTTTTGACCGCGAAAAACGCAAAAGGAATCCCAGCCGGCTATCTTCCTGTCACCCATCTTCCTGTCCAGTCCCGTCGCTTGATTTTTGACAGGAAGATAGGTGACAGGAAGATGTTTAGATTTCGATGTTGCTGCACCACGCCCAATCCACGGATTCTGTGGAAGAGGATCACCCTGAATTCCGCCAATGGTTACCATCTAAGATGCCTGACTCATTTGGACTCTTCTAGAAGAATTATTGGACGCTCCAGTGATGGAGGCTTCCCCATTTCTGTCGTTCGATAGTGAGCGTGGTAGCGCTGCGTGTGTGTCAGGCCGACCCAATACCCAAACCTGCCCATTTCACTATCGCAACCCGGACTGACCACCAAGTGCCACTGATTACGCATGATGCAATATCGGAAGAGTCGTATGTAGAAACGTTCGATCGCTTCGCAGAGAATATTCTCGAGCGCATCGAAATCCTCTTGGTTGTCCAAGATGGACAGGATTGGTTTGTTCGACGGCGCCAACCTGGGCAAGTCTTTGGTGCGGATTGAGTAAGACGACCGGACTCAGGTCATCCGGAACCGGGCCGCCAAAAGTCGTGAGGGAATGAGCAGTGCGAAGATCGCGATGGCGATGTTGGGGCCGACGGAGAGCATCGTGACCGTTGCCGAAATCGGAATGATTGCCATCAAGCCCGAACCAATGGTGGCACCAATCCGCTGCGGTGATGGTTTTCTCGCGGCCGCGAAGCCGCGAAACAGGGCGGTGGCGAGCATCAGCAAAATCGCGGCTGGAAATATCATGACGGGGTCGAGACGCCACGCGGTCCTCCAAGCTGGCCCAACTTCGGCAACCGACCAGGCCGCCATCCGCGGCGCGAAAGCCAGCATCATCGCGCCAATCGACATCAGGACCAAACCGACGGGTAAGTGAATCGTGCGATCGCCTACCGCTTCACGGCGACCGAACGTGGTCAGCCCAGCAATGTACGTTCCCATGCCAATTGCAAAGCCCAGGACGACGGGCGTGAGCCCGCATGCGATGGGACTGCCTAGAGCCACGATGGGACTGCCTAGAGCCACGATGGGACTGCCCAGGGCGACTCCTTGGAGCGATGTCAGTGCGGGAACGCCCACGAGTTCGGCCAAGGCGGCGTTGGCCGAGGTCGCGCCGAGCAGAAAGCTCAACGCCCGGCATGCCCCCATCAACAGCGGCGCGAGTGGCGTTTGCTTGAGAGGACCGTCATATAAAACGATGCAGATGCTCAGCACGACCGCCACGATCAGCGGCACCCAACCGATTCCGCTGCCATAGCAAACACCAACGGCGAGCGGTGGCAAGACACCGACGAGCAAAAGCCCCCATCCCGCACGCCGTGCGCTGCCGACGGAGATCGCACGGCGGGCGAGCGGTCGACCACGCCGGGCGCGCACATCGCGGCGCAGGTCGAACACGTCGTTGAGAATCATGCCGGCCCAGTACAGTGAAATCGCTGAGATCAACGTGAGCCCCAGCACGATCCAAATGACTTGTTCGTCGCCGCCGCGAGCCGTTCGTCCAATCGCCCCCGTGTACCAACCGCTGCCCCCGAGAACCAGGAAGAAGGCGGCGGAGATATCAGCGATAATCGTGAACATGTTGGGCAGTCGCACCAACTCGGCCCACGATGTCCAGTTCACTTTGCTCATATAAATTCGCTTCTTATCGCCGCAGCATGCGACTTTGACGTTCGGTGATGTGAATTCCGTACCGCGATAAATAGCGGCCGGTATCGTTCGTGAAATTCACTTCCATGTCTTGGTTCTCGAATCGAAAACGACCGATTGGCGGCGGTGAGATCGGACGGATCGAATACAGTTCAATCACGCTGATTAAGTGCGCGGGATCTGCGGACAAGGCCGCCGTCGTGGCGTCGGGTTCCGAATCGGATCGCGATTCCGAACTGCCGGAGGCGTCTGATGATGCTGGATGCGTCACGACGGGATCGGCCCAGAATTCGATACGTAGGGGAAGCCCTTTCCCGAAATCGGTTTCGACCGCAGCCGACTTGGCGATCGCCACGACGACTTCACTGGGACACAGCTCGGGCCAGGTTTCCGTTTTGAATTCGGTGAGCTGCTGCGCTCGAACATCGGCTCGCAACTTCCCGCGGACGATCCACACTTCTCGTTGCTCGAGTCGGCCCGAGGCGAGGGTGAGATCATGATCGGCGGCAATGCGTTCGAGCATCTCCGTCCACGCACCCACGCGGACACTCGGTGGTAGATGGCTGGCGATGGGATCGGCCGACGCTCCAGGTTGATGATAGACGGGCGCGACCGCACCCTGGACCCATTGATCTAAACGCCCCACATCGACCCGCTGCAACGTGACTTCGTCGCCAATTTGTTCACGCGTCCAGGCCAACCGCCCGTCACTGATTTGTTGCAAAGTATGTTTGCCATCACCATCGTGCATGGCGACTTGGAGATTGAACCAGCCGCTACCGTCGCCGGCCTGTTCGTAGGTGCCCACGCCGATGACTTCCCGCTCACCGACCCGAACGCGTTGGCGAATTTTGGCGTCAAAGGCGGGACCGAGGGCGATTTGCTCGATTACCCGTGCCAACAAACGCCGGGCAGGCTCAATGGCTTTTGCCATCTCGGGATGTTGTAAATCCGACCCGTTTTCAATCGCCTCCGGCGCCGGTGTTTGGCCCATCACCGATTGCGGCAGCCCACCGACCATCACGCCAACGCACACCAAGACCAATACGACGGCCTGATAGTGCGAGCCAAATGCGGAAAAAACCTGGGCGCCGCGCTGGGATCCAGGCGGATTGCGGGCCATACGGTGGTAGGAATCGATCTTCATATGCAGGTTGTGACGATTTTAGCAAAGATTCGGGGCATCGATTGCCGATGCAACCCCATAGCGATGGGTCCGAGAGCGGATTCAGAGCGAGCGGCGACGCGATCGTAGAGATCGGCCGTCGTCCAAGTCCATCCCATTCGATCCCGATTCGTCCTCAGGCGAATCACCACCCGTTCGACTTCTGTAGCGTAATTCACCATCGAATTGCCGGGAAGTTCGAACTCAGCGACCCATGACGGGGGAAAACATGAAACGAATCGTCACTCATTTGGCGCTCGCGGCGACCACGGCGTTCATCGCCACCGGGTGTGTGCCGGTTCGCCACAACATGCCACCGGAGCAGCGGATGATGCAGCCCGGGCCTGGCGTCGGCGGCCCCGGACCCGGCGTACTCGGACCGTCCGCCTACAATCCCATGATGGGGGCGGCGGATTCCGCAGCCCCCTTGGGAGAGTCCCTCGCCAGTAGCAAAGAGACCAACGACAAACAAATTGCCGACACCTCCGCAGAAAAAACCAATCCGGAAATCTCGCAGGTTGGCTACGATCAAGTCGACGCTCAAACTGCCGGATTCCGCCGAGTGCTTCAAGACGGAGGCACGTCGACCGACGGGGCCGACTGTTGCGGCGGTCATGGCGGAGTCGCTGGATCGAGCGGTCGGGCCGGTGGCCGAGGTGGTCCATCCATTCCGCCCGGCGGCGGTGTGATGATGGCGTCGGGCGCGCCCGGCATGATCAGTACCGCTCAGGTCACCTTGGGCACCCCTGACGGGATGCACGTTCGATACGATGTGACCGGGTCGGGTATGTTCGATAGCGAACCGCTCGTCGTGCCCGCCCGGCAAAACTTTCCACAAGGCGGCCTGTACCGCTTGAAGCTGACGAATATCCCCAGCCGACCCGGCGTGGAACTTTATCCGACCGTCGAACTGGCCTATGCCAATCCACGCACCGGAGCCTACCTTGCTCACAACTCGGTACCGCTGCAGTTCAGCGAAGAGGACTTCGACCAAGTCCTGACGGGGAACTTCGTCACCAAAGTCATCTACCTTCCCGATCCCGACTTCCAGGGACCAGCCATCGCGGGCATTGATACGCTCGTCAGCACGCGGCTCGATCCAGGCGTCGATCCGATCGTCGAAGCCGATCGTCGCGGTAGTATCCTGGCGATCATCCGGCTCGGTGACAAAGACATCGAAATGGAGGGAGGCAGTATGGTCGGTGTGGCAAACACCGGCATGATGGGACCACCGATCACCGGACTGCCGTCTCCATTCGCACCCGCGATGACCGATGGTTGTGGTGGCGGCGGACCGGGTGCAGGGAAAGTCGGTGCACCACCGAGCCTGCCGGGCATGGTCGCCGGCGTCAACGCGCCGCAGTACGGCATGCCCTACACCGGCACGCCCATCGGATTGCCTGGACCACCGCACATCCCATTGGGTGCTCCAGCGGGACTGAAGAGTCACACGATTCGCAACCACACTGCGATGCACATGCCGCGACCCGTCAACAACGTGAAGATCGATGTTCGTCAGCAGCCCGGCATGAGCTATCCCAACCCGGTCAGTCGGATGCGCGTGACCGAGCAGAACATCCATCCCGGTGTTCCCAACGCTCGACCACTGTATGACCAACGCAGCAAGCGAGTCCACTAGCCGCGATGAATCGTAACCGAGCGAAGCGGACTCCTGTAGTCCGCTTCGCTTGCGTTAAAACTCGGTGGGTCTCCCACAAAACTCCCCGGTGATTTGAATCGGTACTCGATACGAAACGATCAAGCAATGACCATTCGATCCGTCCTCCTGCTGTTGATCATCTCTTCGGTGGCGAGCATCGTGCAAGCCGCCGATCCGCGGGACGTCCTCGGGCCTCCCGGCGGCCATCCGCTGTTGACCGGTGACATGCCCGCTGGAGTCATCGCCTCGACTCGCCAACGCATGGGTTACCACCAACCACCTGCAAATTACTATCAGCCGGTGAAATTTCACGGCCCCGAAGGCGTGCGATTTTCGTTGGCTCAGTACGGTTCCTTCGACGAAGGCGAATCCGATTTGATGGCGGGTTTGATGATCGGTCAGGTCTACCGCTTCCGAGTCACGGGCATCCCCTTTCAAGCCGGTGCCGAACTGTATCCGACCATCGAAATGGTAGACCGAACGTATCCGCCGCCTGGATTGGCGACGACGTATCCAATCCCGATCAACCTCGATGAAGATGACATTATCGCGGCACTCGAAGGACGTTTGGTCACTCGCGTGATTTTTCTGGAAGACCCGCAAACGGCCACGCCGCTGCCCGAAGGCCCCAACGGACCCAGGGCGATCGACGTTCCCGAATATCAAGATCCATTGGAGATCGCCGATTTACGTGGTCGCACGGTTGCGATCCTGCGGATCGGCTCCCTGGCGCCACCTCGCGCCGAGATCCTGCAAGCTCAATTCTTTTTCGGTCACCCTTCCTGGGCACCTATTTTCAAGCCACAGCCATGATCGATCTCGTCGAACTGTCGAACCGTCAGCGAACGTCCCTGGCGTCGTCTCGCGTGGGCGCCCTGTCTCGCGTGGGCGTGCTGATGTGCGCCGCGATACTCGCGGGTGGCTGCACCGGAGTGCCGATGGCGAATCAATCGTGGGCACCGCTCAGCACGACATCCGCTTCGAACCCCACGCCGGTTGACGCGGCTCCGGTATCGGCTGTCCAGCCAGCATCGCAAGCGAAAAGCAACATCGCCCAGGTCGGCTTTCGCAACTCCGTCCATGTCGGTGACGACAACCGTCAAAACAGTGATGGTGGCTGCACGTATGGACCCTGTGCGGGCTCCGGCGCCGCAGGTGGCAATGGGCCCCCATCGGGATACGCGATGCCAATGGTCCAACGACCGTGGCAGTATGATCCGCAAGAGTTCTTGTGCGATGGCGGTGACCAACCACCCCATGCTGTCTTGACCCGTGATGATCAGATCCGGGGCTTGCAGCCCGAGGATACTGTGTCGCATTACACAACCGAGGCCGGTGACATCGAATTTGCGGCATCGAACCGCGTCTGTGTTTATTCGCCTCGCTTCGGCAATGTCCGGCGCATTACTGGCGCAATTCAAGGTGGCGGCGCGATCGCCGTTGCAGGCGCCACACGCCCGGTCGGCCCGCAAGATGTCAACTACGATCTGCCCGGTTTGGTCATGACCGATACCGTCGAAGTAGGCCGGGAAGAGTTCACCCGGCGCATCGACTCGATGCGTGATCGCAATCGCGGCGTTCGAATCGAGAACGTCCAACAACCCCTTCAGACTGCGGACGTGCGTACCGTGCTCGCGGGAATTCAGAACGTCGGTATCTCGGAACTCGACGAGTCGCAGCTCGCTTTGCTCGAGCGTTACGCGGTCGCCGCGACGATCTGGACGTTGGATGAAAGCGTCGAGGTTGCGATTGAGGACCTCGCGCCACCCGTGCTGACGCGAGACCAAAAGGTCGATGCGTTGGTCGTGTATGATTTCCCCGGCCCCGGACGACTCAACCTGATCAAACTCGCCGACAAGAAGCATGCCGCCACCGGAGACACGGTCACGTTCTCGTTGCGACTGCAAAACGTGGGCGACTCGGCAGTCTCGGGTGTCGTCGTGACCGACGATCTCGTCACGCGGCTCGAGTACGTGGCCGAGAGTCAATCAGCGAGCGCCGATGCTGAGTTTGAAACCAAGCCCAACGAAGCGAATTCGTCACAATTGATCTGGCGACTCAAGGATGAACTCGCCGTCGGCGACAGCGTCACGATCGAGTTCAAGTGCCGCGTGCGTTGAGTCACAACTCCGACGCGAAGCTAGACGACGACAGGTGGCGTAAGCTTCCAGCTTGCGATTCAGAAAACACAAGCTGGAAGCTTGCGCCACCGCAAGAGGCCGTCATTTATTGGTCCTAAGTTGCCGCAGAACAGTTGACTGGATAGAATCGATACTAGATCAATCCACTGCGGGAAATAAAAAATGTCAACGACCCTAATCGATCAGGTAATCGAGCCGTTTACCGAGTGCCTCACCCCTGAGGCTGCTCAGAAAATAGTGGCTCTCAAGGCCGACGATGAGCTTCAAGAACGAATTGACTTTTTGGCAACCAAAGCGAATCGTGGTGATCTCACCGATGCGGAGCGTCATGAGTATGATCGGTACTTGTCCGCCTTCCATTTCGTGACTGTGATGCAAGCGAGAGCCCGTCGTTTTTTGAAGTCTTAGGCGAGCCAGTTGGACACTCTGACAAGGCGGCGGGTACGCGAACGTGCAAATGATCAGTGTGAGTATTGTCAGCTGCCACAGTCGCTTGCAGCCTTCATCACGTTCCACATTGAACACGTCCAAGCAACGCAACATATCGATGACGATTCGATTGAGAATCTCGCCTTGGCTTGCCCTGATTGCAATCGGTACAAGGGGCCAAACTTGGCGACGGTAGACCCATTGAGCCGCGAGTTAATTCGATTGTTTCATCCTCGCCACGATCGATGGAACGAGCACTTTCAATACATTGATGCGATACTTACGGGCCTGACCGAGATAGGGAATGCAACGATCCGCTTGCTACAGATCAATTCGAATGAGAGAGTTTAATACCGGTCAGAGCTCATTGCCAGTGGCGAATGGAATGGGTTTCGGTAGGCGGCAATCGACGAGCGTCACGATCGAGTTCAAGTGCCGCGTGCGTTGAGTCACAACTCCGACGCGAACAACCGTACGGCGGTGGCCATGGCCGCGCGGAAGGTTGACTGATCCGTCACACCCTCATCGCACTTGGCCGCCAAGTCCGCGTACCAATCACTCAGTCTCGCGATCGTGGGCTGGTCGTGGACGACGACGGATAGCTCATAGTTGAGAAAGAACGAGCGGACATCGAAATTCGCCGAGCCGACCAACGCCGTCATATCATCAACGATACCGAGCTTGGCATGCACCATCCCATCGCCGTACCGGAAAACCCGGCCGCCAAGTTCCACCAAGTCGCGGAAATAGTCGTACCGGGCATAGTCGACGGGCCGCAAGTCACTGACCTGAGGCACCATGATGCGAACATCAATGCCGCGGCGACATGCTAGTTCAAGGGACCGCATCGCATCGAGTGGGGGAACACAGTACGGCGTGCAGATCCAAATGCGTTTCTCAGCATGATGAATCACGAACTGCCAGAAATCATCGAGAATTTCGTCGGGGCCGTCTGCTCCGATGGGCATCACCGTCAACCGCGAAGTCTGCTCGTCGTCGATCGCGGCGGCATCCTCCAGCTTCGCCGGTGGCAGCTCTTCTTCGGTCTCAAAGTTCCAGTCGCTGCAGAATACGGCTTGCAATTGCGGCACGGCGGGCCCTTCGATCCACAGACTCAAATCGATCCACGTATTCTCCTCTTCGCCATCGGTCATTTCATCTTCAACGATGTTCGCACCGCCTAGAATTGCCCGCTGGCCATCGCAGACGGCGAGCTTGCGGTGGTTGCGAAAATTCAGATAACCCAATCGTGAGAGTTGCGACATCGCTTTGAACCGCACCGCCCGACCAGCCGCATCGCGTAGCTTTTGCAATTGCTCTTCGGGAAGGGCAAACGACCCAAAACCATCGACGAGCAGCCGCACCTGAACTCCCGCGCGGGCCTTTTCACACAACCGATCGATCAGCAGATCGCTGGTTTGTCTGTCATCGAGGATGAATGTTGTGATGTAGATGGCCTCCTTACCGCTCTCGATCAGATCCAAAAACGCTTGACGTACGTCGCGGACATCCGTGAGTATCCGAACACGGTTCTGTTCGGTGGGCGGGCAGAGTTTACGAGACAACAGCATGCGTTCGAGCGGCGTGTCGGGTTGCTCGTCCGATTCAGGCTGACGCGGCATGTCGACAATGTCTCGCGACTCGTGCTCGGCCGAAATCTTGCGACCACCCAGCCACAGAAACAGCAGCAATCCAACCGGAGGTGACAATAGGACCAACCCCATCCAGCCCACTTTGCCGACGCTATGGCGTTCGCGGTGACGAATGACCGTCATCGCGATCATCGTCAAGAATGCTCCCGCCACAGAACTGAGGTAGGCAACGACCCAGATCATGAAGCGGTTCGCTTTGAAATCAATCGGATTCGATGCACTTTAAAAGTCGCCCGATCGGTGTTTTTTTCCGTCCGCGGGCTCGCGATTGTCCAGGCTGAACGCTCCCGATCCGTTGGCGATCACGAACAACATCGTGCCCATCAGCGCGAGGTTTTTCATGAACTGGATCGTCTGCGTCTGTCGCTCGGCACCCTCGAGTGTCCAGAAATCGTGGAAGAAATAGGTCGCCAGAATCAGGAATATCAATAGCAGCGTCGCTCCGAACCGGGCTTTGTATCCCGCGATAATTGACAGCCCGCCGGCAATCAGAAACACGATCGCGCCCGCCAACAGGATCTTGGCCATCGGAACGCCTTCGGCCGCCATGTGTTCGGCGACCTTGTTGAAATTGGGGATTTTGTTCCCCACCGCGCTCAGCAAGAAAATGGCAGCGATCAGGATGCGGCCGAGAACCGAGACGATGCCTTGCATGAGCGCGCTTTGAGCGATGCGGAAGAAGAACGTGATTTCTACGCCGGCCATGATAGCCGTTTTGACAATCTCACCAACCCGGCAATTTATCGCTCGAAATTGTCGCTCGGCCCCCTCGCCAATAGCGAACGGTCCAAAGCATTCGGCTCGGAGAGCCGACCGACAATCTAGATTTTTACCTCGCCACCCGATAATGACGATTGGCCTGCACCGCGAGCGGTCCGGCAAAAGAAACCGACAGCGGAATGGCCAATGAAGCCGCCATCAACACGGTGACAAACTGCACGTGACCGAGCGGCCAGAGGGCGTACCACGCAACCGCGGCAGCAACGACCAACACGCACCAGCCAACGATCACCGTGATAATTTCACGCCACGAGAACATGCTTTTGCTGGCTAACCAAACGACGCCCGCGTCAAATAGCAGTTTGGCGAGCATGGCGATGTAGAAGAGTTGGTACGACCAACGTAGCCAATCGTCGGCGACGCGGCTGACGTGCTCCCAATCCCGCTGCTGCAAAAACCAACCCAGGAAACCGATCAACGGACTGATGAGCGCTAAGCAGCACGCTGCAATCAGCCACAACGTGATGGAATGCCGTCCCCTCAATAGCACGCACACGCTGCGCAGGGATGCACCCAACATGACCACCAAAATGGCGAGGTAGATCGCCGCGACCATCCGCAGTGGTACCATGGATGAAGCACTGGCTTCGGCAACGCTCGACCACCAGGACGAGACAGCCGCGCGATTGCTTTGCCAGGCGAAGCAGGACAGCCACAGCAGCGTCGCGAACAGCATCGTTATCACGTACTCGGTTGCGAACTTGCGGAGCCGAACGGAGGCAATCGTCCGCGACGGGATCGGACTGGCGATGAGATAACTCGGCAGCGAACTACGCGCTCCCCACACGGGCGACTCGAACCGCGACGCCACGACGACGCAGGCAATCGCGGCAACGAAGACCAAAGCAAAAATCGCACTTGCTGCGGATACTGGGAAAATCCAGAAAAGAATGGCGATGATCGGCAGCATCCCAAATACTGCCCGTAGCTTGCTCGCTTGCGAGCGTTTGCTGTCATGCCAGTTCAGTGCATCGGGCCAGCCTGCAAAGGATCGCGAGACGGCCGCCGAAGCCGGTTTGCTCGCAACGGTCGCCGGGGCGAACTTGGATTGCTGGAAACTCGCCACCCGCGCAAGCTTCACGCTGTAGAACGCAAAGACGATTGAGGCGATGTAGCAGACCACAATGCCGACAACTGCCCACGGCCTCCATTCTGGAGAGCTAAAGAATACGACCATCACCCCCACGCCGACAAAGTAAATAAGTGGAACCGAGAAAATCAGCAGTACGATCCGCTGCCACGCGGCGCCGAAGGGCATCCACACAAGTGCGCACGTGGTGATCGCAAACGCCGACATGCCGAGCGACTGCGGAACGAGCGTCTGCGCTAAGAACGAGATATCCGGCCCCTCAAGCACCTGGACGACGAGTAAGATGATCGTCCAGATCGTCGAAATCCAGACCGTGATCAATCCCGCCGGAATGATTGCGAGTTTCCAATTTGAAATCGGCTGGCGCAGCAACCAGGTGTCGTAGCCACTTGTCGGTTCGACCAAACTGGACTGACGAGAGAATCCGAATAACGCTATCGAACCGAATAAGCTGATCAATACCGCCAAATATCCGACGCTCGCTGTCGCTCGTGTTAACCACATGGGCGCCTGAGAGATCGATAGCACGGGCGTGAGCGTGGCCGATAAGAGCAGAACGGGAATCAGCATCAAGAAAAAGATCCGATACCGAGTCCAGGCGTACTTCGTCAGCGCAAGAGTTTCGTTCATGCTGTCACCTCGTCTGCTGTAGGCGGCGCGGTTAGCAATGCAGCCTCACTCTTGGCAACCCGCGCCGCAAACCAACGCTCGAGACTAATGGGACGAATCTCGTGAACGAACTGCCCACCGATCGCACTTCGCAGTGCGTCGTCGTCGGGGTAGACCGATCGATCGACCGCAACGGACCACTCACGGCCGCAGTTCTGCCAACCAAAGAACCCCAGCAACTCGCGTTTGGAAAGATCATCTCCAGATAGCTCGCAGACGACTTCCAGGTAGCGTTCGGACAGTTCCTCCGTCGCGATGACTTCCAACAACCGTCCGCCACCGATCACGCCGACCGTGTCACACACCCGTGAGACTTCGTCGAGCAGGTGGCTGGAAAACAACACCGTCCGGCCCTCGTCCGATACCGTTCGCACGACCGCTTCGAGAATGTCTTGCCGGGCGATCGTATCCAACCCGTAACTCGGCTCGTCGAGAATCAGAAGTTGAGGACGATGGGTGAGCGCGACCAGCAGCCCTGCCCGCGCCCGTCCACCTTTGGATAAATCCGCCAGCTTGGCAGACCGGTCCAGCGAAAACTGCTTCAGCAGTTCATCGCACAGCTCCGCGTCCCAGTTGTGATACAAGGCACGCATGAAGTCGATCAGTTCACCCACACGCATCCACCGCGGTAGGGCATCTTCTTCGGCCACGTATCCGACATGCTGCATGACGCTCTCGGGAGTCTGCGTCGGATCCTCGCCGAGCACGCGGACACGCCCCGTCTGCGGCCGCAAACCGCCGATCAGGTGCCGGATCAGGGTTGTCTTGCCAGCCCCATTGAGACCGACCAGCCCGAACACGCACCCGGTGGGGATCGATAGCGTGATGTCGTGCAGCGCCTCGCTGCGGCGAAACGCACAACTCAAATGATCAATTTCGATCGCGGGGTTGGACATGCTCATTTGGATTCCTTGGCGGGGGTGGAGACACGGGCATCATCGAGCTTCGCATTCCGCTGGGTCATCTGCGCCAGCAAATCATCGAGCGGCATCCCGAGCTGCTTGGCTTGAATGAGGACGCGATCAAGGTGCGGCGCGATCAACTGTCGCCGTTCAGCCGCGGTCAATTTCGCCTCACTCGCGGCCACGAACGTGCCGACGGTGCGGCGTTTTTCGACCAATCCCTCGTGTTCCAATTCACGGTAGGCCCGCGCGACCGTGTTCGGGTTCACCCGACTGCTCTCGGCCAGCCCGCGGATCGTCGGCAGCTCATCGCCGACGGTGAGCTGGCCGGAAACGATCCGAAAACGAATCTGTTCGACGATCTGTTGATAGATCGGCGGCCCATCGGTCGTAATGTGCAACAGCATCTTGTTTCCTTGTGTTAAGTCAATAATACAAGGGGGCGTTGGCGGAGTCAAGCATTTCTTTGCAGCGGGCAATCAATTTTGACAAGCTCGCGATCGAATCGACGTTGGTGGCGCCGTGGCGAGCCAAGTGCCGCAACGGCATGTTGATTGAGTCATTTAACCGTTAGCCGAAGGCGTACGTATCACCGTCAGCGTACGCCTACGGCTGACGGTTAAACAATGACGTTCGCATCTCAGATGAAATCAACAGGCCGGTAAGGCACCGGGCAACGCCACCAGCCCGGCCGCTTACGCGTCTCGGCTCACCCAAGCGACAGAGAGGAATTTTTTCGAGACCCGCGTCACCGCGTACCAGTCCGCCGGTAGCCTGAGCTGGGACTGAGTTGCCAGGTGGCAAAGCTGTTATAATCTCACGTTCACGCTCTTCTTCCCTCATTAGATGACTTTCGTATGTTTAACCGCTTTGCAATGCTGCTGACATTGGTTTCCGTCGCCGTCGGAGTCTCGTCGGCCGCCGAAAAACTCTCCCTGGACCAGGAGCATTCCCGTATCAACTTCGTAGGCGCGAAGCCGGACGGCGAGCACAAGGGCGGATTCAAAAAATTCACGGTGGATGCGGAAGTCGATCTCGAGAAACCGAGCAATGGTTCGCTGGAGATTGTCATCCAGTCCGGCAGTCTGTTTTCGGACGCCGCCAAGCTGACCAACCACTTAAAGAGCCCCGACTTTTTTGACGTCCGAAAGCACCCCAAGATCACTTTCAAGGCGACAAAAGTCGCACATGAAACGGACGAAGTGAAAGCCAAAATTGTGGGCAAATTGAAGATGCTCGGCAAAGAGGTCGAAATCACCGTGCCCGTCGTTGCCGAAGTCACGGAATCGAAAATCACGTTGACCACCGATTTCAAGATCGACCGCACCCTGTGGGGAATGGACTACGGACAGGGGAAAATCAACGACGAGGTTGCCGTTACCGCCGTGCTCGTGTTGAATCGCTAGTTCGATGCAACGTGAAATCCTCCTATGGTGCATCGCCGCACCCGCGATCGTGTCGCTGGTGTGCGTGTTCTTGGCGTGCCTGGTTTCTCGCTGCGAACACTGGCTGGCGGACTACTTCGTTGCTGCGATCGCGACGCTCGGCTGGTGCAGCGCAATCGCGATCACGCTGATTGTCAGACAGGAGTTCGATGCATCGGCATTGAGCTGGTGGAGTCTCGAGGCGTGGCAACAGATTCACGTGCCACTCACCATTGCCGCGTTGTTCTTGGCGTTGACGGCCCGCCCGATCGCTCGATCTCACGAAGTCCGCTGGATCATCACGGCCCTGGCGTGTATTGCCGTGGCGATGGTGGCCATGCCCAGCGGTGAGGGCTGGGTTGATTTGTTGCCTGAGCATCGGGGCTGGATGGCTGCGGTCGCCGCAGCGAGCTTGATCAACTTGTGGCTGCTCGACCAGATGGCCCGGCGCGGCACCGAGCGATGGATTCTGTTCGTCGCCCTGGCCGGATTGGGGGGGCCGGCCATTCTCGCCGCCAGCGCCTACGCGGGATTAGCGGAATGGGGTTTCGCAGCCATCGTGGCGACCCTGATCTACGCGATTGCGGCGGCCTTCCGTTCCACCCCGCCGCTGTGGTACGTGATCTACCCAGCTACCATCTTCGCCGTCTGCATCACCGCGGCGGGACGCTTCTACACCTATGAAGATCATCCGCGATGGCTGTACGGACTCATTCTATTAACGCCCTCGTGGATCGCGGTTGCGGATTATTTTATGCGAAATCGGCCGCAGTACGTCCGAGTCATCATCGCAGCAGTTCTCGCGGCGAGCATTCTATTGGTGGCCGGCTGGTTTTTCCTCGGCGAGTCATCGAGCTACTAATCGCGGTTGCATGTGTTTATTCGTTGAACATCGCCCCATCGACCGATCTCATTTTCAACATCCCGACCGGGTTGCTTCGGATTCTCAACTGAGACCTGGTTGCCGCCGGGATCGACAAGATGGACGAGAACCAAGGGCGGATCCACCTTCACGCCATGCGGCACTCGACCGGCACCCATTTATCGGCGGCGGGAGTGTCACCGCGAACCGCCCAAGCCGTCATGCGACACAGTGACATCGCGTTAACGATGAACACGTACACCGATGAGAAGTTGCTGCAGACATCGGCGGCCGTTGAGTTGCTTCCGGAGCTTCGAATTTCAGACAAGACGTCTTCGTCCGTTGCCCCGACGGTTGCCCCAGCTTCGTACAAAAGGAGTCAAAACGGGTCAAAACCTGGCAAGATAGGTAGGCTGGAGCGGCAGCCCCCAGAGCACGAAAAAACCCCGGAAAACCAGCGTTTTACGGGGTCAATCGTTGATCGGGATGACAAGATTCGAACTTGCGACCTCTGCACCCCCAGTGCGGACGATGATTACAGAAACGTCTCGCCCAACTTCATTTTTAACCCGTGTTTTACGGTAAAAAACACAATCTCAGTATCGCTAGAGAGGATAGCAGAATGCAACGCTAAATGCAATATAATGCATCTAGATGCGGTAGCCTTGACCTCTGCCCATCGCCCGCAGGTGTCAACCGTCGACATGTCGCCGTTCGTGATCGAACCACGCAGGGGACTTTTCGTCAGGCGTTTCGCGCCGTAAACTCTGGCAGCGGATGGGTCGCCTAGTGGTCGAAGGCTCTGGTTTTGAAAACTGAAAAACGGTTTTCGGGAATCCAGTAAACCAAATGTTTTCTTATGGAAAACTCACTGTTTCTGAAAAACGCGAAGCCCTGTTAGGTCGCGTTTGCCACCACAAAAAAAGGT
>JBDNIG010000620.1:0-3386 GCA_041688415.1 Rhodopirellula sp. | reverse complement strand
CGGCATGCGCTCGGCGTGGGATCACGCATGTCACCCCTGCGGGGTTGAGCGTGTTTGTGGTGACCGGTATCCACGGGCTGGTGCCCGTGGCTACAGCATTTCGTCCCTCCGGGACTGGAGAGCGTTTGGTCGGTGCGTTTGTTGGGCAGTTCGAGGAGTCGTTGCGCTTGGAGGAAGCGATCAAGTCCAACCTGGAGGCCCGGGGCTATGGCGCGTGAGTCGGATTACATCGCTACAGATGGCGGCCTCTACCCGCGTGGCTTTTCCGTGAAGACTGAATGGCGCTGGCCGTTGGTGAAGTCGTCGGAAATCGTGAAGCTGAATTACGGAAAGGCGATGCGTGCAACCGACCGGATTCATGGATCGGTTCCGGTCTATGGATCGAACGGGCAATGCGGGTGGCACAATGAGTCGCTACGGTCCGGCCCTGGAGTCATCCTTGGGCGAAAGGGACAAGGCCCGCTTGGTGTCAAATGGTGCGACGATGACTTCTGGGTTATTGATACCGCATATTTCGCAACGCCTGAGACCGACGAACTCGACCTTAGATACTTCTACTATCTCGCCAAGTACATTGGGTTGAATCACCTAAAGGACGGCACCTCAAACCCAAGTCTTTCACGGGACACGTTTGCTGACTTGCTTGTCCCATTTCCCCCGATTGAAACACAACGAGCAATTGTTTCCATCGTGAAAGCGTTGGACGACAAGATCGAGCTGAACCGGCGGATGAATGCGACGCTGGAGTCTCTGGCGCGGGCGATCTTCAAGAGTTGGTTCGTCGATTTCGATCCCGTTCGCTGGCAGGCGGACGGCGGACATCAGCAGGCCGAAAAAAATCACTCCTGCTTCCCGCTTCCTCCGGCCACCTTAAAACTGTTCCCCTCCACCTTCCAAGACTCTGAACTCGGCAAGATACCGTCGGGATGGAAAGTCGAGAACGTCGGCGAAGTTGTCGAGTCAGTCGGTGGCGGAACGCCAAGCACAAAGAAGGCGGAGTTCTGGGAAGGCGGAACGCTCCATTGGGCAACGCCCAAAGACTTGTCAGGTTTGAGCAGCCCGATCATCCTCGACACGGGTCGCAAGATCACTGAAGCTGGAGCCAACAAGATTAGTTCGGGCATGTTACCAGCAGGCACCCTATTGCTTTCATCGCGTGCACCTGTCGGCTACCTGGCAGTTGCTCAGATGCCGATCGCGATCAACCAGGGTTTTATTGCTATGAAACCAAACGATCGCGCGTCAAACTATTACATGCTCAATTGGTGTCGCGAAAACATGTGGGTTATTGAAAACCGTGCCAGTGGAACGACGTTCCAAGAAATCAGTAAATCGAACTTCCGTCCGATACCAATGCTTCTCCCCACGAAAGAGTTGGTCAGAGCCTTCACTGATCGAGTCGATCCGCTGTACTTGCAAATCGTCACCAATCTCCGAGAGTCCTTAACCCTGAGTTCCCTTCGCGACACGCTGCTTCCCAAGCTGCTCTCGGGCGAGTTGCCCGTTCCCCCTGCGCTCACCGCCACCGAGGACGCCCTCCAGGGCTGACTAGCAAGATGGATCCTAGTCGAGTTGAAACATCTGATCTGTTTCCGATCATCCCGGTTGATCGAGACTGGGCCATTGACGTTGAACAACTCGGGGCGAAACGAAAGTTTTGGTATCGACCCGAGGGTCAAGACGAAGGCGACAAGTGGCTGTTCAAGGCGGATGAACGGATCGCGGGGAAGCAAACCGAAATGGGCACCGGCGAAGACTGGTCAGAGAAGATCGCTTGCCAAATCTGCGCGGCACTCGGTCTTCCGCACGTTCATTACGAACTTGCCGAAGAAACGCAAACCGGAGTTCGCGGCTCGGTCTGTCGTAACTTTGCGGCGTCACCCAATGTCTTGGTGCTGGGGAATCAACTGATGCTGGAACGTGATCCAGCCTATCCGGCCAGCGAAGACGGAAAGTACGGCGTTCGCGAGCACTCCGTCGATGCGGTTGTCGAATCCGTCGCAAAGCTAGCGGCACCGCCCATGGAATATCTCGAACGGATGCCTAGCGGCGTCACCTCGTCATTAGGCGTTTTCGTCGGCTACGTTATGTTGGATGCCCTGATTGCGAACCAAGATCGACATCACCAGAATTGGGGTGCGCTACGCGACAGAGCCACGACTCGACTGGCCCCCACCTTCGATCATGGCGCGGGTCTGGCACGAAATGAGCCCGACCAGACGCGTCACATCCGTCTCTACGGTCAAGACCGTGGATTTGGCATCGAAGCGTTTGCGACAAGAGCCCGCAGCAGTCTTTACGACGGGGGAACGAAACCGCTGACGACATTGGCTGCCTTCGAGGCGATTTCAAAACGAGATCCGGTAGCGAGTGCGGCTTGGTTGCATCGACTCAAGGAACTCCATTTAACCACGATCCGGTCCATGATTGCGCGGGTTCCTGAGGATCGAATGACACCCATCGCACGCGAATTTACAGCCCGACTTCTTCAAATCAACCAATCTCGGCTGCTGAGAGGCTAGACTACTCAGATGAACTCACTTTTTGTTGCTTGGCACACGAAAGATCCCCATTCGGTATGGGGGCCGGTGGGCCGATTGGATCATGAGCCTGGTGTCTTCCGGTTTGGCTACACCCATGGGGCCAGACGACTGCCTGGATTCCAGCCGTTTGATGGCATGGAAGATTTGGAACAGATTTACGAGTCGACTGAGCTGTTTCCGCTCTTCAAAAACCGATTACTGCCAGAGTCGCGTCCCGAATTTCGTTCCTACTTGACCTGGAGTGGTTTTGATCCAGATGATCCGCCCGAGCCCTTGGTGATCTTGGGCCGGACCGAAGGTAGGAAGCAGACTGACGCGGTGCAGCTATTTCCCTGCCCAGTACCGGACTCCCGTGGTTGCTACGTCAATCGCTTCTTTTCGCACGGCGTCCGATACGCCCTCCCCAACGCTTCTGCAGTGCTTGCCGACTTGCGCATCGGGGATCAACTCGAACTCCGAGCGCAACCGCTCAATCCTGGCGATCCAAACGCTCTTGCAATCTTTGCGAGCGATACCCCGGTGGGTTACGTCCCTCGCTATTTGGCCGCAGACATCAATCGTTTGATCCGAGATTGCCCTGAGCAGGAGGTGAGACTGACGGTTGACCGAATCAATTTGGATGCACCGATGCAGCAACGCTTGCTGTGTCTGCTTCACGCTTGCTGGCCCGCTGAGTTCCAGCCTTGCCGGGGTACCGAATTCGAGTCCATCGTCAGTGAAGTGCGGGCAGAGTGAATGAGGCAATGTTCGGACGAGACACTCCGGTCAATCTGCCAGTAATAAGTTTTGGCTCATCCCCGGTTCCGGGTTGATCTGGTCTGTTGCCCCGACTGACGTTAGACT
>JBDNIG010000619.1:0-8519 GCA_041688415.1 Rhodopirellula sp. | reverse complement strand
GTGTGTGAATCAGTGCTCGACCCTCCCCTCGCTGCGCTCGACCCTCCCAGGGGGAGGGTGATGTCAGCTTCACCCTCCCTCTGGGAGGGTCGCGAGGAACGAGCGGGGAGGGCGTCCGCGCAACAATTCGCTGGCAGCAACGCTTCCCGCGTGTGCGTCGGGATCGCACTGCCGGACAACAAGTCATCGGGCAACAGCAACTCGGTGTAGTCTGCGATCTTCTCGAACAGAAACGGCATCAGCGAGTGGTAGTGATTGCATGCCGCCACCAGCAGCAGCCGATACGCTTCGCCCTGCGGATCGTCACTCGGGTCCGTCCCATCGAGAATCCTCAGCACCTGCTCACGGGTCGCCGCCGGTACGATTTCGTCATCGACGTGCCCTGCCTTGGCCTCGCCCAAAATCTCCGGCAAGAACTGTCCCTCGGCCGGCGACAGAATCCCAATCTTGGTGTAGCGATTGACGTCCATGTAGCGCAGGGCACAGAACCGATTGAACCAAGTGTACGCGACCGTTTCGATCGTTTGCTCTTTCCCGATCTCAGCAATCTTCTTTTCCAATTGCTCGACCGCCGCCGCGTTCTCCCGGCGCGCGAGCGCCCCCTCGGCCAAGACGACTTTCATCTTGGTGCCAGCCTGCTCGATCAGTGACTTTCGGGCGAAAGATGCGAATTTGCGAAGTCTTGAGGTTTCCATGGGCGGTGTCGTTGAATATGGCCGTTGGCCAAAGAGGTTGTTGGTGTGTTGTGTTCCAGGGGCGTTGCCCCTGGCTACGGTGAATTAGGCCGTTGGCCATGGTCGGGTTGGGTTCGCCAACGGCGATATTCACCGTAGCCTGAGGCAACGCCCCAGGATCGGAGACCCGCCTGTGCATTCGTTTGGCCAACGGCCATGTTCATCCGCCCGACATCGCGTTGGAAAACGGCTTTGTCCGACAGATGAACAGAGAAGACCGTTGAGAACACAAGCTTTTCTGCGGATATCACGTACGACACGGCGTCGCTTTGTCCGAGACGAGAAAAGAGAAAACCAAGCAAAATGCACGGTTTCCAGCTTTTCAACGCGGTAAACTCGGCAGTGCTGTCCAAGAGGAGAAAAGAGAGAACGCCACGAAAACCGGTGTTTCCGGGAGACTCTCTTCGATGAACCAGTATCTTGTGTCCGAGAGCGAAACAGAGGAAGCGGGTGACTCCAGCGGGTGGTCCGAGATGCAAAGGGTTCATCACTCCACCTCCGCCGGGGGGCCTGGGAAGTATTTCGTCCAGCGGGTTTCCCCTTGTGAGTGAGCACGCCCCTCTGCTTCCAGTTCTTTCAAAAAACGACGAAGGGTTTTGCGTTCTTCGCCCGGCAGCACGTTCTGCAATTCGTTCATATGAAGCCCCTCAATTCGATACTTTGTCAGCTCGTTTTCGAGACGTTCCTTTTTTAGTTCCCGTTCACGTAGACGATCGTAGACTTGGATTCGATCGGTAAACTCGTAGTACAATCTCGGTAGGATGAAACGCCCGCCCGAGGCGCGTTCGATCAGCTTGAGTTCGCGCAAACGCTCCAACGCCTCTTGCGAACACGACGGACGTTCCTTCTCCAGACTGAATGCTTCGAGTGCAAGCCACTGCTCAGTGGAAAGCGTTTCGAGAATCTCTCGATTGCACTTTAGAATGAACCGCACAATGGCTCGATTCAGTACCTGACCGGCCATCACAACACTGACGGTGTAGGCATCCGAGCGAGAATAGTCGGGCGTCCGTTTGCTGTCACGAATGGCAAGTTGATACATCAAGTCAACGCCTTGGCCAGCACGCTCGACCAATCCACATTTCCCGAATACTTCCGCAATGCGTCGATTTCGCGGGGACTGTCGAACGAGAATATTCTCGGGATTGATTTCGGGAACAAATCCACCTGGGCTGTCGATCTCGATGCGTTCGGGATACTGGCGAACGAAAACGTTGCTTCCGAGTTGATAATTGCGGTGACTGACGGCGTTCAAAATCGCCTCGCGAACTGCACGTTCCTGAAACGTCTTGACCTCCAGGACAAAGGGGCCATCTTCGTAGTGTTGTTTATCGTTGCGCAAATTGACCAACTCCCAGAGACGATCGAAGTACAAGAAGAACCCTTCGGTGAATTCCTCACGTTGGTTTGCGGCACCGGCGGCGTTGGTGGATCGGTACTCGAACACCACTTCGGCCTGGGCCAGATGCTTTCGGACGGCCTCGCGAGTTCCAAACAAGAGTAGCGCCGCATAGGTGACCCCGTCATCATTTGCCACTTCGATATCACGCAGCAATTGATCGACGGACAACGATGACAATTGTTGGTTGCCATTCTTCAACATCCATCGCGAACGAAAGTCCTCGATTGCTTGTTTCGACAAATCGCCAATTTCCAGTTGTGGACAGATATCAGCAGAAAAATCGTGACCAGCTTCGGAATAGATTTCCCTCAGTCGCTCGCCAGACATGCCGACCAAGCTTTCATCCTTTCGCACCAGAAATTTGCCACGGAACTGCATTGGGATTCCGACTGGACGACTGGGGACGTAAAAGACGAGCACCCTGCCATTGGGATGATTGATGATGTCAAAACTGATTCCCAGATCGAGCCGCTGATTCAGTTGACTACGAGTTTGCTCGGGCTGTGCAAAGGCGGTTGAGCCTACGACTTGTCGCGGACGTTTATCTGAAACGCCGAGAATAATCTTGCCACCACCTTCGTTTGCTAATGCAACGCAATACTCTGTTAACTCATCGAGACCATACCGAGTGCGCGCAGACTTGAACTCCAGGTTCTCCCCTTCGGTTTCCTGCATCCATTGTTCAAGTTTGGTGATATCGGTCATTTGCTAATTTTGGATTGTCGATTTTGGATTCGTTCGCCAACGGCGATATTCATCGTAGTTTGGGGCATCGCGTGGGCCGCTAAATATTCGCTATTGACGGATAGATTTGTCGATGCTGGTTTTGTTCCTGGCTTCACCCTCCCGCGGCTTCGCCGTGGGAGGGTCGGTCGGCCCGAGGCCGCCGGGGAGGGCCGACCGAGCAAGCGAACCACTAACCCAACTTGCGCGATCGGCCCTCCCCGGAATTCTCGCTGAAAGCTCGAATTCCGACCCTCCCAAGCTTCGCTCGGGATGGTGAAGTAAACCATTGCTGCGAAAACACTTAAAAGCCGCACGATCTCCGAAGCTGGGAGGGTCGAGAAGCGAGCGTTCAGCGAGCTTCTCGGGGAGGGCTCGGTCGGCGTGAGCACACGGTAATTCACTGGGTAGCCTACGCTCGCCCCTCCCCGAACCTTGCTTCGCTCGGTTCGACCCTCCCCAAACAAGTTTGGGGAGGGTGAAGGCAACAGAGTGCTCCAGGGTCGCTCCTCCTGGCTATGTTGAAAAAGGCCGTCGGCCGTGGTGTTCATAGCTGGATCCGCTTTCCCTTGTCGACGGCTCGACACATTGCGTCACGTAGTTTGCTGATGTACTCGTCGACGTCTTCAGTTGTTTCCAACCAGGGCTTGCTCACTGAAATATGGAAATGACTCATCATTATGAACTCAACTGGCTTTTGAAATTTTGGATTCTCGATTTCCGATTTTGGATTTTCCGAGTCGGCCCTCCCCTCGCTATCGCTCGACCCTCCCCGAGGAAGGGTGACAGGTGTTGCGGTCCAGGTGGTGACTTTTTGGAGAATGTCGGTGTAGGACTTGTTCTCGAATCGCGTGGCCGCTTCGCGGACGACGGCGATGATCGGCTGCGTTCGGATTTGGTCGATGGTGGCGCTGACGACCTTGTCGATCTCACCGCGTTGCTCGGGCGACAACATGTCATAGCCAGGAATCGCTTGCAATTTTTGCACTCGCGAGGTGACGGCAGCCTCTGCGGTGGCGAGGGCGTCGGTGGCGAGCGTTTCCAAACGCGACTTGAGCGAGTCGACGAGCGTGCGGACCCTCTGCATTGAGTTGCCGGCATAACATTTTGGGTCGGCCAGGATCTTTTTCAGATCGTCGGACTCCTCACCATCGAGGTAGCCGAAGTTCGTTTCGTTGCCGGAAAGAAACTGCTTTGCCTCTGCGAAAAGACTGGCGTTCGGCCCAGACATGAATCGCCGAATCGGATCGAGCAGGTCTTCTTTCAGATCCAGCAACCGATCCCGGTCCCCATCGAACTCGCCGAGAAAATGTTTATACGACTTCTTGCCTAGCTTTTTGAATTCGTCGATGGGGCCGGATAGAGCGTCTAGGAATGGATAGTCGCGTGCTTTTGCCGAGAGTTCACGCAGATCTGCGCAGAGCGAGACGAAGGCTTCCGCGGTTTCGGTACCGAGTGCCTTGGCTTCGTTAGCGTGCGGCGGTTCGTCAAAGAACTGCTCGTAAAACTCTCGCAGCGCCCGCGTTTGACTGGCACTAAAGTCGACTTGTGGCTCCAACACCATGTTGCCGAACTTGCCAGTGTTTTTTAGATGGGCGAGCAGTGGCGCGCCGTCGAGCAACTGGCCGTCACTGCGGACCTCGACTTTGCCGCGTGCGATTAACTTGGCCAGGATGCACTGAACCGCTGGCAGCGGCCAACCATAGGGACGGGTCTCAAAGTCTTCGACCAGTTTCTTCATCGTGGGCCGGATACCCTTGTTGACACTCAGTGTGATCGAGCTGAGCATTTCGCTTTCAGGCTCCGTAACAACGGCAGCGTCGTTACCGAATAGCCCATCACTGGACTGACTCAGGCATTCTTCAATTTGAGTTTCGGTAAACGTGTGACCGCGAAGCATCCGCAGGTTGGTGTAGGTTTGCTCGACGAGCATTTCAAACCCATCGTGCAGCCGTAGGCCGGGATCTTCCTTGGTGGATTCAATTTCGCTGCCCGCTACGAACATCTGCGACCTGGCGAGTAGTTCTTTGACGTGAT
This sequence comes from Rhodopirellula sp., assembly GCA_041688415.1. GTDB lineage: Bacteria > Planctomycetota > Planctomycetia > Pirellulales > Pirellulaceae > Rhodopirellula. The sequence continues at coordinate 3,623 of JBDNIG010000619.1, read as the reverse complement.
CGACGAGCTGCCGCTCACGGTCCTGGTTCGCGGCGGTCTTGTTGCCCAGGATCCGTTTGACGTTCTCCTTCTGTGTCGTTTGGTAGTTTTGACCGACGTACTTGGCGGTTTGCTTCATCAGCGTCAGGTCACGGATCAGCCGGGCGTCCGGCGGCAGCATGACCGTGACTTCGCTGCGACCGATTGAGGCCATTTTGACTTGATCGGGATTTTCACAGTGTTCATGGAACGAGCTGATGACGTGAACGCCAAGCTCGTATTCCCGGCCGTACATCTTGTCGTCCAGCTTTCGTGTGAACGAAAAGTCGCGTTTGTTGGGTTCGTACCGCAGCTTGCGTCCCCTGAGCACCCTGTCAAAGATGATTTTGTGCAACTCGTCGGCTACTTCGCTGGAATCGACTTCGGTATTCTTGATCTCTTGCTCGACATCTTTTTCTTCGTCGGTCAAGAATTCGTAGTAGTCGCCGCTCCGTTGGATGTAGATCTGGCTTTCGAGTAGGTTCAATGCCTCTTCGACGTCCTTGTGCAATTGCCCAGTGTCCTGGTCAAAACGGCTGATCATCAGCACGCTTAAATTGTGGACCGACGCCTTGAACTCTTTGACGTACTTGACCAGCAGCAGGACTTTCAGCAGTTTGATCGACAGCGGATTGCCGAGGTGTTTTTCGGCTGATCGAACAGAAAGCAGATGGCTTTTGAGCGCCGAACTGATGCCCTTGTACATCAAGTCGAAGGTGGCGAGCTCGCCAATTTGGTCATCGGCGATCGTCATGGCGACTTCTTGGAACACGCCCAGCATCGAACGCTCGCCGACACTGCTGTGCTTTCCCTCGAACGCGTTGTGCGTGGACAATCCGCGAATGGCGAGCTGGAACAGTTCAAACTGATACGGGATGAACGGGTAACAATTGAAGAAGTGCTCTTCGTCTTGAAAGTTACGATACTTTTGGCCGTCGGCGAAATCGAACAGGGTGCGGAAGTTGTTGACTTCCTTTTCGTAGATCGGTCGCAATTGGTTTTCACCGTCCTCGGTTTTCAATAGCAATCGCTTTTGGTTGACTTCAGCGACGTTAGTGCTGGTCAGCTTCATCCGGTTGGCGAAGCGTGCCATGATCTTGGTGAAGTCATTGGATTGCTTTTGATTCATCTCGCCGATGACGTTGGTCATGTCTTCTTGAGCGGTGACAATGATCCACGCGCGGCCGCGGCATTTAGTCGCCAGGCTTTCAGCGATCGTTTGCAAGTTGGTCATCAACTTGGTGTTGTCGGCGATGTATTGGCCGACCTCGTCGACGAAAAAGTTCAGCCGAAAGCCTTTCCCCTGGCTGGCTTCTTTGCTGTCAATATACGTTTTGACTTGTTCGGCGAAGTCTTCGATCGAAAGCTTGTAATCGTCTTTGTGTTTACCGATGACTCCCTTGACGGTCTCGCCGGTAACGTCAGTGAAGGCTTTGTCGATGTGGCTGCCAACTCGCAGCACACGTTCGCGGCCGGTTTCCCAAGCCATGTTGGCGTGTTTTTCAAACGCTTCGCGAAACGACTGCAACAATCCGTCTTGGTCGAGATGTCGCTCGAAGTGGGCGATGTAACCCTGCTTGCCGTAGTAACCGCATTTTTCGTCGAAGACTTTGACGAACACGGCGAGCAGGGCATCGACGTCTTTCTTGCTGATGACGTCGGCTTTCTGGTCGATGTTGAACAGGATGCTTTCGCTGGGGATCGCGAGTGCTTTGTCGATCCGGCCGACCAGCATCGTGTCCTTGACTTTACTGCGTAGCGTTTGCCCAACATCCAGCCCATCGACTTGGCGGCCGGACAGCATCAGCGCCAGCATTTTCAGCAAGTGCGATTTACCGGAGCCGAAGAAACCGGATAGCCAAACGCCGTTGGCGTTCTGGTAGTTGGTGTAGGCATCTAGGAAATCGTCGAGCCTGCGTTCGATCTCGTCAGTGAAGACGTATTCCTCGACTTCGGTTTTCAGCCCTGCGTCGTCGTCGGCTTTGATGACGCCTTCGATCGGTCGATCGATTTTGTATTCAAAAATGTCGCGTAATTGCATGGTATCAGAGTTCATTTCATTGAGTGGCTTGGATCCAACAATTCACCCTCCCGAAGCGTAGCGCCACGGGAGGGTCGGCGGAGGCTCTGCGACGCCGGGGAGGGCCGACCGAGCAAGCGATTCACCTACGCGAACAACTCGCTCGGCCCTCCCCGGCGAACGAGCGAAAGGCTCGTCGCCGACCCTCCCACGGCTTCGCCGCAGGAGGGTGAAGTCAAAACCGCAAATGCCGACCCTCCCACTCGAAGATTCGCGGGAGGGTGAGTTTTTACGTGCATAAGCGTTGGCCGACATCACTCAGACCTCTCGTTCGTAGAGATTGAACGCTCGGTAATACTTGTCGTCGCGGAGGCGTCCGAACAAATCCAGCGACGCGCCCTCTTCGAGCGAATGGGAGTAGTCGCCGGGGAAGAACATGATGGTCGGACGCTCTTTCGCGACACGCTGCAGGTTGTTCAGGACCGTGTGCGATCGGATGTAGGGGAAGACCTCGCCGACGCCAGTTAGAAACATGACCTCGAATTCGGCATCATTGATCTTGGCCTCGATCGCCGGCGCGAGCTTGGTTTCGGCATCCGTCAGGCTTTGCAGAGCTTCTTTCAGCTCTTCCTTGCCATGTTCGGCTTCGTGCTCGATCCAGTAATCCCAGTCGCCGAGTTCATCGGCAAGTTCCTTGGCAACGTCGTAAAGGTTGATTTCCAGAACGTGGACGCCGTCCTTCTTCAAGCGAATGACCAACATCCGTTGCAATCCCTGCATCTCGTTTTCTTCCGTGGGGCAATAAGGCACGACGAAAAAGGGCACCTCGTTGCCAATGCCTTCCATACGCTGAAACCGCTGACTGCAAATCACTTTACGGATGTGCTCAAAACGATCGGAGATGGGGGCATTTTGGATTGACGATTTTGGATTTCGGATTGGTGTTTTCATGGCTGCTGTCGCGGAGTGTCCACCCGCATCTCTTCAATCGAAAATCTAAAATCCGCAATCGGAAATAACAAGAAATGGTCGCGGGAATCATCCATGATCGCGGACTGCAGTTCCGATGACATCATAGGTGGCAAAACGATCCCGTCGTCGCTGACCATCTCCGATTCTCGAAGCATCCGCATCATAACGGTTTGCAATTTGGTTCGGGTGCTGGGCGCCAGGTTTTCGAGTTCGTTGTGCCAAACAGATTTGGCCTCGAGAAAACGCTCGACGTCTGCCCGCCCAATAAACAGGTCCATTTGCAGATATCGGCCCCGCAACACGTCGCGTGCAAAATCGGCCAGCACCTCGTATCGCAGCCAACACGCCAGCCAGAGCAGCAATTTCTGATCGAGCCGCGATCCGCTGGCCAGCAGCGACATTTCGCGCTGCGTCAGAAGCTGCAACCTTTTTCGAACCTCAAGTAGCTTTCGCCGCGTCGTGCTGACCGTACGGCTTTGCAGCAGATTGCCATCGGTGATGTCGAGGATCGCTCGTTTCCAGTCACCGCGCGCGTTAGCGTACGCTTCCGCAACCACGACAGATTCGTGGTAGAGCAGGCCGCCAGCGGAGAACGAGAGAACGTAACGGGTTT
>JBDNIG010000618.1:0-18056 GCA_041688415.1 Rhodopirellula sp. | reverse complement strand
CCTGTTTCCCACGATCATTGAGTTGACCGAATGCACCGTTGCCGAAGATCATGTCGTCGATGGTCAGAGTTTGCGAACCTTGCTGAGCGGTAACCCCGACCCCACACGCCCCGAAACGTTCCTGATGCATTACCCGCACGGCCCGCACCGAAGCAATTATTTCACGACTTGGCGCGATGGCGACTGGAAGGTGATCTACCACACCTTGCCTGGTGAACCGACCACGGGCGGGCACATCCAATTCGCCGGGGGGCTTTACGAATTGTTCAACCTCACCGACGATCCATCGGAATCGACCAATCTTGCCAAGTCGAATCCCAAAGAGTTAGAGCGGATGATGACAGGATTGATCGCTGCACTGGAGAAACACGACGCACTTTATCCTGTTGATGATTCGGGCAAGGAACTGCGTCCCCAATTGCCGTCAACGTTCAAGTAAAATCAGGAAATGAGATGCGTCGTTTAGTCCTTCCCATGTGTAGTCTTCTTTTCGCCTCCGTGTCGGTCGCTGCCAGTGAACCGGTGGTGTTTGTCTCGGCGTTCAAACCGGGGGATGAAGGAGCCATCCATGCCTTCCGGTTTGATACCCAAACCGGAACGCTCAAGCCGCTCGGACGAACCACCGGCATCGGACAACCGTTCTTCATGGCTATTTCGCCCAACGGACAGTTTTTATATGCCATTGATACGGATCAATTCGGTGGCGACGAGGATGAATTTGTTGCGGCGTATGCCATCGCGGGAGACACCGCGGAACTAACACGTTTGAACCGACAGTCGGCACGCGGTATCGCGTCATGTTATCTCGACGTGGACGCCAGCGGAAAGTCGGTGGTGGTCGCGAACTATTCATCCGGCAGCGTCGCGTCGCTGCCGGTACGCGAGAATGGATCGCTTGGCGAAGCCGCTGACTTCATCCAGCACGAAGGGTCCAGTGTCGATCCGAAACGTCAAACGGGACCGCACGCACACAGCCTCGTGATCAGTCCCGACAACCGCTTTGCACTGGCGGCCGATTTGGGACTCGACCAAGTGCGGATCTATCGATTCGACGCCGCCACCAGCAAATTGGTCGAAAGCGACGTGCAACCATTCGCCAGCCTGCCACCGGGTTCGGGGCCTCGTCACTTAACCTTCGATCCGAGTGGTAAACGAGTGTATGTCATTAACGAGTTGGCAAACACGGTCACGTTCTTTGATTATGCCGCCGACTCAGGCACGTTGACGCTTCAGCAAACGGTCCCCACGCTGCCTGAGGGTTTCTCGGGTACGAGCAACTGCGCTGATTTGAAAATCACGCCGGATGGCCAGTTTTTATATGCAACCAATCGTGGCCACGACAGCATCGCGATCTATCGTATCGGAACGGATGGTCATTTGACTTTGGTCGGTATCGAACCGAGTTTGGGTGGTGGTCCGCAGAATTTGTTGATTACTCCGGACGGTCGCTGGTTACTCTGTGCGAACATGACCGGGAACAACGTGATGGTGTTTCGGATCGATTCAAAGTCCGGCGGATTGACCGCCAGCGGGGACCCTACTTCGATCCCCATGCCAGCCTGCGTACGTTGGCTACCGTCCAAGTAATTAAAAAACCGTTTCTGATGGGAACGGTAATTCGAGTCTGCATGCTACTTTCAATCAGTTAGGCACCTATTGGACTGTGAAAACACTGGATCAACGAGTTGTACCAAATGACCTGTCCGAACTGCCCAGCGACCTTTCAAGATGAGTACCGAAGCCATGACATCTAAAACAAACACGAACTCGCTTTCTTCCTCGACGCGTCGGAAATTTCTTGCCACTGGCACCGCGTTGACCGCTGGCGGTCTGATTTTGCCTAGCCGCAACCTGCACGCGGCGGAGTCCGACATCCATTCCACCGATCACTTCTGGTATCGGCTGGGCCCGGAAGTGCCGTACATCGATTCCCAGCGTGGAAACAAGGCGTTTGGCTTCGGGCTCGGCAAAATTTATCTCTCCGAGGACAACGGTAAAACGTGGCCACATGAGGCGGTGTTTCGCAACGCGGACAACATCACGTTCAGTTGCATACTGGGCAACGGAAACATCCTCTTCGCCACGCGGACGAAGCTCTACCTGAGCAACGACAATCTCAAGACGCACAAGCAGATCATCGTCAAGGATCTCGATGGCAGTGATTACGTTCCGCACACCCCATTGGATCCCAACGCACCGGGCTGGTATTTCCATCCCCTCGATGGCGAGCACACATGGGACGTCAACGGGTCGGAAATGTTGGTGTGGGGCAATTACTGCAACGTCCTCGGTGGCGCGGTTCCCGTCAACATTTATTATTCGACCGACCAAGGTGAAACGGTCAAACTCGCCTATTCGTTTGGAATCAATCCAATGTTTCAACAACCGGGTTCGAAGTCCGAGGATCGGCTGGGCAACCCGGACAATCCGGTGGTCGCTCGGCACATTCACGCGGTGGCCTACAACCCGGTTGAGGATGCATTTTACGCCTGCACCGGTGACATCGACCGCGGCGAGGGGCATGAGTGTCACTGGTTGCGTGGCACCTATGACGCGGCAAATGATTCCTGGGATTGGAAGGTGCTCATCTCGGTCAACTCCAATTCACGCTTCAAGTCGGGCGGCATCAACTTCGTCGATGGTCGACTCTACTGGGCTGCCGACGCGAATGGCAACAACGGCACCATGCCGCACGATCGCGGCCTCTTTTACTGTGATCCCGCCGACCTCACCGATGTGGAAAAGCACACGATGATGTTCAACCCGAAATACGAGTCGGCGAACATGATCATCGAAGACGACGTGATTTTGTCGTCGCATTACGGGCCCGCGTCGCCATATCAAACCGGGTTCATCATTTCAACGGACATGGGCAAGTCATGGGCTCAGTACGACTTGAAGGAATTCGGGAAACGCTCGCCCGCACGTTTTCATAAAAAGAACAGTGACGGATGGTTTCGAGTCGACCTGAGAAAAGGCTGGATCGAGCGTGGCGAAGTGTTGTTCATCAAACCGAAACCTTCGCCACGCTAATTGGTTTTTACGAGTGATTTCTCCATCCTCCGCTCCCAGAGGGAGGGTGAAGTGCGAAAACACCGGAAACTTTCGTGCGGCGAAGCCGCGCGACCCTTTTGACAAGAGAACGAAGAGGCTACTTTGAATAAACTGTTTTTTGCGTTGGTCGCACCGTTGTTGTTGAGTGCCGTGATGCAGCACACGAATGCCGAGGAAACTCGACCGCACATCAAGATTCGAGCGATCTACGGTGGCGTGCCAACTGATCTGCTCGAGCGCGGTTCGCTGAGTGACTACGGTGTCAACGCAATCTTCATGGGCTCGGGCTCTTTGAGTACCGAGCGGATTGCGCTGCTGAAAAAGCACGGTGCCAAGGTGTTTGCGGAATTCAACACGATGCATGTCGCCAGTTATTTGAAGGATCATCCCGATGCGGCGCCGATCGGTGTCGACGGTAAAGTGAGCCCGCCACCGCAAGGTTGGCAGGGGATTTGTCCAACTCACCCCGACTATCGTCGCTGGCGGATGAACAAGTTCCGCGAAGCGTTAATGAAATTTGAGATTGACGGGATTTGGTTGGACTATCACCACAGCCATGCGAGCTGGGAGCGAGCTGAACCGGAGATGCCGGATACTTGCTTTTGTGATCGCTGCGTGGACCAATTCAAGCGTCAAACGAAGACCGAGTTGATGGAGGGATCTGCACCGGAGTTGGCTCGTCGATTGCTTGGTGAGCACAAAGACGCCTGGGTCCAATGGCGCTGTGATGTTTTCACGGATTGGATTCGTGAGTTTCGCTCAGTCGTTGACGAGGTGCGTCCCGAAGCGTTGCTCGGGACATTCCATTGTCCTTGGACTGAGGTGGAACTCGGTGGCGCGCTGCGCAACAAACTTGCGATCGACTTGCAGGCTCAAGCCGAGTACATCGACGTGTTTAGCATCATGCCGTACCACGCTCGGTTTGGTCATTCCGAAGATCCCGCCTGGATCTCGCGGCAAACGGCATGGCTAGGAAACCACCTCGGCATCACGGGCCAAGCGGGCGAGCGTCATCAAATTTGGCCCATCGTGCAGCTTGCCGACTGGGGTGAAACCGTCTCGGTAGAGCAAGTGCGTCGCGTTCTGGATCACGGCACAAGACGGCCATCGACCGGCGTGATGGTGTTCAACTGGAATGGGTTGAAAACGCAGACGGACAAGGTCGAGAAGATGGGCGAATACTATCGCGAGATTCAGCCTTAGAAGCCGGCGAATCGACGATTCTCGGCGAATTTTTTTGGCGTCGCCGACTACGAAAGCCACTCGGTTTCAAGTTACAGTACAATGAGCGATTCTCCGTACGACTTCACAAGAACTGCTTAGGAACAACAGCATGACTCGCAATTTCGCATGGCTGATGATGGCGATCGCCGTCATTGTCACGCCCCTGGTTACCCGCGCGGCCGAACCGGAACCCGAACTCAAAACCCCCGAAGGCTTCCGAGCGATCTTTAACGCAACGGACCTCTCCGGATGGTACGGCTTGAATCCACATCTGGGGGCCAAGTTGACGGGTGAGAAAAAAGAGGCGAACTTGAAGTCACAGCGAGACGAGTTCCCCGAACACTGGCGAATTGAAAACGGGGAATTGGTCAACGATGGCCACGGTCCTTATGCAACGAGCGAAGAAGAGTTTGGCGACATCGAGTTTCTCATTGAATACAAAACGGTGGCCAAAGCGGACAGCGGGATTTATTTACGCGGCACGCCGCAGGTGCAAATTTGGGACTGGCATCAAGCCTTCGATCCCAAAAGGCCCACCCGGAAACCTCACCTCGGTTCAGGTGCACTGTTCAATAACACGCCAGGCAATTCGGGTCGCGACCCGATGGTGTTCGCAGATCGACCGCTGGGCGAGTGGAATCAGCTGCGGATCCGCCAAATTGGTGACCGCACCTGGGTTTGGTTGAACGATCACTTGGTGGTCGGTGACGCAGTGATGGAGAATTACTGGGATCGCGACCAATCACTCCCAGCGACCGGACCGATCATGTTGCAAACCCATGGCGGCGAGATTCGTTGGCGAAATCTGTTTGTGCATGATATCTCGACGGATGAAGCGGCCCAGATCCTGCAGTCGATTGACGAGCAAAAGTCAGAGCTATCCAGCTCGCTCACGCTGCACGCCTCGTTTGACAAAGGACTGGACGCCGACTTCTCTCGCGGTGATCGAACGTGTTACGTGCGCGATGGAAAAGAGCTGCATCACGCCGAACCCAATGATGACGGTAAGATTGAGCCCGAGTCGGGGCGTTACGGTGGAGCACTTCATTTTACCAAGAAGAGCAAGTTCCAGCCGATCTTCAAGAACTCGGGAGTGCTCGACTACAACGCCAAAGATTGGAACTCAACCGTATCGGTCTGGTTGAGACTCAATCCTGACAAAGACCTGGAGCCGGGTTATTGTGATCCGATCCAAATCGTCGGTGACAGCGGCGACAAAGGATTCATTTTCTTGGAGTTCTCCAAAGATGAAACGCCACGCTACTTCCGATACGCGATTCGTCCGCTGTCTTCGATCTGGAATCCCAACAACGTTTCGTGGGCCGACATCCCCTTCGATGAACGTCCGATGGTGCAAGTGGAAAAGCCGCCGTTCTCACGTGAATCGTGGACGCACGTGGTCTTTACGCTCGAAAATATCAATAACAAGAACGCCAAGCCATCAGGTCGTTTGTATATGAATGGCAAGTTGATGGGGTCGATCGAAGATTGGGACTTGACGTTCGACTGGGACCCGGCTTCGGTATTGATGGTTTTGGGAGCCTCGTATGTGGGACACATGGACGATTTAGCCGTCTTTGATCGCGTACTTAGCGGCGCGGAAGTCAAGCAACTCTACGGCTTGAAAGATGGCGTCAAAGAGCTCTACGCGCCAACGTCGCAGCAAACCAAATAACCTGCTTGACGCATCCACTGGGGCTCATCGGGACGTCGATTTAATTACTGCGTAGCGAAACTCGCCAAGAGTTTCGGGAATGCGGGAAAACCGAAAGTCTTGGCGACTTCCGCTACCGGCAGATTCGTCAGTAATAAAATCGACGTCCCCTTGAGCCTCAGTGGTCTTTCGCGTTTGGGCGATGGCGAGATTTGAATCGACCGTAGGTTGGCCACTCTTGGCCGACATTCACGCCACTGACGGGCAAGAGTGCTCATGCTACGATTTTTCAAATCGTCGTTTGCTATTAAAACATCCCGCCGTGTAAGCAACGGAAAATCGCAGCAGACTCCCAAGTGGCACTTTCTAGCTAAAATTTGCATCCCGGAACGCCACTGTTTATAACGACACACCCCTTACCCTCGCATCGACATTTGCCGTACTCGATTTCCTTCGGTACGCATGGAAGAAATAGAACAATGACTCAGCCAATCAGCATCATGCCGTGCTTGGACATGCAAAACGGACGAGTCGTCAAGGGCGTTCACTTCGTTGACATCTGTGACGCGGGCGATCCCGTGGAGTGTGCCAAGGCTTACTCCCAGGCGGGAGCCGACGAACTCGCGTTGCTGGACATCACGGCAACGGTCGAGGGGCGAGGCGCGATGCTGGACGTTGTCAAACGCGTCGCCGAGGCCGCAACGATGCCCTTTACCGTGGGCGGCGGGATCTCGGACGTGGCCTCGGCAGCCTCGGTGCTCGAAGCAGGAGCCGACAAGATTTCAACGAGCAGCGCGGCCTTCCGCAAGCCGGAAGTGATCGCCGAGATGGTCAAGGAGTTCGGCCCGGAAAAAGTAACCGTGGCGATCGATGTGGATCAGAACGACGCGATGCCGTCAGGTTACGAGGTGTTCATCGACGGGGGCCGCACCGGCACCGATGCCGTCGAGTGGGCCAAGAGGGTCGACTCCTTTGGCGTGCCAGTGATTCTTCCCACCAGCAAGGCAGGCGACGGTGCCAAGACCGGCTATGATCTGCCTATCATCCGGGCGATGAAGGCGGCGACCTCGGCACAGATTGTGGCTTCGGGCGGCGCTGGCAAGCTGGAGCACTTCTACGAGGCGGTTCAGGCCGGCGCCACGATCCTGTTGGCGGCCTCGGTGTTTCACTTCCATACGATTGGCATCCCGGAGTTGAAAGACTACCTGCAAAATCGCGGCGTGAATATGCGGTGATGGCCGTCGTTCGTTGCGGCCACACCAGAAACCTTTCCCTCATTGACGAGTACCACGATGACTGAGAAACAGCTACTATTCCCAATCCATGCCGCCTACGGGCGAATCGGCGTGTTGATCGTCTGCCTGACCGCACTAGGGTGCGGTCACTTGCGCGAGCTCCAGGCGGCTGATCTGCTCGTCGGGGCGGCTCGCACCAGTATCACGCCCGACGAGCCCGTGGCTCTTTCGGGACAGTTCCACACGCGGGTGGCCAAGACCGTGGAAAGCCCGGTCACGGCAAACGTCTTGGTGTTGGAATCGCGCGATGGTGACAAGTCGCTGGACCTCGCCATCATGGTCTCCTGCGATTTGGTGGTCATCCGTGAGGACGTCCAGTCGCGGATCAGGAGCGGGGTTGCTGAGAAGCTGCCCGAGGTCGATGTGCAAAAGCTGTTCGTCAACGCGACCCACACGCACACGGCACCGGTAATGGTCGAGGGCAAGTACGTCATACCGGCTGAGGGCGTGATCCAACCCGCCGAGTACGTTGAATTCCTGGTGGAGCAGGTTAGCGACGCCGTCGTCGAGGCCTGGAACGGACGCAAGCCCGCCGGCGTCAGTTGGGGCCAGGGCCAGGCCGTGGTGGCACACAACCGCCGGGCGGTTTACGCCAACGGCTCGGCCGCCATGTACGGCAAGACCAACAAGCGCGAGTTCCGCGGCATCGAGGGATACGAGGACCACGACATCGACGTACTCAGCTTTTGGAATGCGGAGCAGAAGCCGATCGCGATGGCCGTCGATGTGGCCTGTCCCTCGCAAGAGGTCGAAAGCCGAAGTGCCGTCAACGCCGACTTCTGGCACGAGACCCGGGCGTTGCTGCGGACGCGCTACGGACAGCAACTCGACGTGTTGGGTTGGTGCGGGGCGGCCGGAGACCAGTCCCCGCACTTGATGTTCAATCGAGCGGCAGAAGCGAGAATGCTCAAACTCCGCGGTCTCACGCGATTGGAAGAAATCGCTCGACGAATTGACGTGGCCGTGAACGACGCCAACGCGGCGGCTCAGAACGACATCCGAACCGACGTCAAGATGGTGCACCTGGTCCGAACGCTCAAACTTCCCGTCTGGATGGTCACTGACGAGCAGAACGCAGCGGCCAAAGCCGAGGTCGATCGGCTCTCGAAGGATCCAGCGAATCGCCGCAGGATGCTCTGGAAAAAGCAGGTAACCGATCGCTACGAACAGCAGCAGGAAGGTGACTTGTACGAGCGAGAGTTCCACGTCATTCGCCTGGGCGACGTGGTCATCTGCACAAACCCCTTCGAGCTGTACACCGACTACGGTGTCCAGATCAAGGCCCGCAGCAAGGCCGTGCAGACATTCGTTATCCAACTGACCGGCGAGCAATCGGGGACCTATCTGCCGACCGTTCGAGCGGTCAAGGGAGGCAGCTATAGCGCGATTGCATCGAGTTGTCCAGTCGGCCCCGAGGGCGGGCAGGCGCTGGTCGAGCAGACCGTCGCGGCGATTGATTCCCTGTGGGAAAAGTAGCCGACGGTGTCGAGGACTTGACGATCAAGGACGCGATCGTTTTCTATCTCGCCCCGTGACAGATCGAGCTGATGTACCACGCTGCTGGACAAACGACCGCAAACGGCCTATTCTGCACGTGTAGGTGACGAATTGTCAGGTATCTTCGAAGTGAAGTTGTTTTAATACCAGGAGAATCTTGGGAACGAGTCACTCGTGTCGCTTCATTGCACGTTATCAGGAAGTCGTTCGATGCATAAAGTTGTTGCCGGTTGCAAGCTCGGACCGAACGCTTCTGGAGTGACCGCGGGCGACGCGGCGGAATTGCCCCCGACGGTCCATGGATTGCGACGCGTTGTCTACTGGATGATGGCTGGGTTCTTTTTCACCCTCGCCATGATCGGCGTTGTTCTGCCAGGAATTCCGACGACGCCGTTTCTGCTGCTGATGTGTTACTTTCTACTGCGAGTCTCACCGTCGCTGCATGACAAAGCGATGTCGTGGCCGGTGGTGGGCGGCCCGCTTCGCGACTGGCGGGACCAAGGCGGCGTGCGGCGAGGTGTCAAAGTCCTCGCTTGCACGATGGTCACGGTTCTCGTTGGCTCGACGATGATCTGGAGCCATTTGGGAATCGCCGTGAAGTTGATCATTCTCGGCGCGGCACTCTACGGCATCTTCGTGGTGATCCGGCTACCGACAGCAAACAGCGCTGGCAAAACGTAGCGATCAGGCGAAGGCGATGGTCTAAGCAACTATTTTGATCGTTTAACGATTAAAATGATGGTAGGGCTAGCGCTGGACCGCTAAATCTTTGAGGTTGACACAAAGTTTCATACTTGCATTTTTGTTCCGAGCGATAAAAACACCATCCAGTCTCCCCTCTCCACCGCTTCGGGGGAGAGGGGTCGGGGGTGAGGGGGCTGTCTGCACCGGAGATTGTCAATGGCGAAATGAGAACGACACACGCGTAGCGTTTCCGAACGCATTATCTTCGCTCGCCAGCAACGTCAACGTTCTCAAACAGGGGTTTGCCGTCTTGAGGTTCAATGGATTTCGGGTGACCCAGGACCGTGATGGTGTGCGAAGAGAAATTGAGCAAGCGATTCGGAATCGACGCGAACAGCAAAGCTGAACCCACTCACCCGCCGGCTCGCCGCGGACATGAAGATCCGCCACGTGGCGGGCGCAACCATCGACGCCTACACGTCGGCAGACCCACGCGGATTTGCTAGCAAACCGATTTACCAATCGGACACTTCCCCGCCGGCGATCGTCAGCAACCTGCGAAGTTTTTCGTTGGTCATGTCGGCTTTCTTGATTGCGTGAGCGGCACCGTCAAAGGAGAGCACGATGACTTCGTCGCGATCGCCAAAGAAACTGCCGATTAAATCGTTCTCGTCTAACTGCCACACTTCGGGCTTCGTCCACGGCACCGCTTGATCGTCTGGCGCGATTGCCACCGCGATCGTGTTGCTGGTGCCATCGGTGATCTCTTGGAATTTTGGCTTCTCATGCGTGCCATCCCACATCGATCCTTCGATCGCGGGTAAACGAATTGCTGTCTTTGCGCCCGCGACTCCTGGGGTTCGGAAAGTCGGAATGATCGTTTGCGTGAACAACTCATTGGCGGCCGAGTCCCAGGCTTGCTGCTTGTCGATCGCGTTGTAAAGTGCTCGCTGCTCGATGAAGGGAGCGATCGCGACACGCCAGCTCAAGACTTCGTCACCGTCCGCGTTCTTCATCGCCGGTGATGGGAAGTGACCGTACTTTGCAACGTAGCGGTGCAAGCCAACGCCGATCTGTTTCAGCTTGTTCATCGTTTGCAGCGACTGACCGGCCCGGTGGACGCGATTGACCTGGGCGGAAATTTCCTTGAGCAGCAGTGACGAGATGCTCGCGGTAGGCCGCTCGTTGAAGTCAATCACAACCGAGTGCTGATCCGTCGAAACGCTCATCAAGGCTTTCCACTGATCGTTTGATTGAATCATAGAGTTGGCCAGTTCAGCGAGTCGATTTCGAGCAGCGTCGCTGGTGGCGGTGAACGTGATTGTGAGTGCCGTTTGTGGCGGCATCGTCCACTGCACATCGATCACATCGATATCACGGACGAGCTGGGTTGGTGAGATCGTGATCGGTAGCGATTTGGCGGTCAAAGTTTCCGGCCACAACGCGATCAAGTCATCTCGTGATTCAGGCGGCAGGTTGATTACGAGTTGATGATCGAGCCCGCGTTTGGCCAGTGCCACGTCAAACCGCTCGGTGGTCTTGGATGAATTAGCGGTCGCGTGTTTAGCGTCGGCCACGCGTCCCATCGTCGCCCACCCTGATTCTACTTTCATGTCACCGGCCAGATTGCCGAGAAAAAACTTCCAGCATTTCGAGAACACCTGCTTGAGAGCTTTCGGGTTTTTCGTGCGTGCCTGCACCAACGGGATGCCGTTGAGCAAGTCGTTCGTTCGCCAGGATAGATAGATGCGATCGGTACCTGAATTTCGTAACTCATCGAGCTGCTGTTTTACTTCAGTGAACAGCGACTTGATGTCTTGCTCGGTGGCACCCTCGAACTGTGCTTGGCTGATCCAGCGTTGGAGTTCGTCGCAGTCGATTTTCGTCAGATCAATCTCCGCGACCGCGACCGTTGAGTTAGTCAACGTCAGCGAGCTCGGCGTCTCTGGCTTTGGATCCTCGGCCATCGCCACGACCGGCCCGATGACCAGGAATGCAAACAGCATTGTGTATCGGATCATGGTTCTACTCCGTAAGTTCTAAGATTGAGGTCGTTTCTTCGTCGCTGCTCCAACGCGGCGCACGGGTCAGGGTTGCCGTCCCATCGCTAGACAACTCGTACCCAAACGGTCGCCCCGAGATCGCATCGGGCCACGCTGGCAGGGTGAGCTCGTCAAGCGATTTGGGCAACCGTTCGTGCTTCGCCGCGAAGTCACGGATCGCCTGGATGGTTGCTTGCTGAGTGATTGCCTGCTTCCATCGGTATTCGGACCGGCATACTTGGCTGATCGCGGGAGTGAACAGTTCCATGACCGTCACGGCGGGGTTAAAATCGTTGTCCGCTGATCGTATAAAACGGCGCATTTCTTCGGTGCTCCGCTCGGCGTTTTGCAACCGGATTGAGTCGGGAAGCCACGTCCACTTGAGAAAGTTTGACACGGCACGATCGATCTCGATAGCGAAAGCTCGGAGGACACATTCGCTATTGGAAAGCTCGTTGGCCTGATCACCCCATCGGGTCTGGGTTCCCAGGTACTCTCGCGATTGCTCCGCGTTGGCGATCATGACCAAACCGCCTTTGAGCAGCAACATCGATCGATCGTCATGATCGCTTGATTGCCCTGTCGCGGAGCTGAGCGCACTGACAGAGCGGATAATTTCGCGGAGGTGCGTTCGCGCCGCGATCGCACCAATCGGCGTGTCGGGATTTTTGGCGAGTCCCGGTGCTAAGTTTCCTAGCGCTTGCATCTCGTGGTCGAGCGCCCCACGAACCTCGAGCAACTCATCAGGGAGTGCCGCAAGCGCCCAATAGAAGTTGGGGCAATCTGCGAGCGAGCACGCTTCTTCGATCGTCTCAATCCCCATACCCGCGATTGCGAGGCCCACCAAACGGCTGACGAGAAAGTCCCCGGCACGTCCAGTCATCTCAGAGAGCCGAAACAGCGTCTGCATCGTCCGCGTGAAGTCATCCCAGCGACCGGAGTGCATCTCCAACCGGGCCCGCAGTCTCAGTAATCTCGCCAGCGTACGGGCTTCTTGCATCTCCGGCAGCATCACCTGATACGTCTCGTCAATGGAAAGCGATGAGTTCACGATCGAATAGTCGACTCGCATGCAATTGGTGCCGCGGTCGAGTTCCGCCAGCGCATTGTCGTAGTGTGATAGGAACTCGCGAATCTCGTCGGCGTACTCGGGTTTCCATTTCGAGTGGAGCCAGCGGTCATCGCGATCGGCATTAAAAAAAAGGTCGCGATCGCGAAGTCGAGTCGTCGTGGCCATCAACACCGCTCGTGAAAAATACGGCATTGCGTTGGCTGGTTGCTGTTGATCTTGAGGTGGCCAGAATTGATAACGCAGCGCCGGCACGGGTTCCGCAGACGGACTGATCACGACCTTATTGTCGGCCGAGTCAACCGATTTCTTGTCACCGATAAGGCCGGTGATTTCTGCTCGCCCCGTCCTCGCGCCAGCGACCACTAACAGTGCGACGACGATAGTTATTAGAATGCGATTCATAGCGAATCCTCCCATGTTAAGTAGTCCATACGGGTAAGCGTCGACACCAGTGTTTCGCCGCCCGCGATGTTGCCTTCGACACGGTGCTTGATCGGGGGAGCCGCCGTTGAAACGCCGTAGGCATTGAGTTGCCGATGGTCGCGTGGGTCATCCATTGCCGCGGACAGGATTTCGGCTCTCCCGCGAAACGACGAAAACGCAGATGAGACCGGTTGGGATTCCATGGTTGACCGCTGCTCACTGAGCTTAGCCTTCACAGCCGCATTCGACGCGACCGCGTTGTAGCTCTCTTTATCGCCAGCTCGCTGGCGTCTTTCCGCTACCATCGAGTGCGTCGGTGAAGGCGCTGGTGAAGGCGCGGGTCGGACTGCGTATCCGGCGAGAAATGCCACCGTCACGCAGACGGCCACTGCCGCTACCCTCGCCAACCAGCCCCTCGTGGTGGGATTCTCTCTCGCCGCCACGGCGACGTTGGCCGAGGCGGCCGCGTAGCCCATTTCGTAAAACACGGCGCGCGGATCCGACGCTCCCATAGCTGGCTTGAGTTTTGCGAGTTGTTTCACAAACTCAGCATCATGGGTTTCATCGAGTGACATGATTGTCCTCTTGGAGTTGAGTTCCGAGCACGTGGAGCGCCTGGTGATAGTGGCGATGCGCCGAACTGCTGGAGATTTCCAGCAAATCAGCAATCGCTTCGAAGGTCATTTCGCCCCACAGATGCATGGTGATGATCTGGCGGGGCAGTTCGGGCAATTTTTCTAGGGCGCGTGACAATTGTTCTGCGTCGAATGTCGGCGCCGAGTCTGGGTCGGTAAACCAACGCTGTTCCCCATGGGCGATTTCGCGGCGCTGGCGCCGTGATTCCCGGCGGATGTGGTCGAGAATGCGGTTGCGTGTCACTCGCACCAACCATCCCAGCACATCGTGGGGCTCGGTCGACTGCTTGGCCAGTTCGATAAAGGCGTCCTGAACAGCGTCCTCGACAGTTGGAGCGACGACGCTGCCGCCAAACGATCGTGCAATCAGCAGCAACCGCGCGTGGTGGGCGTCCCAGATCTCACATAGCCGAGTTGGATTCACTTCCGCTGGTTCTCTCTCTCCGAGTTGGTTTCCGTAGCAAGGACGCCGCGCCGGTCCATGCATCCCAGAAATTCCAGCAGGATTTACCCGTCCGTGTCTTGCTATCAGTTATCGCATCGCGAGTTCGACGGAAAAAGAAACACATGAAAACTCATTTCCGGAAGGAAAAGACATTGAGATGGCAACTCGCACAATTTCCGCGACCTAAGAATAGGTGCCTGCTGCCGCACCGCCGCTTGCGTCGATTTAGCAACCCGACGCGTCAGCGAGGGACCAGGTTGCATCCCTCGCTCACGCGTCGGGTTATGATTGACACGCTCATTTCGTAAAAACGATTCAATCGACAGCCCGCTTGCGCGTCTCGGCTCACCAAATCAACCGCCCGTTCGAGGCTACGCTTGCGGCTCGGTCATTTTCCAGGGGTCGAGGGCGTCGTTGAGCTGGTCGGTGGGCAGGAGTTTTTTCTGCTCGCAGAGTTCGCGGATCGTTTGGCCGGTCTTGAAGGCTTCTTTGGCCAATGCGGCTGCTTGCTCGTAGCCAATCAGCGGGTTCAGGCTCGTACACATCGACAGCGATTGTTCGACGGCGGCGTTGCAGGCTTCTTCGTTCGGTTCCATGTCGTCGAGGCAGAAGTCGACGAATGCGGCACAGCCCCCATCGAGCAATCCGATCGACTCGAGCACCGTGTGTCCCATCACTGGCATCATGATGTTGAGCTGGAAGTCACCGCCGCATCCGCCACTGACGCTCATCGTGGTGTCATTGCCGATGACGCGGGCGGCGATCTGCATCAGTGATTCACACATCACCGGGTTGACCTTGCCCGGCATGATCGAGCTGCCCGGTTGCCGGGTCGGCAGTTTGATTTCGTAGTAGCCGCAACGCGGTCCACTGCCGAGCCAACGAATATTATTGGCGAGTCCCAGCAGGGTTTGTGCGATGCACTTGAGCTGGCCGTGGGTTTCGACGAGCCCGTCCCGGTTCGCATTGGCTTCGAAATGATTGGCGGCTTCGACGAAGTCGATGCCAGTTTGTTTGGCAAGTTCGGCAGCGACGCGAGCACCGAATTCCGGGTGCGTGTTGATGCCGCTGCCCACCGCCGTGCCGCCGACGGGTAGTTCGAGAACGGCGTCGCGGGCGCGCTGAGCGCGGGCGATCGATAGCTCGATTTGGCGCGCAAACCCGCCGAACTCTTGGCCCAGACGCAGCGGGGTGGCATCCATCAAGTGGGTCCGTCCGATCTTGATGATCTTATCCCAGGCATCCGCCTTTTCCTGTAGCGACGCGTGCATCCGCTGCAGAGTCGGGATCAAGCGATTTTGAATCTCGACAGCGGTGGCGACATGGATCGCGGTCGGGAAGGTGTCATTCGTACTCTGCCCCATGTTCACGTGATCGTTGGGGTGGATCGGTTTGGCCTCGACCAACCGGTCGCCACCGTCGATCTCGATGGCGCGATTGCTGATCACCTCGTTAATGTTCATGTTGCTGCTCGTGCCGCTGCCGGTCTGGAACACGTCAACGGGGAATTGATCAGCGAGCTTACCATCGACGATTTCTTGGGCCGCGGCCAGCATCGAGGCGACCTGTTTGTCCGAGAGCGGGTTTTTGCCGCTGCCGGTGAGTTTGCCGAGACCGGCATTGGCGATCCCGCAGGCCAATTTGACACGGCCCATCGCGGAGATCATCGCGGGCGACATTTCCCAACCGCTGACGGGGAAATTCTCAACGGCGCGCTGCGTCTGGGCACCGTAGTAGGCGTCTGCCGGAACGTGAACTTCGCCCATGGAGTCGCGTTCGGTTCGGGTGTTGGTCATGAGGAGTTCCGCTAGTTAGCAACGAGGAAGATCGAGCCCCGAACTGGGGATCGTGATATCGCCAGAAACTAGCAAATCGTAACGCGCGGTCAATCCTCGCTCGATTGTGGCGGCGGTTCAAACGCAAATTCCTGCCACTTGACGGCCTTGTCCATCGGCACGATCTGCAGGATCAGGAAACCATTTTGATAGAGCCGCACGGTACCGGTCGATTGACTGATCACGACCGAGACGGCTTTCGTTTTCCGCGTGATGGCGGCGGCGGCCCAGTGTCGCGAACCGAGCCCCTTGGTCATCTTCAGGTCTTCGTGGGTGACCTCGAGCATCTGCCGGCTGCGTTCGATCACGCCCTCGCTGGTGACGACAAAAGCCCCGTCGAGCTGGGCGACCTCCTTGGCGTCCTCTTGGACTTTGGGGTCGAGCAGATTGCGATGTTTTTTGTTGTACCCGCGGAACGGATCGACGCCACTGTCGCTGGAATGTTCGAGAACCTTGCGGGTATCACCGACGACGAACATGGTACCGACCGGTTTGCCCTCACGGCCTTCGCGACCGATCTGCGAAGCCAGATCGACGACCGCTTTGATCGTTTTCAGTGGCACGCTGCTTTCGAGTGCCTGCAGATCGCGAACGGTGAAACGCCGCATTCGCTCGTCGAGTTGCAGGTGGCTGATCGAGTCGAGCCGGCCCTGCTGGAACCCGCTGTAGACCGCCACGACCTCGCCATTGGTGCGAATCATTTCGTCGGCGGCCGCCTCGAGCAACGCTTGCTGAAGCCGTTCGAGGAAGGGTGCCTTTTCTTTGTTCAAAGCCAGTGGATGCAAGCTCGCTTCGGCGGCTCCGTCGAGATCCTCGAGCGTATCGACCGCGATAATGACGGTGTTTTTGGACGCATTGGTCAGTTCCGAAATGCGTTTCCAATCCGTGCTCCCATCCAAGAGCAGCAAGAGAGCATCGGCGTTGCGGTCGGCCTTCAACGCCACACCCGCGAGAATCATCGACGCGTTGTGTTTGGTCAGTCGTTGAGTCGCCATCGGTGGAAGTTTTTAGCAGCGTTGAGCAGAGAAGCGGGCAGGAGGCTGCCTAGTCTACTTCATTTCACGCCGTTTCCATAGCGCCGTTTCAGTCGTGACGCTGGGTTCAGAAATACGAACCGAAGCCGCTGCGTGGTTTCTCATCGACAGCTTTGCCGTCCAATCCCGCGATCCAGGCTTCAGGGGTGCTGCCGAAATCCTTGCCAGTATTCTGACGCAAAGCCGAGATCACGAGACTCTGAGTCGCCGGATCACGGTCCTCCAAGGCGAGTTTGAGCGAATTGGTTGCGACCTGGCCTGGGTGTTCCGCCAGTGCCGTGATCGCCGCATGCCGCACGTCTTTGTTCTGGGATCTGCCGATCGTCTCGGCCAATAATCGCGTTGCCTCCTCTTCCCGACGATTGCCCAGCGCTCGGCAAGCTTCCATGCGGACTTTGATCACGTCGTCTTCGAGCCCTTTCTCAATCAGTTTTATCATGGTTGGATCGGACGATTTGCCAGCAGCGACGACCGCCAAACGGCGCATTTCAGCACTCGCGTCATTCGCGAAAATTTGCTCCAAGTGCTTCGACCAATATTCCTGTCGCTCAGGAGGCAGAGTCGGCATCGTCTTGGTGAGCGACTGCAGTTCTCGGCGGCGTTGATGGTCCGTGACCCCGATTTCCTCATCCCGCGCCCACTGACGCATTGTAAAGTACGGGTTCATCGTTTTGAGCGCATACATCGGTCCGTCTTTGCAACCCGACGTGATCCCAGTTGTTCCGGCAGCGAGCAAGGTCACGAGGATGGCACGCCGTCCCACTCCCGGACCCTGATGCGCAGTCCTGCGCTGCCGATCGGCGCGGGGAATCGGTGCAGAAGAACCGAAACGATCGGCAAAACGTTTTTCAGACGCCATGGGGAGGTTCCGACTCGGGAGGAAAAAGAACGAACGAACAAAAACTTTCGGGAGTCCCATCGACTACCAAAAACTTCCACCCACACCCAAGACCAATTTGGCAGACGCCAGGTCTGTGGGTCTGTCAGATCTGTTATCCTGGCCAGCAAGCTTAGAAATTAATAAGCAGGTTTGGGAAATTCATTCCGCATCACTGAGTGCCACGTTTTCATAACCCGACGCGTCAGCGAGGGATGGCGGCGTGAATCCCTCGCTGACGCGTCGGGTTATGATTGTCGATTCCACCGAAATATTTCCCAGTAT
>JBDNIG010000617.1:0-3572 GCA_041688415.1 Rhodopirellula sp. | reverse complement strand
CGCGAAATTGGACAGATTGATACCCACGAGGATCCTGACGACGGCCAACCCAAGGACGCCAACGTGCTGGGCGTGTCCGCAGCAACTGCGGTCAACGCCAATGGAGTTTCCGTTCCGCAGTTGTATGACGGCGATACCTTCACGCTGACCAACGGTACCGACTTCGTCACGTTCGAGTTGAATCAGGGCTATACCTTGATCTCGTCCAACCCGGCGACGATTGGCAGCGGCACACTGCTCAATGTGACGCTACCCGGTCGTACCCCCGTGACGTTCGAACTCACCAACGCTGCCAATCCGACGACACCTGGCAACATCGTGATCCCAATCGATCGCGCGGCCAGCAACACGGTGTTCGTCGAAACGGTCGCCAAAGCGATCCGGGATCAGGGAATCCCAGTTTCCTTCGCGGGCACTCAGTTGGCACTGCCGACGGCCACTGCCGTCGCGTTGACACCGCCCGGTGGCAATCCCGTGGCGGGACTGACGCTCCGGGGAAGTAACCTCGTCCAACCGGGCAACGTCCCCGTCACGTTGTTACCCACCGATTCGGCCGAGACGCTGTCCAACCGCATTGTCCAAGCAATTTCAGTGGCCAATGCCAACGGTAGCTTGCCCACCGTCATTGGCACTTCGCTCGGAAACGCGGTGCGAATCACGGGTGTCGTGGTCAGTGCCAATTCGGTCAGCGGTAATTTGCAGCTCGGTGGATTCGCCAACGGCGGTCGAATCACGGGTGTGGAATTGATCGGCAACAATCTCTACGCGATCTCCAACAATGGTGGACTGTACTTCGTTCCCTCGAGCGCAATGGGCGTCAATGGAAATGCGGGCAGCAACAACAATGTCGGCCGGTACGTCCAGTCGGCGACCGACCTGATCGGTATTAACTTCACCGGCCTGCGAGCCGGCCCCAACAGTTTACGGGACGTCCAAGGGCGACAGATCCTCTTTGGAATCACCGGTAACGGAACCATCTACGCTTTCAATGTCGAAGGTGAATTACAGGGTGTCTTCGAGGGCGGTCGCACGTCGATTCAAACGGGCGTGGGCAACGCTCAGGGTCTCGATTTCTCGACCCTCGATTTCAACCTGTGGCACGTCACCGATGCTCGTGAAAACGACCCTGGACACGGCATCAATGAGTCCTTCAGTGGCGCTCGTCCAGAACGAGACGGCAACAATTCGCTGGCGTTTAACTACACCGACAACGCCTTCAATAACCGCTATGCTCGGGGTGAAGCACCGGTCCAGAACCGAAACACCGATACGGAGAACGTTCGCCAGGACGGTCAAGCGGTTCAGAGCACTTACAACTTCCCCGGTGGTGCCCGTGGGGAGGTGCAGTCCAACGAGTTCTCGCTCGAAGGCTACGCCGCGGCCGATTTGCCGATGATGTATTTCAACTACTTCCTGGAGACCGATGGCGTCGACGAAGAATTCGACGAGAACGGCAATCCCTTCACGAGCCTCTTTGGCAACGATCAGGATTCGCTGCGAGTCTATGTCGTTGACCAGTCCGGTGTCGAACACCTGGTGGCAACCAATAACGAGGCACGTCGTAATTTAGCACCCACTGGCAGGTTCGATGACGAATTTGATGATCCCGCTCAGTTTGGCGTTTACGACGACGACATCGACGTCGATGTGCAGCAGCTCTTTGACAACACCGGCTCGTGGCGT
Organism: Rhodopirellula sp.; assembly: GCA_041688415.1. GTDB lineage: Bacteria > Planctomycetota > Planctomycetia > Pirellulales > Pirellulaceae > Rhodopirellula. The sequence goes on along the minus strand of JBDNIG010000617.1, from coordinate 1,889 downwards.
CAGACACGCGTGCCGTTGGACCAGTTCGCTGGTCAATCGGGCTTGTCACTGCGGATCGAATTTGCAACGGCGGGCACGACTTCGACGCTGACCGGTGAAATCCGAGCCGTTGGTGGATCGCAGCTCGTCGATGGGCAAACGCTCATCATCAATGGGGAAACATTTTCGATCGATCTGGCATCGACGGTCACGTTCTCATCCGGAGTTTCGCTGGCACAGCTCTACGCCGATCCCGCTGCGATTTCCTCGTTCACTGTCGATGGACAAGAATACGTACTCAACGATGGCACCCGAGTCATTCCTGCTGGGGCGATCTCCATCAACGTGCTGCGAGACTTCCCCGCCGGCACTCAGTTATCGAGTCTCACGGCCGGCGACATCGCTCGCGCCGTTGCGGCACCATTTGATAGTCAAGTCAAACTCGATCGTCTATTACTATCGGGAACCGACATCGAACAATTTTATGATGCCCATCCATTGCCGGTCGGCGTGGACCCGAACGACTACTATGCCGCCAATCCGGGCGAACTTTACACCGTCTATCTCAACGGCACTGAGTTCGTTCTGCTCGATAGTGATACACAGCGGACAGACCTGACGCTGCCGTTTGATAATGCTCTGTCGGCGGCACGGCGGACGATCGACGTGTTGAGTCTCTACAAAGCATCGCACCCCGAAGCACCGGCGACAATCACGCTCGACGAGCTGACGACTGATGATGTCGCCGATGTGGTCGGCTTGCGAATTGGTGAGAACGACCAAGCCGTTGATTACAGCCAGCTCGTTCCATCGGGAAATGCGTTGGACAACTACTACACCAATCGCGACGTCGCCTTCGTGGTGACGATCGATGGTGTGGAGTACGTTCTCAACGACGGATTGCGGAATCTGACGCTGGGACAAATCAGCGTGCCGCTGGGGGCTGACGTGACGCGGGCGGACATTCCTGGCGAATTGCAGGAAGTCGTCGAAGCGAACACGGGCGTGCAGGCACCGGTCTTCCAAACCGTTTCCATGTTCAACTTCAGCGATGCGTCGGATCCAGTCGATCCGTTTGGCAATGCCAACACAACGGGTGACACGGGACGAAACGACTTGACCTATCAATCTACTCCGCTGCCCTACAGTGGCGGTAGTATGGTAGTCGACGGCCGCGGCACGCTCGGGACGATCACGCCGACGCAGATCACCAATCGTGGCGACGTTGATCTATCGAGCATCGACGTCGTCGCGGGGACCACCGTCACGGTGAAGGTGACCGCGGATCAGCCCGGTGTGGCGAACAACGTGCGATTCTTTGATAAGTCCGGAGTCGAACTGCGTTCCGGCAACGGTAATCTGCTCGCGATAAAGAACATCGCCGCGGGCACGATCTCGTTCGTCGCGCCCACCGACAGCACGTACTATATCGGTATCAGTGGACCGGAAAACGCCAGTTACGATCCTCGCGTTGCGGGCAGTACCGATGCGGCACAAACGGGCGGCTATGCCGCGACGATTTCCATCTCGCCTGAGGTCGTTATCGTTGCCGCCGACGCGAGCGTTGTGTTCAACGGTGCTGCTAACATTACCACGCTAGCGATGAGCGGTTTGTCCGTTAGTAATCAGAATTCTCTGACGGGTACCCCGATCGTCGTCAGCAGCAGCGATACGCCCGTCGAGGTCGCTGCCGCCCTGCAACTCGCGGTCGCTAATCGCTTTGTCGGCGGAGACATCTCGCTGATCCCACGAGTCGGCTCGGCCGTCCGCTTACCCAACTTGACGTTCAACGCCGATCAACTCGGTCCGTTCACATCAACGGGCCAGCGCTATGGGGATCGCTTTGGCGGCAACTATCGAGACGGTGCGCGGGACAACGCCCACGAAGGTGCTTACATCGATGATATTAT
>JBDNIG010000616.1:0-5920 GCA_041688415.1 Rhodopirellula sp. | reverse complement strand
TTTTTATTGATGACGTCGAGTCGTTTCTTGGCTTTTTTGTCCATATCGGCTGTCGTGGTGGGGGCGTGGTCGTGCTCAAAACTCCAATAAAGCTACCACAAAATGCACGATCAAGACATATAGCGTCGCCCACAGAACCGTCGACGTGATGCAGTGGCTGACGTCGCTCGCGGATTGCTTCGCCGTGATCCCACGGTGGTAGGCAATCACCGCAGTGCCGAATCCACAGAGCAGGTTTTTCAATAGCACCCATCCCCACCCCTTGCCCAACAGGAACAAGCCCACGAGCGGCACGTGCGCTCCCCACGTCGACCGGCCAGCCGAGTCCGCTGGCAACGTCACGGCGCGAAAGAAGTGCTGGTACCAGAAATGAATCCCGATCTCCGGATAACACACCACAAACGTCAGACGGATGATCCAGTGCGACGCGGTGAACGCAAGCCATTCGAGGATCGGGGTGGCGATCAGGAACGCACCCAGGATCGGCACGAGCAAGTACGCGGGCGCGCGGATTCCGAATGTTTTCAACGCGTCGATCTGCCCACCGTACTGCTTGACGCCCACGTCCGCCGCAACGGCCGCGCCGCAACGTGCGGCAATCAACACGGTGGCTAAAATCGGCACCAAAATTCGGTACAACGCAAAGCCAATCGCAGCGAGTAACTCGTCGATCAACAGCGGCTGTGTGTACAACCGGAACGGCAGGAACCGAAGCGTGAAATAGGTCGTCGTGAATCCCGCGATCACACCCGCGAGCGCGAGATAAACACAGGCCGTCGGCCCGCCAATCAAACCGAGGTAGTGCAACAAAAAACGCCCCGCCCAACGCGGTCGAGGGACGATCGGGAATGCGTCCACTGGCAGCCGCACAATCGCCTGCAGTGCCGCCCCGGTAGCACCCAAGAAATTGCCGAGGACGTCGGCGATTTTTCCGCCAAGCCGCCCAACACGAGAACGTTTCGATTCCGCCGCCGGAGTCGATGCCGGTGTGATGGTAGGCAGCGAGTCTGCTCGCAGCCGATCTGGAATTTGGTCCCACTGGTCGCGCGGCACCGACAAAATCGTGGTGTTGTGCGAATCGAGCAGCAGGACTTCGTCGGCGATCGGCAATAGCGTCGCGTAATCATGCGTCACCACCAGGCTCGTCCGCTCAAACCGGCGCTGGGTTTCCTGGATCAATTCCGCAACGCGGTGGCCGGTGGCCGCGTCCAGTCCCGAGGTGGGTTCATCGTACAGGATGATTTCAGGATCGGCGGCGAGCGTCCGGGCAATCGCCAAGCGTTGTTTCTGGCCGCCGCTCAGCGCCGCAACTGGCGGAGAAGCCGGCACGCCGAGCAGTTCCAACCATTGCGCCGCCGTATACCGCGGCGGCTGCCCACGATCAACCCGATGATCGATCGCGAACTGCACATTCGCGGTAGGCGTCAGTTCATCGAACAAGGCAAATTGTTGAAAAACGATTCCCGTGCGCCCGTGCGAACGGGATTCCAGATCCGCGTCGCCAAAACGCAAGTCGCCTGCCCAGTACACGGGTGACTGTTCACGCGGCAAAATGCCCGCTAACAATCGCAGCAGAACCGATTTGCCCGCGCCGCTGCCGCCGACTAGAACGGTGATCTTGCCGCCCGGAACGCTCAGCGACACGTCGCTCAACAAGACATTGCTCGCGGCGCTGACGTGCAGGTTTGAGATCGTCAGCGCGTCAGGAGATCGGTCGCTCATCGTCGCGAGTGGGGGGCGATGTACCTACCGAAGTGACGCCAGTACCCGCTGTGGTGGGCCATGGCTTTGATCGGATGAGGCAGCACGCTGCTGACGTTGTGGTTGATCACACGTTCGCCGGACAGCAAGTTCTCACCCACCCGTTGAACTTCGCCCGTTCCAACTACGCGATCCCACACCGGCGAAATCGATAGGATACTGTCACGCGGCGAGTACAAATTGATCAACCGTCCGGTGAAGCGGTCGGCCAACGGTTCCCAACCACATCGCGAGGCCATCCCACCCATCAGCACAACGTCTTCGATCCGGTAGCGATGTTCCTCGAGCGATTCCAAGGCGGCCCGGATAACGACCGTTCCGAGTGAATGACCATATAGAATCAGGGGGCGCGTGGTGATGCCAGGCACGTCCCGTAACAAAGCCGGCAGCAGTCCGCCGTCGCGGCGCGCACAGAAATAACGATGGCGAAACTGCCCGACACCCATCACGAGAGCGCCGCCGGCGCCGCCCGCGAGCGAACCAATGCCGAGCAAAGTGCGCCCCGCACGGATCGCGGGGATGCCGAACCGCACCCCACGAGCGGCGACACCCATCGAGGCCCCCGCTTCACTCCAACGTCCCGACGCCCAATGCACGGCATAAATCGAACCGGTCAGTCCCGCCGCACGAATCACACTGGAGGCCGGGCGAGACCGGTAGCCGCCGATGACCAAATGAATCGGTCCGGTGGTGGACTCAGCGATCGGATGCAGGGTGATGGACAAGTAGACGGCTCACAGCAGGGAAGGTTGACGTACGCCGCTGATGACCGATGTCGTCATTACGCACGGCTACGATTCTACGTTACACTGCCGGATGTGTCATCATTTGCTCCGGCATCCTGCTCATGCGAATTGCCATCAAAATTCACGTGAAGGCTGTGGATTTTTGGTAACCCGACGCGTGAGCGAGGAACTGCACGCCGCCTCGCTCACGCGTCGGGTTACCTTTTCGCCGCTGCGTGGCAGATTCATAGTCAATTCACAACCTCGTTGCGACGGTTTTTACATCAGTTCACTCCTCTTTGTTTCGTGTCGATGTCGGACCACCGTTTCCCAAAAGCTCTCCGTGTGGTCAAAGACGCCGATTTTACGCGTTCCATGCGCCGCGGCGGATGTGCCGCCGACGGCACGCTCGTCGTCTTCGCCCTGCCGCGAGCGCACGACAGCGACTCGGCAACGCGTCTGGGCGTGACAATCCCTAAGAAAACGGGCAATGCGGTCGTCCGCAATCAATGGAAACGATTGATTCGCGAATCATTCCGCACGCAGCGAACCAGCATCCCAACCGGTTTTGACATTATCGTCCGCCCCAAGAAAGACGCGGTCCTTGACTGGAAAGAAATCCAGCGTGGCTTGCCACGACTGGCCGCAAAGGCAATTCGGCGACTCAAATAGACACCGCGGAACCCACGTCGATGTCTCTCGGTAGTCGCCACGATAGGCGATTCCCAAAGCACGGGCAAAATTCTTTGACGCAGGAAGGATCGCCTTAAACAACTTCCACCAGGCCGTGTTGGCATCGAACCGCCAGACGCTCGATCTCGCGGAAGAATCGTTGCGAGTATGACGTTCGCACGGCGCGTCAATGACGATGAAGTAAACCCGACATTGATTGTCCGCTCGCCGCTGAATGCCCCAGAGCCACCCGGCCCCCTACACTACCTACCCACCTATCGCCTCGCGACTTGACAGCAAATAGCCTCAGCACCCCAAATCGCCACTGCTTTGAGCGCCCCCCACGCCAACCCCACTCACGCGGAAAACCATGTAGCGCCAAACCGTCCGGTCGACACTTTTTACTCCCGAGGAATAAAAGCCAAATAACTTGACTGACTAAGGTCGCAACAGTACGATCTAGCTATTACCGCCCCCCCCTACTCACCTGGGGATAACTTAGTAGTTCGTAGACGCAGGTGACCGCACTGCACCGCAAGCTGCAACGGATTCCATCGCCCGCCATCTCCGGCGTCTGAATCCAATGCTGCTGATTTCCGACGCCTGAAACCCAATGTCCGAAATTGCTTGTCCCCCGCTCGACGACTCGATATGATTGCAGTATTCCCAACGGTGCGTAGCGTGTTGCTACGCGCGTGATCCAGGGGACGCTACGAACAAAGTGGTGCACGGGAGTAGCGCGTCACCTCCACTACGGCGGTTGGCTTCGCCATTTTACCGCCTTCGGTTCGGTGCCACGTTACCTCAGGCGTTCGCCGCCTCAAGGTAATATCTCACCCAAAAGATCATGAGCCATGCCTTTCTCTGACCACAACTACCCTGATCACGAACAAAGTTCTGTCGTGCAGAAGCAATTCGAGCAGGCGCTAGCGTATTTCTCCGAACACGCATTCAAGGATGACGCGCCCGCAATGTGCCAACTGCACGACGTGTTCGGCACGACGGAAAGCGATCATCACAACTGCCTCGGCTGCAATTTCGCCGACAGCATTCAACTGATCGAGGCTTTTCTCAAGACGTTCAAGTCGCAAGAGAACGTCCACTTTTCGTACACAACCTACCTGATGTTGTGCTATCTGCTCGTTGAGCGAATCGACACGATGTTCAACATCATTCAGCTCAACGAAGATTATCGAACCAAACACTTCAAGATTCTGCTGGCAATTCGGCGCTGGGCAAACTTCATCAAACATCCAAAGGCATTCTTGCTCACCCACCACGCTGAATACACTTTTTGTAACTCGCCCAAAAACGGGGCACTCACTGACAACGCTACCGTTGTTATCGATCGCACATTCGTTGACAAGTACTATTCCAATGACGGCAAGAACAACGAGCTTTACAAGGAACTCGAAAACAAAGAGAACGTTCTCGTCGTGTTTCCGGATGCAAATCATGTAACCGAAGAGTTGTGCGCGGCAATCAACAAGAGTGTCGAAGTCGTTCGAGACAACGCGGTCTACAAGGAAGTGCTTGCGAAACGATCAACATTCCTCGACTACTGGTTCGACAACGGCACTACCTGACCCGGCTGCGAACAATTGTGTGACCCGGAGCGGCGAATCCGGCAGAATCTGAGATCAACGCGTAACGTCGCCGCCCGATTACGCTCGCGGTTAGCCGACAGTAACGAATACCTACTGGAGAACAACATAATGACTCACCTACAGTTGTGCATACCGCCCCCCGAGCCTAACGGCATACCACAATTCCAACTTGCCGCCGCGATTGACAAGACATGGGGCAAGCGTCAGCTACGAGTCCGGTTCTTGAGTGGCGATACACAAATTCGGACGAAGGTTGCCGAGATTGCGAAAAAGTGGGAAGAACACTGTGACGTCAATTTCAAATTTGTTGACAGCGGTGTGTCAGATGTTCGGGTCAACATTGACGCGAGTGGTCGCTCGTGGTCAAACCTCGGAACTGATGCACTATTGGTTGCAGCCAACAGTCCTACGATGAACTTTGGGTGGCTCACCCAATCATCATCTGACACAGAATATAACAGGGTTGTGCTTCATGAATTTGGCCACGCACTTGGTTTAATTCACGAACACAGGAGTCCTGCCGCGAACATTCCGTGGAACAAACCGGTAGTTCGCGACTACTACATTACAGAACTGGGCTGGACCGCTCAAGAAGTTGAACGAAACATCTTTGACAGTGCGGATGTATCGACGACGAATTTTTCGGATTTCGACCCGCAGTCAATCATGCTGTATAGCATTCCGAACGAACACACGATTGGTAACTTCTCAGTGGGTTGGAATACCGTTCTCTCTTCACGCGATAAGAGTTTCGTTGGTGAAGTCTACCCCAATTCGGCGAAAGGCTATCAAGAAGCGCATCGTCGCCTGCGAAGTGTTTGGCGCATGCCCGTTCCTGCCGGTGCACCCGCAATCGAGGAACTGCAGTTTCCTCGTGGTTCCATCGCCAATCAGCTTCAAGTCGTCTCCGGTCGGTCAATTGAAGCGAAATGGATCGGTTACATCATTCACCATGTCGTTGGCAATCACCCGAACGCGGACGGCTATAAAGAGCTTCACAGACGACTGTCGCAAGTGTAAGCGTTCTATCTTCCCATGTTGACTGGGGCATTAGCTTGGTGGGTTTCTTTCCACTTTCAGGAGAAACCCGATGGCTCGCTTGCCCAATCCACAACTCGCCGATCAATGGCGTCGCCGACTCAGGCGGTTTGAGAA
>JBDNIG010000089.1:0-4337 GCA_041688415.1 Rhodopirellula sp. | reverse complement strand
TCCGGCCGGTCGATCAATTACGGATCGTCGCGCGGTTGCGAGACGCACACGGCAAGCCGTTTGATGAAGAAGTCTACTGGACAATCCACGCCGTTCCGCCGAGCGAGTAGTGAAGTAAATTCCAGCTTGCGATTGGAGAAACGCAAGCTGGAAGCTTACGCCACGTCGTAGACCATGGCGTAGCGCCGCCGCAGGCTGGCGATGAGGGGTTCCGCTGAGAGGGACCGGCCGGTGGCGTTTTGGACCAATTCGTCGGCGGTGTATTTGCGACCGTGGGCGTGGACATTTTCACGCAGCCAATTCAGCAGCGGCGCAAAGTCTCCCCCTTCGATTTGGGCGTCGAGGGCAGTTTCGGCTGATTCGTAGAGCTGGGCGGAAATGAGGTTACCCACTGTGTAGGTGGGGAAGTACCCGAACAAACCCGCGCTCCAGTGCACGTCTTGAAGCACGCCATCGGCGGCCGGGGGTGGGCTGATCCCGATCACGCTCGTTCCACGCAAACGGCAGATCGTCGGTGGACAGCTCACCGGAAATCAACGCTTGTTCGAGTCCGAAACGCACGATGATGTGCAGGTTATAGGTTGCTTCGTCGGCTTCGACTCGGATCAACGAAGGCTGCACGCGATTGAAACAGGCGTGCCATTGCTCGGGCGTGATCAGTCATGGGGAGTTGTGTGGGTGATTGGAGGAGGCGCGGGCGCACGCGATGCCCAAGTGTCCGGTTCCGACGGGGTGTTCTCTGCTGGGAAAATGACGACCGGGCCGAGCCCGCCGAGACTGGCGGCGGAAATTCACGCGGGACTATTTTTCGCGCGGCGTTGCCGGCCGACGATCATGGCCAGCACAACTGTCGCGATGGACAGCACGGCAAAGCCGATCGTTTTGTGTTTCCATGCCTCCCTTTTCAGCTCCAGCGTGCGGTATAGCAGCGGATGGGGGATGTCCACGCCAAATTCGGTAATGTCCTCGTACTCGCGGATCAGTTGCGCGGAACTCGCGTGAGCATAATGGTCCCGAAGCAGCTCGAGATGTTTCTGGGTCGTGAATGGGACTTCGGTAGTCGCCCAGTTCACGCCGCAGAACACGGCCCCGAGGAGGCTCAGCAGGCATACCAGGCTGAGCGTCACGAACGCCAGCGACCGGCCACCGGAGAGGCCGACGGCCGCGTTGGCAGCGGTTTTGGACTGGCCCGACTCGGTGGCGGCGGGATGTTTGCGCAGCTCGCCGAGCTTCGGCACGTCAATGGACTCGTGGCAAGCGTCGCAGGCGATCTCGCCACCCGCCTTGGCCGCGGATACCTCGTTGGTTGCCTCACAATGCGGGCACGTCAGTTTGTACATCGTCGAACCTGAGTCAATTGAAAAAAACATGTCGCCAAAAACGACCGCACCCACGAAAAATCCCCACCAACGTCCATAAATTACACGCTGCTTGGGTAGACCCGCCGCGCAGACAGACTACCATTGCTATGTGCTGAGGTTAACACACGACCAGTCGCTCCCGTCAGGTGGACACACCCGACCGGACATTTCCAAATGATTCGCGACATCCAACACAACGAACTGTTGTTCGTCTTCGCAGCCTAAAGGGATTGGGTTCGCGCCACCCACCGGTGTGTGGTTCCTCAGACTAGCCAGGACGGCCGGCCGAAATAATCTGCACCGACATTGCAGGTTACGACGCGAACTTCATTTTCGAGGATTGTATCCTTTGAAAGTGAACTCGTGCCGGAAATTTTTCCGAGACAGCAAGTTCACCCCAACCGGGAAGTTCAGCCAATCGGAATCTTTTTCCATTTCGCGAGGTACTTGGGATGGGTAGGCCAATGGGTGGTAGATTGACATTACAGCAAGATGCTCGCGTTGGCAATCGGCTCAGAGACTTCCACTGGAACCCACACGAAGATTGACCGACTGATACTCGCCAAGCACAACGGTGATCGTAAGGGGTGTATTTTTGACATTGGCCGGAATCGCTCCTCGCTTATGAATAATCTCTCGCAACTTGACTCGTTTTACCGCTGCTGCCAACTACACTCGCCACAACATCGCGAAAAATAGACATTTATACTTTGAAGGAGTTATTACTTTGTTCGACCCGATGATGGATGATTTTGACGATGTTTCGGCGCAAAATACCGATGTCGTTTCGCAAGGCTTTCGTAAACTTCCCGTTGACGACAGCGAGGACGATAACGGTGTGAGCGTCGCCGACCTCAGCGACGGCCAAGTTCAACTGGAGAGCCCGGATGAATTGATCGCGATCGACGAGTCGGAAACTTGGTCGGACGACCCTGTTCGCATGTATCTGACGCAGATGGGCGAGATCCCGCTGCTGACCCGTCGTGAAGAAATTGAATTGGCCAAGCGGATCGAGGAGACTCGCCGCCGCTTTCGCACCAAACTGCTCGAAAACCACTACGTCCTTGTAGAAGCGTACAAGACGCTCAAGAAGGTCTACCGGGGGCAGTTGCCGTTCGACCGAACGGTCCAGGTCAGCGTCACGGACCATTTGGAAAAGGCGCAGATCGTCGGCCGGTTGCCGCACAACCTCCGGACCCTGCAAACGTTGCTCAGCCGGAATCGGCATGACTGGAAAGTCGCGATGAGCAAGAGCACACCCGCCCGTCGCCGCGCCGAAGCGTGGCGAGCACTCGCCCGCCGCCGCCGCCGCGCGGTGCGATTGGTCGAAGAGCTTGGATTGCGCACCCCGCGGATCGAAACCCGAATCGGGATGCTGGAGAAATTCTCCCGCCGACTTGATGAAATCGACACGCAGATCAAAGTCCAAAAACGTACCAAACACGGTCGTGAAGTCCGCGATCAGTTGCTGCACGAACGCCGCCAAATTTTGACCGCTTGTCAAGAAACACCGACCTCGCTCCGGAACCGTTGCGCGATGCTTGGCCGGGTGTACAGTGAGTACCAGCAAGCCAAGCGAGAGCTCAGCGAAGGGAACTTGAGGTTGGTCGTTTCGATTGCCAAAAAGTATCGCAACCGCGGTTTGTCGTTCCTCGATCTGATCCAGGAAGGCAATGCGGGTTTGATGCGAGCGGTCGATAAGTTCGAGTACCGCCGTGGATTCAAGTTCTGCACCTACGCGACCTGGTGGATTCGCCAAGCGATCACGCGGGCGGTGGCCGATCAAAGCCGCACGATTCGGATCCCCGTCCATATGGTCGAAACGATGAGCCGCGTTCGAAACGTCGCTCGCACGTTGCTGCAAGAACTCGGACGAGAGCCATCGATCGAAGAAACCGCCCGCCGCGCCGAAGTGACCATCGAAGAAGCCCGCCGGGTGCTCACGATGAGCCGCTTTCCGATTTCGCTGGACCGGCCCGTTGGTAATAGCGAAGACAGCCAATTCGGTGACTTGTTACCTGACGGTACCGCCGAAAGCCCGCAAATTGGTGCGACCCAGGAGATGCTCCGGCAACGGATCACCGGGGTGCTGAAATCGCTGTCCTACCGCGAGCGCGAGATTATCAAATTGCGTTATGGCCTCGGTGACGGTTACAGCTACACGCTCGAAGAAGTCGGCCATATTTTCAAGGTGACCCGCGAGCGGATTCGACAAATCGAAGCCAAGGCGGTTCGGAAACTGCAGCAACCCAGCCGCAGCCAAGATCTGGTCGGGTTCCTGGACTGATGCCGTCCGTCGGCGAAGTTCTGCAGCAGGGTTGGCAGGTTCACCAGAGCGGAAACGTTGACACCGCGATGCAATTGTATCGCGGCGTTTTGCGTCAGGTTCCCGGTTCGGTCGAAGCTTGGGTGTATCTCGGTATCGCTCAGTTTGATGTGCGAGATTTCGACGGTTCCGTCAAGTCGTACCGCAAGGCCTTGGCGATCAAGGATCACTTTCCGATTGCCTGGAATAATTTGGGCAATTCGTTGCGGATGCTCGGACGTGTCGATGAAGCGGAACGCTGCTTCAAAAAATCGTTGATGCAGCAGCCCAATTATCTGTCAGCACTGAAGAATCGCGGCACTCTGTGGGTCTGGAACGGTGACGTCGAGCGGGGACTGAAGTGGTATGCACGCGGGTTAGAAGTCGACCCCGACAACGCCGAACTGCACCGCAATCTCGGCGTGATCTCACTGTTGATGGGCGACTATCAAAAGGGGTTCGAGGAGTTTCGTTGGCGTTGGCGGATGCCCGGCCTGAGCCGACCTGCGGTGGCAACGGCGTGGCGGACCGCCGGCATCGACGTGCCCGTATGGTCGGGCGAGCCGCTCACCGATCGAACCATCGTGATCTATCCCGAGCAAGGTCTCGGTGATGCCATCCATTTTATCCGGGTCGCCGCGGCGCTGAAGTCCAGTGGCGCGAGCGTGGTC
>JBDNIG010000615.1:0-3629 GCA_041688415.1 Rhodopirellula sp. | reverse complement strand
GTGACGACGTGGATGACGTCGGCGCCAGCGGGATAGTCGACCGCGACGGGACCGGACACAATCACGACCTCGTGACCATGTTGCAGCACGGCGGCGGCGAGGGCCGCGCCCATCCGTCCGCTCGAAGCGTTGGTTAGGTATCGCACCGGATCGAGATATTGCCGCGTGGGCCCCGAAGTGATCAGGACTTTGGCACGGCGCTGGGTTGCATCGCTCACGCCGAGTCGTCTTTGGATCCGCGAGACTCCTGCCCGCTGACGACGGACGTGATGATCTGATCGAGTCGTTCGCCGACGATATTCATGCGGGCGGCGGCGAGAGCGAAGAGCCGCTTTTCCGATTCCGCCAGATATCCATCGGCAGCCATCATCGAGATCAAATCGGCGAGCAACGCTTCTCGCGAAGTGTCGTCGGGCGGCAGTTCGAGCGCGGTATCATCGCCGAGTCCGTACGCGAGAGCGGATTGCAAGTCGTCTTGGCCAAGACCGAGTTCGACGCATCGATCGGCCACCCATTCGACTTCACGCTGGCCAATCGAGCCATCGGCCAGCGCCATCACAACGATATTGCGCAAGTGGCGTTGACGCTCGGTATAGGTGGGGTCGCTCATGGGAGCCGGGGGTGCTTGCGTGGGGAGAAAAGTATTCGACGAGGAGAACCGATATTTTAGCAGAATGGGAGTGGGGGTGAATCGGACTGAGTAGACGAGTCTCTCCGAGACTCGATTGAGCTGCGGCGATTGCCTAATCGACTGGCGCGACGCAGTCGTGAGCCGAGTGCCGTAAGGCACCGGGCAGCGCCGCCGAGCCGACCGCCTCCGCGACTCGGCTCACGAAATAGGCACGCTCGTCTCGATTCAGTGTCTCGATTCAGTGTCTCGGAGAGACGCTGCTACTCAGTTCGCCAACGACGCCGCGGACGATGGCCCGCAGGCGCGGTTCGGCGGCGTTGGCCGTGGCGATGATCTCGGCGACATTGGCGGGTTCGATCGCGTCGGGCAGGCACATGTCCGTGACCACGCTCAACCCGACGACTTTCAATCCGCAGTGAATCGCCACGATCGTTTCGGGCACGGTGCTCATGCCGACAACATCGGCACCGGCGTTGCGGAGGAAGCGGTATTCGGCGCGGGTTTCCAAGCACGGCCCGGCCACGGCAACGAAGACGCCTTTGTGCGGGTGCAAGCCCTCGCGGTGAGCGACGTTCATCGTCCGCTCGATCCACTCGTGGTCATAAGGTTCGCACATATCGGGGAAACGCGGTCCGAGCCGATCGTCGTTGAACCCGATCAGCGGGTTGCCGCCCAACAGATTGATCTGGTCTTCAATGACCATGATGTCCCCGTTTTGATAGTACGGGTTGAGCCCGCCACAGGCGTTACTGACGATCAGCAGTTCGGCACCGAGTTCTTTGAAGACGCGGACCGGCAACGTGATGTCTTGGAGCGAATAGCCTTCGTAGAAATGAAAGCGGCCTTCCATCGCCATGATCGGGACGCCGCCGAGCGTGCCAATGACGAGACGTCCGGCATGCCCCGTCGCCGTCGAGCTGAGGAAATTGGGGATGTCGGCGTAGTCCAGCGTCGCCTCGACGTCGATGTCTCCGACCAGTCCGCCGAGTCCGGTGCCGAGGATGATACCGACCCGCGGCGTGCGCTCGGTGTGCTGGCGAATGTACTGACAGGTTGCTTGAATTTTGTCGTGGAGTTGAAGCATGAGATGAGTGCGGACGGGGAATAGAAGGAACTCGTGCGGGATGGCCAAAACTCTTGGCGAGTTTCGCTACGAATTGGGGCGGGATTGGGTATGTTATCAGCCACGATGATTCTTTGCATTGCCTCCGACGACTGATTTTGAAATGGCCGCCAAATCGCGGACGATCCTTTCAAACTGGTGTTATTTCGGCACAAACCGTTAACTTTTCTCCGTGATCGTCGCATTTGAATCTTTTAGCCGGAGAACAATCCGCTTGCAAAGCCTTTGTTCACGTTGCGCCACTTTTCCGTTAGCTTTTGCCACCATCTGGATACACTTGATAACGGTATTTTCGCGATTCGCCGCCGTGAACATTGGCAGGGTCTCGATCGAGCGTTCGCAAACACTGGAAAATCCGAGCGTCTTCACTTCAGCGATAAATGCGTTTACTCGCAGGTCACACTTGTCGCCAGTCCAGCCAGATTTAAGTTTCACCATGATGTCAGCAATCGTTGCTTTCTCGCTGCTCGATACGCGACCGTCGGCAACCATGATGCAACAGAGCAGATCAAACAGCGCTTCGTAGAGCTTAGCGGCAGAGGGCCGCGCATCTTCAGCGACAGTGGCTGAGGAAGTCTCGCACACAGTGTCGTTGACTTGCTCTTGGCTTTCGCAATTTTCGATTTCCGGTTGCGCGGACGCTTCATTGAGCAATCGCCCACCTTCAGCTTCCTCAGCCTGCAAAATACACTGCGTGACTCCAGTGATTGCGGATTCAAAACAAGCCGACGTGCCAAGACGCGAGACTTGTAATACTTCCCGAATTCCTGCAGGGCTTTCCAGACGCATCTCTTCATACTGGCAAATTGGTATTGGTCGATTGCTATTAAACCGGCGATCAGGAAGACCATCTTTATTTACGAACTTCCAGGTATGATCGACAACTTTCGCATCATACGGAACGGCGCCTTGTTCGATGAAACGGACCGGAGCCACTGAAGTACGAAGGGTTACGTAATCGACTACCCCTACACTATCGGAGGAGAACACGAGCACGCGATCGGGCAGAAGATAAAGTGAGATCTTCCCGAGAGGCAAGAATGGGACGGACAGATTCGTTTTTATAAAGGGCGGATTCCTGTATCCGACCGAAACGCGATCGCGGTTGAATAGCTCCTTAGCACCAGCATGGTACTTTGGTTGGTGCACGTTTCCTTTTGCGGTGATACGCCAGACGGCTCCGCAACGCGCCATCGCGTCGATCGCCCCGTGCAAATCCTGATAAGATTCCAGAATCGGTCCCTCCAAATCGTACATCAGCACGACGCACTTTTGCAGTTGGTCGTAATGATAGACAAACACGGCTCCGGCAGCCAGAACTACAATGCAGGGTGCTGACAGCCAAGCGGGCACACCAGAACCAAGCATGAACATGGCGAGAAAAAACGCGACCACAACGGCAAATGGCCAGTATCGAATGCGTTGGCGCTTTTGTTCGATTTCGGTTAAAAGCGAGACGGAGTCGGAGTCCTCCATGCGAGCGACATCTTCCGAGCCGATTGGGTGCATCGGCCCAAGCGTTTCGTCTGGCAACGTGGTGGAGTGAAGCGTTGGGCGACTAAAGTTTCGTCGTCGCGAACCCGGTGGAGATCGCGATCTCGGTGAAGACAGGGTCTTGCGATAGTAAAGCCCGCCTCGCCCCATATGGACGTAAGTGCCGCTCGGTCCCTTGCTGACTCGAAAGCCGCGTACTCCCGTCGAAACACCGATGCCAGATTTCGAAAGGTTAAAACGAAATGGGTGTGACCGGCAACCCGCCGTTCAAAAACGCCGTGTTTTCGCACTTTTTCAATTTTTGAGATTGTGGAATTGCCAGTTAAGCGAAGCATTAAATCCTCAACCAATGTAATCTGCAAAATTCCTTGATATGTTGAT
>JBDNIG010000614.1:0-5526 GCA_041688415.1 Rhodopirellula sp. | reverse complement strand
GCTGAATACGAGGGTTCGATTCCCTTCACCCGCTTACAAGAGAGCTACTAGCTACTAGCTACTAGCCACTAGCTTTTATGCTGGCCGTGAAATTTGCGGCTGCCGAGCTAGTAGCTAATCGCTAGCCGCTAGCAGCTTTCTTCTGCTGCTGTAGCTCAGGGGTAGAGCGCCTCCTTGGTAAGGATGAGGTCATGGGTTCAAATCCCATCAGCAGCTTTCGGGGCGCCCGGAGGGTCGGTGTGATTACATGCAAAGAGCATGTGGCTGGCCTAACAAGATACGGGGCGCCCAAACAATTCCGTTTCGTTTCGATTTTCAAAGTCGAATGCGATCGGCACGGCCGAGTTGTCAGCGATCTACCGTGGGTGTGAACACGGTCGCGGGCGATGAGGGCTTTTGCAGAGCGTATCTCAGCGAAAGTAGTGGTGCAGATTGCAATTGTAGGTGAAATTAGCATGGCTAAGGATAAATTTAACCGGACCAAGCCCCACGTGAACGTCGGGACGATTGGCCACATTGACCACGGTAAAACGACCACGACGGGTGCTATCTTGGCCGTGCAAGCGACCAAGGGTCTAGCCAAAGCGAAGGGCTACGCCGATATCGCTAAGGGCGGTACGGTTCGTGACGCGACGAAGACGGTGACCATCGCCGTCGCTCACGTGGAGTACGAGACGGAAAATCGGCACTACGCCCACATCGATTGCCCCGGCCACGCTGACTTCGTTAAGAATATGATCACGGGTGCCGCCCAGATGGACGGTGCGATCCTGGTTGTGTCGGCCGCCGATGGCCCGATGCCACAAACCAAGGAACATGTGCTGTTGGCCCGCCAGGTCGGCGTGCCTTACATCGTGGTGTACCTGAACAAGTGTGACCTCGTTGACGACGAAGAGTTGCTGGAACTCGTCGAACTCGAAGTTCGCGAATTGCTCAGCAAGTACGACTTCCCCGGCGATGACGTGCCCGTCATCAAGGGCAGTTCGTTGCCAGCGTACAATAATCCCACGGATCCCGAAGCATCCAAGTGCATCTCGGAACTGATGGACGCACTCGATGAGTACATCCCCGAGCCCGTCCGCGAAGACGACAAGCCGTTCCTGATGGCGATCGAAGACGTGTTCTCGATCGAAGGCCGTGGAACCGTTGCCACGGGCCGGATTGAACGCGGCGTGGTCAAGGTTGGCGAAGAAGTCGAGATCGTTGGCCTCTCCGATACCCCCGTGAAGACCACCTGCACCGGCGTCGAAATGTTCCGCAAGGAAATGACCGAAGGACGTGCTGGTGACAACGTCGGTTGCCTGCTCCGTGGTGTCAAACGCGAAGATATTCAGCGTGGTCAGGTCTTGGCCAAGCCCAAGAGCATCAACCCGCACACCAAGTTCGAAGCCGAGGTGTACTGCCTGAGCAAAGACGAAGGTGGCCGTCACACGCCATTCTTCAGCGGTTATCGTCCTCAGTTCTACTTCCGCACGACGGACGTCACCGGCACCGCCAACTTGGTCGGTGCCGACATGTGCATGCCTGGCGATAACGTCAAGGTTGAAGTGGAATTGCACAAGCCGATCGCCATGGATGACGGTGTTCGTTTCGCCATCCGTGAAGGTGGCCGGACCGTCGGTTCGGGCGTCGTGACAAAAATCATCGCATAGGTGACCGCTTCGGTCCGCCTTGGTGTTTAGCTGAGGACGGATTGTCGCTACAATCGTATTGCTGAGCCTCGGATGGTGAAACATTCGCTATCCGGGGCCTCGGTAATCCAGGGGCGTAGCTCAATTGGCAGAGCACTGGTTTCCAAAACCAACGGTTGTGAGTTCGACTCTCGCCGCCCCTGCTTTCAAATGTAAAAAATTCCTGCCGAAATCATTGGCTGTGAGGGACCTAAGGGAATGTCAAAAGAGATCACTCAATCGGGTACGGCGATGACTCCATTGGTGAGCGAGTTGTTTCACAGCAATGTGTACAAGCCCAACCAGGGCCGGATGGTCCGACAACTGACGGCGGTGTCAATTTTTGTCATCGTCGGGCTCGGTTGTTGGCGCCTGTACGGTTTCTTGCCCACCATCATGGATAACACGATTGCCGCACGGTCGATCGCGGGCGTGTTTCTGGCGGTGGGCCTGTGGTTCGGCTTCCGTGTCGTCAACTGGCCGAAATTCGGGGACTTTTTGATCGCCGTCGAAGCCGAGATGAATAAGGTTACCTGGCCCAGCAAAGATGAATTAAAACGGGCTGCCGTGGTGGTGATTTTTACGATTTTTTTCCTCGCCATCACGTTGTTCGCGTTTGATATCGTCTGGCAATTTATCTTCAGCAAGCTCGGGGTCACTTCGTGAGCGAAAACGAAATTACCGAAAACGAACTGGTCGAAAACGAGGAAGCCGACGGCGCTGACGAGGCTACCGAATCGGCGAACGCCTCGGCTGAGTCCGCGAACGCATCGGCTGAGTCCGCGAACGCATCGGCTGGGCCGGCACTGCCGCCAGCGGCACCGGTCGACCCCAACGAGCCTCCCAAGCCTGAGGTGACCGACGAGTCGCCGATGGATTGGTATATTCTCAAGGTCGCGTTCAACCGTGAGGACTCCATTGCCGACGCACTCCGTAAGAAGGTCAAGATGGAGGGCATGGAGGAGTACTTCGGCGAGATCGTGGTCCCCACCGAAGACGTTGCCACCTTCACTCGCGATGGGAAACGACGCGTCAGCAAACGTAAATTGTTACCCGGCTACATCATGGTGTACATGTCGATCAATGATGACACGTGGTTTCTCGTGCGTGAAACCGGTGGGATCAGCGATTTCACCGGGTCAGCCGGCAAACCGATGCCCATGGAACCAGAGGATGTCGAGCGATTCGTCAACCGACCGTTGGTCGATGACGAAGACGAGACCCCGATCAAGACCGCGATCCCGTTCAAGGTCGGCGATCGAATTCGCGTCAAGGAAGGCAACTTCGAGAACCAAGAAGGCGAAGTCGATGTGGTCGACGAAGCCAACGGTCGTGTTACCGTGATCATCAATATCTTCGGCCGTAGCGTCCCCATGGAACTCGACCACTGGCAAGTCGAACCGCTTTAGAAAAGCGAGGTGCTGTTTTTGGGTAGCTTTTAGCTATTTTGAACGGCCAAATTTTACCGTATTCCAAGTTTCCTGACCCTTGATGGCGCAAGCTCCGCAGCGAAAACTGCAACTTTCCAGCGAACCGCTAATCGCAAACAGCTAATAGCTACACTCATGGCAAAACAAGTCACTGGCCAAGCCAAATTCCAAGTTCCTGGTGGACAAGCCACGCCCGCGCCCCCTGTTGGAACATCGTTGGGTAAGTTCGGCGTCAACCTCGGCCAATTCGTTCAACAGTTCAACGATCGTACCAAGGAATACAACGGCACGCCGATTCCGGTCATCGTGACGGTTTACAACGACCGTAGCTTTGACTTCATTACCAAAAGCCCCCCAGCGGCGTCGTTGCTCAAAGCTGCCGCTGGCATTGCCAAAGGCAGTGGCGTTCCCAATAAAGACAAAGTCGGCAAGGTCACCGCGGCCGAGTGCGAAGAGATTGCGGAAAAGAAAATGGCCGACCTGAACGCGCGGAGCATTGAGCAAGCCGCGATGATGGTCCAAGGAACCGCCCGTAGCATGGGCATCGTCATCGAAGGCTAGAGTTGCGGCAAACTCTGATTTTAACCAGCCGTTTGGACGCTTGGCTGGGCTGCCAAACCGGTGGTGCTGCCACAAGGTTTTGGGTCGAAAGCAGACCCTATATCCTGTCCACCTTGGACGGATTTCAATCGCGGAGCGATGGTAGCATCTAGCCCCGTGCGTCAGCGCGGGGACCCTGTAGCCAAACACAACCGCAGCGGCGAAGTTGCGACAGCGTTTGCCAACGGGGCAGCCTCGCGATCAATCTCTAGCAAAACGGGTTCAGTCGGCTCGGTCATAGCAAATTTGGATGCAAAAGGAGTATGGATGTGATGGAATGCGAAAACGCACTTCCGGCTCACTCAACTGCATCGTATCCTATAAAGAGTTGCGAGAAAAACAGCCAAGCTCCGACACCGGCTCGCAAGTCGCAACTAACTATGATTGAAATTCGAGAAACGCAGGCCGGCTGCCAGTTCGCGGTCCGGGTCACACCGAAAGCCAAAAAACGGGCTCTGGGCGGAACGCACGATGGAGCTTTGAAGATTGCCGTGACGGCACCGCCGGAAGACGGCAAAGCCAATGCCGCGGTGATCCAGGCAATCGCAAAATGGCTCTGCATCGCCAAGTCCAACGTGGACATCACTGCGGGCCAGACCTCTCGCATCAAAACCATCCACGTTACCGGCATCGACCAAGCGACCCTCCGCAGTGCCTTACCCTAGTTCCGCTCACTCGTTCCCAGTCGCCCGCCTGGGAACACACTGCCACCGTGGCTCCTGCCTCCCGAACCGACCCCAGCAGGCGGGAACTCGGAAACCAGAATGCACCCAATGGTGTAAAACTTGCCTCCCCTCTCCTCAACGGAGGTCGTGCGACTTTTAAGTGTAGACGTCGCCGCAACTTACCTCCACCACAGCTTTGCTTTGGGGGAGGTCGAACGCGGCCTTTAGCCGTCGTTCGGGAGGGGGCTCGGTGCTGAGCGTTGTGTACGGCAAACCGCATGGCAACCGTCGCTGTGTAGGCCCCCTCCCTCGCGAACGCCTGAACGGCGTTGCTCCCCTTTCCCCCAGCTTCGCTGGGAGAGGTAAATCGTTACATTGCCATAACTTCAAAGCCGCACGACCTCCACGAAGCGTGCGGGAGAACGGAGACTAGATGGACTGGGGGTGGTCTGCATGAGGCGGAGATGCGGAAGCAAACTTGCGCAATGCAAAAATCTCGCAACCCCAAAGGTTTAGCGAACCAGCGCTGCGCTCAACCGGGAACACCTTGGGGGCTGTTTTCGAAGGAGAATGGCAACACGATTCGCCGGGAAAGCTGCGGGGCATTCCACCGACTGTCCATGCGGCTGTCAGTTTCTCTTCTTTCTACTCCACTGGCGACTTCCAGCCGAAGCAGTTACGGCGCACTTCGTATGCGTCGCAAAGAGCCCACCGCCTGCACGGCTTCGTGCCGCAGAAGATGGCGGACTTCGTGTCCGCCAACGGTATTCTTAATCTTCTCGGGACGAACACAGCCCGATGCACACGCGGCGAAACGAGTTCCACCGAATGGTTATCCTTCCGTGAGTCGGTTCAATTGGTCCGTGACTTCCGCGATCATCTTGACCGATTGCAGCTGCGTAAACATTTCAAGACTTTGATTCCAGCACTCTCGGGCTTCATCCGTTCGCCCCTGGACCTTTCGCAGCATCGCCAGTTCGTCAAGAACCGATGCGATATAATCGAGCTGTTCCATTTTCTTTCAATGACCCGCTTCATTACTGGGGCGGGCTAAATAAAGTAGGGTGGGTCAAATAAAGTAGGGTGGGTCAAATGGCGTCAGCCATGCAGACCCACCATTTTCTTGGAAAAACCGGACACATACGTTTGGTGGGTCGGCGT
>JBDNIG010000613.1:0-18189 GCA_041688415.1 Rhodopirellula sp. | reverse complement strand
TGTTGCCGCCGTGAAAGGGCAGTGTCCTAGACCGCTAGACGAAGGGACCTCAAAGCGGCATCGCTGCCGTGATGGGCGTGTTTTTACAAGGAGACGCTGGAGGCGTCAAGGGTTCACAGGCAAGGAGCTGGGAAAAATGAGATAAGTCCGTTTCTGAACTTTCTCGCAGCACACGAACGTACCGCCAACCAGGCTGCCGGTTCGGTGAGCTTAGAGGCCAACGCTGCCAGGAGTTCAACAAGTTCATGTTCGCGGGGTCGCCGCGAACTAGCTCTCGATGGAGCTATCGGTGGCTTCGTTGGAACGCTGGATCGCTTCATAGACTTCCTGTCGATGAACGGGCACCTCTCGCGGGGCTTCAACACCCAAACGCACCTTGTCGCCGCGGATCTCAACAACGACGATTTTGATATCGTTGTTGATGATGATGCTTTCGTTCTTCTTTCTTGACAAAACCAACATGGACTAATTCCTTTACAATGGCCACAGTATCTCTCAAAAACGACCTTCCAATTCATCGGTAGGAAGGACAGGCCGTAGGGTTCTTAACCGTGGACGGGGATCCTAGAGCACTTTACTCTAGGACAAAAACTGACGCGGTCAAGGAATTCCGGGTTGACAAACCCGTAAAAATCTCTTTTCCTTCCAATATACGCTCGATGGTGCCGGAATGTCTCCCTTTTTTTCGTTTCAGGCCTATGTTTATTCTGGACAAGGCCGTCCGCTGGGTCGTTCGCTCGAACGGATTGCCCGAGCCATGGAACCGCTTCCAGGACTGTTTTTCGAATGGGACGGTTCGCTCACGTGGGCCAACCAGGCCGAAGGATGGCAAATTGATGCCACAATCTTCGATGATGGACGGCGGGTTCAATACGTTGACTTGCATGGCCGGGCGGCCTCGCGTGAAGGTTGCCGGCGACTCAACGAGCGGATCGGCGACCTGTTTGCGACCTGGGGCGACCCGAATGAACTGAAACTCATGCGGTTACCGGACCGCCGCTGGCAAAATTTACAAGATTTTGCAAAAGAGTCGCTCGGCGATGACTGATTGTCAGCTCAAAATTGTCATCGGACCGAGCGTCACGACCATCATGTGCTCAGCGAAAATAGAATCACGAGGGCTTGCCAGCTTGCTGAAAAGTACTGGAAAGCGTCGTTTCGAGCCGTGGTCTCGATGCGGACTTTTTGGATTCTCAAAAAAACTTGATGAACCACGGTTTCGATGAAGGTTTGGCACGTCTTCTGCACGACGTCGCAGTATCGTTAAAAACGGAACCGCGAGCCGAGCAGTTCGCGGCCGACATACCCCCTATTTCAGGATGAATACCCATGATGACTGCTTCCGCTACCGTCTCAACCGCCGCCCCGTCGTTTGTCTCGTCAGTTGCTGGCGTGACTCAAGATGAGACGCGACTATCGGATATCGAGATTTTGCGTCGTGTTCGCGGCATTCGCAGCACATGGACAGTTTCAGAGCGTATGGAGCGCCGGCAAGAAGCGAGCAAGCGATTTGCGAGTTTGCTCGAAGCCTTGTCGGTGGACCATCACGCTGCCTAAGTCGCTGTCTCGCGTCTGAGTCGCTGTCACTCACGTGCGGCCGCAAACATGCGGGTTTCCCCGTTGCTGAGAATCAGTCTAGACTGCTGGTTTTGGCTTCCACCGAAGGGACAATGCACGTGCAAATTTACCGGTCCAAGCGTTTCGTTGCGAGCATCGTGCCGACACGAGCGTTGCCGCTGTTGGTTGTCAGCGTGTGGCTGATGACGATGATTTCTCCGGGTTGCAGTCGATCGCCGACACCCGCCGATGGCGACAATGCAGCGGCCCGTCCCGCGGGCGACCGTCTCGATCCTTCCTCGCGTTCACCTGGCAACGCAGCTTCGCCTGGCAAGCAGTTTGTCGCCAGTGATTCGCAGCCGCCCGGCGAACCCTCACCCACGACGCCGTCATTGCGGGCTAGCGAGTCGATGGGAGACGCACGGTCGGTGGCCGAGCAACTTCCGTCCCCAGACTCGCTCATTTCTCGTCTGCAACTACGTTCAGATTGGGGCCCCCGAGAGTTGTCTGCGTTCTTAGGTGACGCCGATCGGGAAATGGGTGCCCTGATTAATGGGCGAACCGGAATCACCGACCCGCAGGCGGTGAAGCACGAAGTGGAGCGGGTCGTGGCTCTCAAGCGGGTCGCTGCGGAACGATTGAGTCAGCATCCCGACGCGAGCGAGCGCGATCAAGTCGCGGGGCATCGCGGCGTCTTGCAGGCCCTCTCGCATCTAGCATCCATGGGCGATCTGAAGGCGGCCGAGGAACTGCAATCGCTTGCAGAACAATCTCGCGATTCGCCGAACGCCGCCTTGCGGTCAGACAGTCACCTGGTGCTCATCGGACTGGCGATTGAATCCCTGCGGCACGGCAAGCCCGACGCCGCGGCAGGCGTCCTCAAGCTGGTTCATGAACTGCTCGATGCGAATGAGCAGGTCGATGTGGCCACGTTGATGGTGTTGGGACAAGCCAAGGATGCGCTCCTGCAGTACGACTACCAAGATCAAGCGACGGAAGTGCGAAATTTGATCGTCGAGCGATTTGGACACGCCCGGGACGCCGAAGTCGCTCGGATGGCCGCCATGATCGCGGCGTCGGGATTTTCGCAGGAGGACACCGCACTGGAACGTCTCGATCAACTACGCCAGCAATTCGTGAGCACCGCGACTGCGGACCTGGATGGCAATGCGGGCGAGGGCGACAAGGACGCCCCTGAGCGAGTCAGTGCCTCAGCGTGGCGATCGGCGATTGACGAGGTTCTCGTGACACCCGCGGACGTATTGACGGTCGAATTTCTATGTGGCGCGAGTTTGGAAGCCGAGGCGGTAGGCCGCGACGATATCGCGACCGCAACGTACGAAGTTTTGCAGCAGAAATTCGCCGATCGCCAAGACGCGATAGGGCGAGTCGCTCGGACGGCGATCCTCGCCCGCGAGAATCGTAGCGAAGTGATTGGTCAGGAGTTTGATCCCGATCTGCCGTCGGTCGATGCTCGTCCGCTGAAGCTGGAAGACTATCGCGGAAAGATCGTCTTGATGCCGTTCTGGTCCAGTGCGTTTCCCGATTCCTTGGCAGTGCTGCCGAACCTGCAAGAAATTCAAGCCAACCATCCAGAGCGGGTGGCGATTGTTGGGATGAACCTCGACGTGGCGGGCACCGATGTGGAGGGATTTGTACGACGTGAGCATCTGGAATTTCCAAGTTTCCGCAGCGAGTCCGATCCGGGAGCCGAGATTGTCAACGAAGTCGCCTATCGTTTCGGTGCCGTCACGCTGTTATTTGTCGCGGTCATCGATGCGGAGGGGCGAGTCGTGCACCTCGATTTTTCCGGTGAAGATTTGACGACCGAAGTCCAAAACAGGATTCGTTAAAGTAAAATGAGTCGGAACGGGGAATCGAATGACCGGTTCCCGATTCACTCAAACCACCTCAGCGAGCCATGTCCGCAACCTCCGTCATGCAGTTCATCGAACTCACGGGCAAAACACTGCTGGACGTCGTCAACGAAGGCGAGATTGACATGCGTCAATTGCACGATTCGGGTGTCACCGGTGACTCGATCTTACGCATCAACAAGTTCGGAGAGATCGAACTGCGTCAGTCCCATGAATGGGTCATGGTCGGCGGGCTGATCGGGAATTTTGACGATCGGCTGCGTAAGATCACGCAGTTAGATTGGTTGGAATCGTAGGAAGCCCGTCTCGCGAGTGTGTATCCCGCGAGTGTTCGGCGCATGAAAAAACCGCGTGAGCGGGTGCTCACGCGGTTTCGCTATTCAGTTCCTAACGACTCACTCCGGAGAGCGAGTCGGTTCGAAGCGTCGACTAGGCGCCGCAGTTGGTGCAACCTGCACCGGTTCGCATGACGGGGGTGCCGTGCATCGGAGCAACAACGCGAGTCGCTCGCACTGCACCCGAACCACAACCGGCCGCAGGTGCGTTGTAAACGGGAACCTGGATGGTGGTTGGAACCTGTTTGCAGACGCGGACCTGAACTTCTTTCATCGTTTGCACGGGGACGCAAACGGTGTAGGTTTCAGGAACTTCTTCGGTGACGGTGTCGTAGACGGTCACGTCGTAGGTGCGAGTCCGCTTTTCGGGAACGCAGACGGTGTAGGAAACTTCGCGTTCGCGTTGTTGAGTTTCCGTTCGCGTCAGGTTGACGGTGCGCGTACGTTCTTCGTTCTGCATGGTCGTTTGATTGACCGTGCGAGTACGAGTTTCGGTCTTGCAGCGTTGCACGGGAACCGTACGAGTACGAGTCTCAGTGCGGCACTTGGTGACTTGATATTCACGAGTGCGTTGCTCTTGACGAGTCTTCTGAACCTTGACGGTACGAGTCCGTTCTTCGTTTTGCATGGTCGTCACGGGAACTTCGCGGGTGCGAGTTTCCAGGCGAGTGCGTTGAACGGGGACTTCGCGAGTCCGTTGTTCGGTCGTGTACGACGTGACTTGGTAGTCACGAGTACGGGTTTCTTGGCGACAGCGAGTCACGGGAACCGTGCGGGTGCGGGTTTCCGTGCGGCAGCGAGTCACGTTGACCTTACGCTCACGAGTTTCAGCACGCATGCGGGTAACCGGGACCGTACGGGTCTTGGTTTGGCAGGTGTAGGAAGTCGTGGTGTAGGTGTAAGGGACTTGCTCGGTCGAACGTTGATAGTTCGTCGTCGGAACTTCTTGGGTCACGACGTTGGGAATATAAACGCGACGATAGCTGACTGCGGGTGCACATCCGGCACCTGCGGCGACGTTGCCACCGCAACCACAACGGCTTTGGCATCCGCCACAGCTACCACACGGGTTGCCGCAGCGTCTCTTGAAGATGCCGCCGCCGCAACCGCAACCGCTTGCCGCGGGTGTGGAAGCAACTGCTTGGCACTCGTACCCGCCCAGATCTTGCTGAACCGTTCGCATGGTGGTCACTGGCACGCACTTGCTAACGGTACGGTAGGCAGTTTGAGTTTGTTGCACGGGCACACGAACTGTGTACGTTTGTTCAACTTGCTCGGTGTGAGGAACCATCACGTTACAGGTCTGAGTGACTTGCTCGGTGTAGGGCACGGACACGTTGTAGGACTGTTCAACTTGCTCGGTGTAGGGCACGCTGACAGTGTACTCTTGGGTCTTGGTCTCGGTGTGAGGAACACGAACGGAGTACGTTTGCGTTTGGGTTTTGGTGTAAGGAACGCAGACTTGATAGTCTTGGGTTTGCGTGGTCGTTACTGGAACCTGAACGCTGTAGGTTTGCTCGACTTCCTCGGTGTAGGGGGCGCAGACCGTATATTCTTGGGTCTTGGTCTCGGTGTACGGGACTCGGACGGAATAGGTCTGTTCGACTTGCTCGGTGTGCGGCACCGAGACTTGGTAGGACTGTTCGACTTGCGACGTCACTGGGACCGAAACTGTGTACTTTTGCTCTTCCGTGTACGGCACGGCGACTTGAACGTCGTAGGTTTCGGTACGTGTTTTGGTTTCCGGCACGTTGACGGTGTATTCTTGCGAGCGTGTTTCGACGCGGGCAACTTGCTTCGTCACGTTACGGGTGCGAGTCTGAGTTTGACGCTGATACGTGGTCGTCGGAACCTGACGGGTTTCTGTCACGTACTGCGAACGCATGACCGTTTGCGTTTGATAGGACACGGTGGATACGCAACCTGCTGCGTTACCGCAGTCACAATCGGTTGCTGAATGTCGTGAGACACAATTGCCTCCGCCGGCGCAACCGCCAAATATTCCGCATCCTGCGTGGACCGAGCCAGCGAATAACATCGCTGCGGCGACCCCCATAAACATCCTCAAAACACTGGAATTCATTGAAAACCCTCTCGAAAAGCTCACGAAACTGTGAGGCAACAGAAGAAACACGGGCAAGCTTTAACGGCTGCGTAAACTGGGCGGACATCGCCCGACATTTATCCAAGGTAGATGCTAGGTATTCTGTGTCAACAATGCGGGCGTGTTTCGATGACAAGTTTCACGTATTTTTTCGAGAGTGCCGTCCATCAACAGATCGGGAAACTTTGAGTTTTTCTCGCCAACCGTCACGGGCGATCTTAAAAAAGTCGCAATTGGGTTTGCCCGCGTCGCACCGAGGGCAGGCGGAGTGCGTATTCGGTACTGGACCCCCTAATCGGTATTCTTGGGAGCTGAGTGTTCCCTTGCGGCGTGAGTCAGTTTGCCGATGCGGCGTCTCACGCGTTTTTTCATGCGCCTGACGTCTCGCAAATTTTCAACTGCAGTTGAAAACGCCGGCCAATCTGCGAACATAATGGAACGTCAGCACCGCGATTTTCGTCTATAGTTTGTTAGTATTGCGTTGAAAGACTGTTCTAGTGTGACGGGATGAAGGACTTCCAGAGGTTGGGGGAAATCAAGCTGTGTCAAAAATGATTTGGGTAGGCGACGGGGAATTGCTGCCCGCGGCAATTTCCGCTGGGTCCGTCGATTTGCCAAGTGACATTGAGTGGGTGCACGCCGATTCGATTGCCGAAGCGTTTCCGCTGCTTGAGGATGAATCGTACGTGGGGCTCTGGTTGTCGCGATCGAGTCTGCCGCAGATCTCGGAGATTAGCGGGGTCATCCAAAGCGGGGTGATGCTGCGTGACATGTCTCAAGGTGTCGCCCTGTTGGATTCTGATCTACGGGTGATTTGGGCGAATCGGCGATTACTGCAGTGGGCGGGGTGTGAAGACGGGACTCCGCTAGGGTTGACGTTTTATGAGTTGCTGCATAATCCGGAAATCATGGGGCCGGATTTCTGTCCGTTCCATACTTCGCTCGCGACGGGCGATCAGAGTCATTCGACGCTACACAGTGCCCATAACCAGTGTTTTAAGGTGCACGCGGCCCCCATCCACTCGGCCACCGCAGCAAGGCACCTGATCGTCACCGTCAGTGACATCACCGAAGAGATCCTCCAGGAACAGAAGCTGGCCGCGATTCACCAAGCCGGACGTGAGCTCGCTGATCTTCGTCCCAACGAAATATTCATGATGGAGGTTGATGAGCGAATCGATCTGCTCAAAGACAATATCCAGCACTACTTGCGTGATTTGTTGAATTTCGACGTGATCGAGATCCGCGTGCTTGAACAGTCCACGGGTGATCTACTGCCGCTGCTGAGCGTGGGGATTGACGAGGAAGCGTCCGATCGCAAACTGCTCGCACGGATGCATGAAAACGGGATCACCGGGTACGTGGCCGCCAGCGGTGTGCCGTATATCTGCCACGACGTGCTCAATGACCCGCTGTTCATTCCCGGCGTTGCCGACACCCGCAGTTCGTTGACGGTGCCACTGATCCTCCACGACCAGGTGCTCGGCACGATCAATGTCGAGAGTCCGGATGTCGCCGCGTTCACCGATAGTGACCTGCAGTTTCTGGAGATTTTTGCTCGGGACATTGCCTTTGCGCTCAATACGCTCGAATTGCTGGTGGCACAGAAGGCGAACACGGCCCAGCAGAGTTGCGACGCGATTCACAGCGCCGTCGCGATGCCCGTTGATGCGATTCTCAACGATGCCGTGCATGTGATGGAGGGCTACATCGGGCACAGCAGCGAGGTGATGGATCGACTCGGCAGGATCTTGCAGAATTCGCGAGATATTAAACGCACGATCCAGCAGATCGGGCAAAAGATGACGCCGCTCGAAGCGGTCGCTGCGGAAGAGAAATCGGAACGACACGTGATCTTGCGCGGCAGACGGATCCTCGTCGTCGATGAGGACGAGCAGGTTCGTGAGGACGCTCACCGGTTGCTCGAACGCTACGGATGTGTCATCGAGACGGCGCATGCTGGCGACGAAGCCCTGCTCATGGTCCGCCGCAGTGGCGGCCTCAATTCTTACGACGCGATTATCAGCGACATTCGACTGTCCGATTACAGCGGCTATCAATTGATGCTCCGGCTCAGCAAATTCATGGATCACGTACCGATGATCCTGATGACCGGCTTCGGTTACGATCCGGGGCATTCGATCGTCAAAGCGAAACAGAACGGGTTGCATCCCAATGCGGTTCTGTACAAGCCATTTCGTTTGGACCAATTAATCGACGTCTTGAAAACCGTACTCGAGGCGACTCCGAGCGCCCTCGCCGAGACGACTGATGACGTGGACGAAAACAACGGAGCCGAGCGTTCGGCATCCACCCCGAGCGGCGTTCGTCCCTAATCGCTGTAGATGGCTGGGGCCATTGACAGGAGAAATTTTTAAATCCGTGCCGCTGGCCGTCCTCGTTCGAGCCCTTCTCCCCTTCTGCCGAAAACGAGCCCATGGGCCACGACGATGCCAAGCAAGCCGAGAGCGACTTGCGAGAATTCAGTGATATCGAATTGCTCGCCTTTTTGGACGAGCAGCTCGGGCCGGAGAACTCAGCCCGGATTGAAGAGGCGATCCGCGAGTGTCCCGAACTTCACCAACGACTCATCCAGCTGCGCGGCCAAAATGTTGCTGGCCTGCATAGCATCGGTGCAATTTGGCGCCGAGAGCGACTCAGTTGTCCGGATCGCGAATCGCTCCGCCGCCACCTGCTCGGCCAGTTGAAAGCCGAGGAAGGCGACTATATTCGATTCCACCTGGATGAAATTAGCTGCCGCGTATGCAATGCCAACTATGACGACTTGAATCAGGCAATCGCCGACGAGCGAGACTCGCAAACTCGCCGGAACCGCATGTTTCAAACGAGTGCGGGGCATCTGCGTTAAATCGTCAGCCGGCGAGCAGCATGTTGATCGAGTCGCTTCCCAGTCGCCGCAGGCCACGGGTGACCCAACCGATCGTTCGCACGATGCCACACGACCACGACTCTCGCTTGCCCTTGACCAGTGATGATGGCCGTTTTCGGCCCAGTTTCTGCGTCAGTTTTTCGCACAAACCCGCGTACTCTGCGTTGAGATGCTCGTTGGAGAACGCCTTCAAACGAATTAACCCCACACGGACAATGGTGCGTGTGCTATTCGCCTATTTTCCCCGAGGAAGCGGCTGCGGACTAGTCCGCAGCCGACAAGTTCGTTGCCAAGAAAAATTGTCCGAAAGACTGCAAATCACGGTGTTTCGGAATCACTTGACACACACGTGCGATTTTTCGGATGATCGCGTGTGGAAAAACCGCGTCGCGCGCCAGGAGGCATGGATGTCAACACAAGCTTCAGCTTTTGCGACGCTGGCAGTTCCGCGAGTGTCAGCAGTTGCTTTTCGATTTCGTCGAAGTTGAGATCGTCACTTTTCAGAAGGCCGAAAAGCGTGTTCCGTTTTCGTCAAACGCATGTCGTGGATGACGGCGGAGTGTTCTCCTGCTGAGTTCATCACCCCGCCGACAGCGACGACCGCAGCAAGCACGCCGATCCGAACAATTCAACCTGCGGTGTGGGACTGACCGCCTGGAGCGAAAAACGCAGTCTCACCGCGCCCGACTGCCTGGTGAGGCTTCGGCGATTCCGCAACGAGGTGTTCATAATCGCGTCGGTTTGCCGACGACGTGACGGGCGGTTAGCTGGCGGCCACGTCGTGCAATAAGCCTGACCGCCTCGTGAAAGGATGCGTCTTATGTCGTCATCCTTGGGTAACGGAATTTGTTGTTTGGAATAGGGAGTGACGATACTCAACGGCGAGTCTGAAATGATTTTGGACCAAACATCTTGATTGTCGGCATTGCCGGAACCGTGATGACTTGAACGGCCACCGATAAATCGTTGGGTCCGACTTTACGAAACTGACGTGTTTGCGTATCTGCCAAAATTCGATCGGCAAGCATCGTCCGAGTTTGACGTACGGTTTCCGGTGACGGGCTGATTGCTTGAACCAACACGGTGCGTTCTTGGATGTTTTGATAGATCATCGCCCCGTCCTCGACTGAGTAGGGTGGTGGATCTTGGCGCTGCTCAAGGACTTCAAGGATTTCTCCGAATTCACTCGCCGATGAACTGGCTTTGACCAGCTTGTTGGCTTCCTCGGCTTCGAGCACCAGATGAAAAAATTGCTCGCTGTGAAGTGCTCCGGAAATATTGAAACGCGCCGCGCTGCATTGTCGCACGATGGTGGCCATGCCGCGGATGTGATCGTCGTGCCAGTGCGTTACCAAGATCGACCGAACCGCCGTTTTCGGTTCGACACCCAACTTTTCCAAATATTGCAACGCTATCGGCAAGTTTTGCCTGGGGTATCGACACGAGTCGATGATGCACCATTGCTGGTCGCCACAGTGCAGCACCAAGCATTCACCGCAGCCTGGTCCAAAAACCATCAGTTCAAATTCGTCACTGGCCGGGCAAGTAGCCAGGGCTGGATCGTTGAAAAATTCCATTTAGCTTCTTGGCGCGCTCCGCGATACGACGTTGGGCTGCTTGACTAATTCGCGGCGTGGGACGCAGCCGAAGTTCCGAAAATTTCCGAATCTGGCCGTGTTCCTCGCGCAGACGACCGACGCTCCAGTAGAAAACGGCACCTTCTTTTAAACGCGGGCGATCGTACTCACTGAACTCGGTCAGAAAGACTTCTCCGTATTCCGATTCGTTGTCAGGATCGCTCAAATCATGCAGTTCGCAATGTATCGTCTCATCGTCTCGACCGACAACAACACATTCCCATTGCTGATCCAACATTTTCAAGCTTCCACCGATGTCGATCGAAGCGGTCTGCTTATCAATCGTCCGAACCTTCACGATGTCGGCTTTATCGAACTGCGTGTCTTTCTCTTGTTCCAGCAAATGCGAGGTGGTTGCTTCCGATTCCACCGCCAACGAACGCGAAACTGCCCACCGCGCACTGTCCGTTGGCAACGAAGGCGATCTATCTTGTTCGTTGCAAAGAGAAGGAAGTGTAGCTTCAGCAATCACGATCGATTTCCGTTAATCTGCTTGCCCTAAGTATTTCGTTAGCCGCTTGAAGTGCGTAATTGCAAAACGCACGCCAGTCCTGGTCCAGGATATTTAACACGCGTTCGTTCCGCTGAGCAATGGCGGTTGAATCGAGATCGTCGAATCGATAATGTTGATTAACTCCAATGAAGACACCGTTTTTGCCGTCCATGATGGGATTGACACGAATATCCAGACGCGCAGCGGGAACTTCGGGCCTGGCCCCACGGATCATCACACCGGCCATGCCAGGATCAGCCAGCAGTTTACTCCAATGATCTTTCGGAGCAAGAGTGTGACCCAATCGGTCCCAGGATTGTACGTCCGCCATCGAATACCGAAAATCGTAATTTAATCCAATGGCCTGCAGAGGGGTGTGCTCCAAGAGGGTCAAAATTCCCTTGACGGTGTCGAGCAGAATTGGCACCTGGGATTCGTCTTTGGTCGTTAAGCCAAAACGTTGCTGGTCGACTTGGTAATGCATGCCATCAATTTCAAACGCACTGAACTCGGACTGGCAGCTCATGTTCTTGGCAACATTCGCACTTTCTTTGGAAACCAATTCGTTAAAGGCCAACCATTGCGGATGGAAAATCGCTGGATTGAAATCGCCAAGCAGGACGATGGAAATGATTTTCTGCTGGATTTGATGTTCGGACACGCTCTCTCGTCTCTTTGGGATCAACGGCACAGATATTCTAGTTCATCGAACTCAACGTCGGGATAGCTCGCGTTTGAGTTATGCAGCCGTCAAATCCTACCTGTTCTCGCCCATCTCGATGTCGGTGACCTGTCGACCGTGCCTTCTTCGAATGATGATCCGTCACGAGCGCCCGTGGAGATGATGCTTTTCGAGCAATCATCGGGTATTACGGAGGACTCCCACTCAAACGCCAAGCGTAGCCGATGGGGGGCAGGCAGCATCAGTCCGCCTGCTGTCTCTCCGCCTCAAGCGAGCGTTGTCGCGGCTTGCATCTATCAACGCCACCGGACATCGCAAATGGGACACGGCAATCTGACGCTGGATTCCTGCCGCCTTCGGCAGGAACGAGTTTCCATGAGCGCAACAAAAAACGCAAAATAAGGGTCCACGTAATGGACCAGTCATTTTGCGTAGTAGTGGACCAGCTTTTGGTGATCGTAAGTCCTTGCTGGGCAAGGAACTAAAATGGGCGTTGAGGGACTCGAACCCCCGACCCTCTCGGTGTAAACGAGATGCTCTAGCCAACTGAGCTAAACGCCCTGGGGTTAGCTGCTCGTCGCTGGTGGCGGGCAGCTAAGCACCTTTCGATAGGTTTCAAGTTCTTCGACAACCGTGGCTAACGGGGCCTGTTGATTGAGTGAGCCGCGACGCGTAAGCGACCGGGCTGGCGGCGTTGCCAGGTGCCTGACGGCACTCGGCTCACGATTGCGTCGCCGAAGTGGCTTCAATCAACAGGCCGTCGGCGCCAAAACGGCTCATTTTGTCGAGAAACGTATCGAGACGTGCTTTCGTGAAGGTGATTCTTAGCGGGCCAAAAGTTGGGTGCGTTTGTTGCGACGTTCGGCGCGTAGGCGGGCGCGGCGGTTGGTTTCGCTGGGCTTTTCGTAGAACTCGCGGCGGCGCATCTCTTTCTTGATGCCACTGCGTTCAACCAACTTTCTGAACCGTCGTACTGCCTCTTGAATCGTTTCCCGATCTCGCACCAATAACTTTACCATATCCGCTTCGTAAACCCTTCGTCTGGAATTTTGTGCATGTGAAATTCGCCTCCGTTTGAGGACTGTCTGAAAGGGGATTCGCCGTGCCTGGATTACGCAGAAACGCACCTGGGGCCGGATTCTCCCTCGTGAGAAGCGAGGATCATAGCGTCACTGGGGGATCATCGACAACCGAGGATCGTGATGATTTCCAGAAATTCCTTTCGATCTTGGCAAAGTCCGCTTTACAAAGCGTCCCAGTCGACGGTTTCGCGGCGAACTCCGTCGCTACCGTAGTACACCATCGACTGGGTTTTCAGGTCAGCGATGGCGGTCAGCTTGACGCTCCGGGGGCCGTGCAGGCAGAAGTAAATCGCACAGGTTTTGCCGCGGCGAACCACTTCCCGCTGGGTCAGTGGGAATTCTCGCGGTTCGAGTGCTCCTAGTTCACAGAGTTTGGTTTCGACTTGCTTCCGCATCCGCGACAAGTCCAGTGATTGGAGGGAAAAACCGATCATCGACAACTTTCGAAAAAGAGCCCGGCAAATTGGGGAGGCTGCTACCTTGATAGATACTCCCACGGCCATCCTGGCATCGTGGGGTTCAAGGTCGCCCAGCTACGCAACCCGATGCATGCGAGATTTCGTCAAATCCGTTGCCACTGGTGCGGAGTCGAACGACCGCTAGCGAGGATATCGGCGGTCGGGCAACTTCAGTTCAGCCTGCCTGGGGCTCGCGGCCAAATTTTCCTGGCCCGCCGACGGGTCGCGATAATTCGATGCGAAACCGTCAATCATGCGGATTGTGCGACCGGTCGACGAGCAGAGTCTTGAATAATTGGATGTTTCGCTGCAGACGACCGTCGCCAGACGGCGGAAAAACCTCACTCGACGATGTGCAAATTCCCGGCTGGCGCGATGACGACGAGGTAGGTGTTGCGTCCGTTGGCCATGCGAACGGTGGCGGGCCGCTCGGGGCCGATCGAGAACCCGTCGGGGCCGATGGGAGCGAGCCGTATTTCGTGGTCGCCGGCGGGCAGTTCGGCCCGCAGGACTTGGATTTCCCGTGGCAGCAGCCCCCAGCAACGAGTGTCGGCCTTTTCAGTGGCCGTCCACGCCGTCGAGGCTGCGAACTGGACCGCACTGCCCACGCCGCCGGTCAGGCCGAGTCCCTGGCGAGCTTTGCTCACGGCCATCTCCTTGCTCGCTTGCCGGAGAAAACTGCGGGCGATCGTCCAGGGCTGCTCCGCCGCGGCCTGCGTTTGGACCATTTCGGCGACGTCGGTTAGCGATTGGGTGGCTCCCCACATTTGAAACGAACCAATCGGCTGCGCACCTGAACCACCACTGGATCCCCGCGAGGAACTGGTGACGGTCACGGCGGCAATGGGTGAGGGCGGCACGACGACCGCGGGGATCTTGACGCTGGTGATCTTGGGCAATCGAGTGATACCATCCTCTTTGTCTTGATCGTGAAACATCAGTACCGAGGCGATCGAGACGGCGGCGGACGTGACGGGGGCGTCGGTCGGCACGAGTACGGGGCCGCGACCGACCAATGCAAACACGTACAGGGCACCGTGTCCGGGCTGGCTGTGGTTGCCAAGGGTGGCCCGCTGCAAGTCATCCTGGGCGGGGCGGAAATCAGGCTTGATGGTGCTGACGAGCCGGTAGTTTCGCTGGGCGTCGTCGAAATCATGGTGGGTTGCCTCCCGCACGACACCGCGCAGGTAGGGTGCCAAGGCGAGTTCTTGGTGCGGGGTGGTCTCGAGCGCATCGGGAAAAAGGTCGTGCTGGCGAGCTTCGGCGAGTTCCCTCAATTTCGCTTGATGCATTGCCGCTTGATTGATGTAGCTCTCCGCATCCATGCCATCTCCGGCGAGCGAGCAGATCGCGAGCATCGTGCGGATCATCACTTCCTCGTATCCGGCGGGTTTGAAGACTCGCGCGGTGTCGTCGGTGACCATCGACATCGCCTCTCCGGAAGCGGACTTGGCACCAGCGATCAGACCGCCGCCGCCCGCCCCGATCGTTGCCGCTTCGCTGGTTTCGTCAAACCGGTCGCGCAGACTGCGAAGACCCTGGGTTGCATCGTCAATATCACCGGAGGCGAGCTGGACCATGGCCAAATCGAGCCGAGCGGGATCCGAAAAACGGCTGTTCGAGTCAGCGACTTCGCCGAGCATCGTCGCGGCGGTATTCAGATCGCCGGTAACAAAGGCGTCGCGGGCGGTGTCGATCGAGGCGAGCTGGGTGGCGCAGCCGCAGGTGAGCAGCACGCAGATGAGCAGGCATGAGCTCGCGACGGCTTCGCCCTTCCGAGCTGACGTGCCATGTCCGTTTGTTTCGACGGTGGATTTAGCCATCGGCTTGGTCAAATATGCCGAAATTCCACCATTTGCCGGCCCGCGTTTTGTGATAACCCTTGCGAATCTTCGAGGATTCTTTGATGTAGTCACCCGTCTTCAAGTTCACCATCTCCAGCGTCAGGAGATAATCTCGCTGCGTCGACTTGTTGCGGTCGGTCGTGCCCGTCGTGATCGTGGCGTACAGCAAATAGTCGACTGGCGTGCCTTGCCGCCCTAATGCCGCTGCGAAAGCGGCGCGGTTGGCGGGTAAGAACAACGAATCGGGACGCAGTCGCGTTTCAATCAGGGCCGCGTCAATCAGCCGCCGGCTGATGCTGCGAAAGGACTGACCCTCATTGATTTGTGAATCGATGCGCTCGTAGAGATGGTCCTTGAAATCGACCAGTTCTTCGGCACTCTTGTTTTCGATGCCAATAAAACACACGCGGGCTGGCCCGGTGACGAGCTGCGTGGGGCAGTTCGGATCGGGCATTCCGAAGATTTCTTCTGCTTCAGGGCCTACCAAAGGCAAATCGCCCGACAGGTTGTGGCTGGCCATTTTTGCGGGCGTGCGGACGTCATCGGAGGCGGGCGTCTTAGTGACCGCACCATTGGCCGCCGATCCGGCTGCGGCATCCGCATAGGGAACGTCTGCGAATGGGGCCCCCAGCGACGTCGGCGGTGACATCGGCGGGCAGCGTCCCAGGAGCTGCGCGACGGACGAGTCGACCAAGGGATTCCAGGTCGCCGCGCCAGCCTCATGGCTGCCGACCATGTCTTTGTCGTCGCCGGCGAGCAGTTGCCCATACTGGTGCGATGCGCAGCCGCTCAAGAGAACCGTCGCAATCATGGAGCCGATCAAGACAAACAGAAACGGCAGGATGCGTGTGGAGTCGCTGAGATCGTCGTGGTGCGCGGGGGGCAAGGCTGTGGTCGATTTGTGGGTCTGAAAATCACCATCCATGGCAATGTGAGCTCTCAATTGATGAAAATGCCAAAATTCCGGCGCGGGCGGCTTGTGATGATTGCACCAGTTAGCAAAATGATCGGCATGGTGTCGAGGTGTCGCAAGAAATGTCCAATTTGCGGATAAACTTGACTCAGTCGCCACAGGCCTTGCAAACCACCTATCCTGTCTTCTGTCCACATCTCGGGATCTGGCCCGGATTCGCCCGATCTGATCCACTACCACCACTGACCGAGCCGGCCGTGAACCGACAGACGAACAGTGTTGTCCGCCTGTTATCGCACTTCCATTACTTTAGACTTCCGCGTTGATTGACCGTACATGACTGTCACGATCCAGCCAAAATCTCCTCTCGTCGATATTCAACAGCTCACCGCTGCGAGCCCACTGCCAGGGGTGAGAACGCCGCTGTACATGCCGACGCCGGTGTTGAAGGGCGATGACGACTCATCGAAGGATCGCGATGACGAAGACGGCGACAGCGGATTTAGCGATGAGCTGGATGACGACGATGACATCGACGAGTTTGATGACATCGACGAAGACGACTTCGATGATGACTTCGACGACGATTTCGAAGAGGAACTCGACGACGATTACGAAATCGAGATCGATGACGAAATCAGTGCCGAGTTTGGACTCAATACCGCTGGCGATGATCTCGAAGAGGAAGAAGACGACCTCGACGATTTTGAAGATTTTGAAAATATCGACTGAGAGAAAAGTAACGTGCAACAAGTCAAACTGTTCAAGGGCGTCGATAACGATCTGCCCGAACTCGAGCGTCAAATCAATCGCTGGATCCGCAAAGCCGGCGTCAAGGTACTGTCGATCTCGGGTAACCTGTCCAGTCAGCCGGGCTCCAGCGGCGGTCCCATGAGCAGCTTCGCCGCCGGAGATGTTCTGATCATCGTGCAGGTGGAAACCGAGAAGCCGCTGGGCTGAGGGGTGGTCGTGCTCACGACGGGCGGAGCCGTCGGTCGGCAATGAATCCTTCCGACGGGCGGAGCCGTCGGTCGACAATGAATCCTTCCGACGGGCGGAGCCGTCGGTCGACAATGAATCCTTCCGACGGGCGGAGCCGTCGGTCGACAATTGTAGCCAGACGGCTCCGTCCGTCTGAGCTGGTGATGCATCCATTTTCGCGTTAGCACGCCCAGGGAACTTCGATGACCATAATCTGCCGACGCGCGGTGTTGGTTTTCATTTCGCTCGTTCCGATGACTGCATTCGCGCAGGAGCCAGACTCGCCGGTAATTGCGAAAGACTCCGAAGACCAAATGATTGCCGAGGCGATCTGGTCGATGGTCGACTTTGAGACGAACGAACCTCTCGATGCACAGGCGGCATTCGAAAATGCTGCAAAAGCCTATCCTGAATCCGCCAAGGCCGCGTACTGGCGTGGACGATTCGGTGCCTACGCCGCCGACCGAACTCGTATCACCCGCCAAATCAGCGACACGCTGAAAAAACTCTCCGAGCCTCAACCGGAAGACGCCAACCTTTCCGATCCCGCCCTGGCGCAAAAAATGCGCAGTTTTAGAAGCTACGCAAAAGTGATCGGCGAACTACTCCAGCAGCGTGCCAATGACGAGT
The DNA here is from genome assembly GCA_041688415.1 of Rhodopirellula sp. Lineage (GTDB taxonomy): Bacteria > Planctomycetota > Planctomycetia > Pirellulales > Pirellulaceae > Rhodopirellula. The sequence goes on along the minus strand of JBDNIG010000613.1, from coordinate 706 downwards.
CCAACACCGAACACACGGAATCCTACGAAGCGAGCTTGCTCGATGCGGTCACTCGTGATCCGTCCCTGATCGCGGCATGGGTGAAGTTGGCGGAGAGCCCTGACGAGGAAATTGCCTTCGCGGCGATCGACGCCTGGGCGGAACAAGAGCCGGATAACGCCATACCGTTCTACGCCAAGGCGATTCTGCTATCGCAAAAAACGAACCAACGCGAGGGCGAGCCGATGGATGTGGCGGTGATTGAAGCGTTGGAAGAGGGCAACAGTCGGCCAGGCTGCCGAGTGCCCGAGGAAGCTGCTGAATTTGTCGGCAAGCCGGTCAGCGGGCACATGTTTCGTAGACTGATCGAGAACATGTTGTTCCAGCTCGCAAAGATCGCGATGCGACCAAAATCATGGCAGCCAGTCGAAAGCAAATCACGGTGCCTCACGACAACTGACAAGCTGGATCGTAAGCAGATCGACGCCATCTCACCGGAGGCTGATTTGGTTGTCGCACCGCTGGCAAGCCTGCTGGAAGTAACTGCTCAATAACCACGGGGCAGCCTTGGGGCTGCTGAGCCTGGAGGCGGGCGTGATCGCGAAGTGGCGGTTGGTTGTGCGGCGGGTGAGTTATTTCGATCCCACGGCAAGTTCCCGTTCTGCCGCAGTCTTCCGCATCAACTCAGAGAGTAGCGGTATCTCGCCCCCGCCCCGAATCCGATCGC
>JBDNIG010000612.1:0-5513 GCA_041688415.1 Rhodopirellula sp. | reverse complement strand
GTGATCTCGATCAGGTAGCTCTGCAGCCCGCCTTCATTCCACTTCGCGAACACGTCGTACAGTTCATCATTGGAGAAATCGCCGAGTTCGTGCAACAATTGGTAGGCTTCGCAGATCAACTGCATGTCGCCGTACTCGATGCCGTTGTGGACCATTTTGACGTAGTGGCCGGCACCGCGTGGGCCGACCCACTCGCAGCAGGGGATGTCGTTATTGGGACCGACCTTGGCCGCGATCGCTTGGAACATGTCTTTGATTTCGGGCCACGCCGCCTTGGTGCCGCCGGGCATCAGGCTCGGCCCCTTCAGGGCACCTTCTTCGCCGCCCGAAACGCCCGTGCCCACGTAGAGCATCCCAGCCGCTTCGACGCGTTGGGTGCGCTGCTCGGTATCGGTGTAGTAGGTGTTACCACCATCGATGATGATGTCGCCTTTGTCGCACAACGGAATCAGTTGATCGATGATCGCATCGACGGCCGGACCGGCTTTGACGAGCAACATCAGTTTCCGCGGGCGGGCCACGGAGGCCACGAAATCTTCCAGGTTATGAGCGCCGACGAAATTTTTGCCTTTGGCTCGGCCCGCCAGCAAATCGTCGACTTTACTGGTCGTTCGATTGTACACGACCACTTTGTAGCCGCGGCTCTCCACATTGAGGGCGAGATTCTCGCCCATCACTGCCAAACCGATCAGTCCAAAATCACAATCACCACTCATAGCTCACGTCCGCTGGGGATAAGTTGTCAAAAAGTGTTATTTTCCAAATGCAAGCGGGATTCTAAATGGTTCGGTGTCATCCGTGAAGGTGGACGGCATCGTCGACCGACGGCTCCGACCGTCTGAGCTGATACATGCCGGTTTCTCACGACGGGCGGAGCTGCCGATCGATGCACGCCTGCCGCACCACTCGACTCTCAGCCTGTTCCGCACGCGAATCGGAGCCGCCGGTTTTGTGAAGCTGTTCGACGAACCGCTCGGTATGGCCCGTGCCTATGGTTTGGTCAGCGACACCCTCCGCCTCAAAGACGCCACGCACATCTACGCTGACATTGCCGTTCCGACGGCGATGGGCTTGTTTGCCCAGTTGCGTGATCGGATGCTCGCCGCGGCATGCACGGGGAATTCTACGACGGTTACTTGCGGGACATCATGATCGATCCAGAAAGCCAACTGATCACCGGGCTCGACGTGTTACCAGCCAATGGCGACGAGGCACGCAATGCGGCGGCGTTGGTCGAGGCCGAAGAGCGAGCTCAGGGAAATGATATCGAACAACTGTCCATTGACGCAATCGGTTTCAACGGCGCAGTGCTGCGAACACTGACGGATCCGCAAGGTCTCGACCTGGACGCTTTTGCTCCAGCACGCGACTTTAACCCCACTCCAGGATTCGATTCGAGCGAATTTGAAGTGATCGACGATGGCCAACGTGTCCGTTGTCCCGCCGGCGAAGTGTCTGGCAAAGTAAGCCGCAAAGCGGTAAGGCCGAACGCGGAGTTCTATGTGTTTTCGCATTCGAAATGCGCTACCTGTCCTTTGTGAGCAGCCTGTCACCCGAACTTCAAAGTGGATCGTACCAATGGCCGGCAAGTGTCCAAGAATGAGTACGAACAGGACTATCAACAGGCTCGCGAGGTGGCTCAGACGCCGAAGTGCAGTCCGTCGTGAGTGCGGCGAGTGCGCCACCTCCAAGATCTCCGGCAACCGCATCCGTTGGCGGCGTGAGCTCAGCGACCGTATACTGGGTGGACCCATGCCAATCCCTCCCTCTCTCCCTTTCACTCTTCCCCCCTCCCATCGAAGTCCCGCCGTATGAGATCTCTCTGCACGCACAAATCGTTTGCTTCCCACATGCGTCGTCTTGGTCTCGCTGCCGCGGGTGTGCTCGCCGTGGGTGCGACTGGACTGGATCTTGGCCAGTCCCCCGCTCAGCAGATGCAGGCGTACGCGACGGCGTACCTCGAAACGCTCGACCCATCGCAACGTCAAGAAACCATGATGGATTTTGATTCGCCCAAGCGCGTCGGTTGGCACTTTGTCCCGAAAGACGAACGTAAAGGACTGAAGCTGGAGGACATGAACGATGCCCAGCGAACTGCGGCGCTGCGACTGGTGCGGGCCGCATTGAGTGAAGCCGGATATCGCAAGGCCAATCAGATCATGCTGCTCGAAGAAGTGCTCGATGAGCTCGAACAGGGGAAGACCAGGACTGAACGCAATCCCCTCAAGTATTTCGTCACTTTGTTCGGAACTCCTGGCAACGCGGACGCATCGAGCAACGAGAATGACGCCAGTCGTTGGGGGCTGAGTTTTGAAGGCCATCACCTATCACTTAATTTTGTTTGCCGAGGCAGCGAAATGCTCGACAGCACGCCCCAGTTCTTAGGCGCCAATCCGGCGGTGATTCGGGACGATACCCACGTCACGCTGGGCAAGGGCACGGCGGTACTGAGTCGTGAGGAACAACTCGGCTTCAAGCTCATCAATTCGTTGAGCGATGAGCAGAAAGAGATCGCCGTGTTCGCCGAACAGGCTCCCAGAGAAATTCGATTTGCCGGGGAAGCCCAACCCACGCCAGGTCCAGCCGAAGGGATCGAGTTCGCGAAACTAGAACCGGCCCAGCAAGCGGTGCTGCGGGACCTCGTGTTGACGTATGTCAACGTCGTCGCGGACGATGTTGCCGCAGCACGACGCGACCAGATCCAGACCGATGGGTGGGATCAGGTTCGATTCGCATGGGGCGGCGCGATGGAACCCGGTATCGGTCATGCCTACCGCGTCCGAGGCCAACGATTTTTAATCGAGTTCAACAACACTCAGTCCGACTCATCAGGAAACCCTGCCAATCACATCCACTGCGTCTATCGTGACTTGACCGGCGACTTCGATCTGCCGGCGAGCGGTGCCGAGTAGGGATCGCTGGACCAACCATTGATGGTGTTTTGACGTGGCGTAAGCTTCCAGCTTGCGTTTCTCGGATCGCAAGCTGGAAGCTTACGCCACTTGATCTACCGGATCATTGAAAGCGAAATCTGGGGCCACCCACTTTTCCGCACATCTATGAGATTGCCTGGCCTCGCTATTTGCCGTGTTGTGACACCGTTCCGCGTCATTTTTTTGAATGCCCCCTGTTTTTACCCGCTATATGCCATTGATGCAGATTTGGAGCGAGGGAGGAAATCTGGGCCCACCCACGGAGATGTAGCAGAAGATCTCGAAAAACAGTGCGTAAGGAAGACACACAGCCTGCGATTTCGCCAGATTTCCAGCAAAAAGTGGGTGGCCCCAACTCCTTTCGTCCACGATCCATGCCAAAAGCAAGCTTCCGTCAACAATCCTGAAACAGTGACTTTTTCGACGCTTCCATCAAACCGAATGCTGAACACTTTCGTCTTTCCGTCGTAGACATCCGCGCCGCTCCCGCCACCTGCAGTTCGCTTGCGGAAATCGCTGATTTTCAGTGACTCGATTTTGAGAAGTAGTGTTTTTGGGATTTCGATCAGGTCGTAGCGGACGAGATTTCTCTCCAGATTGAATGCTCGCAGCACCACGATTCGCTCGTATTCATTGAGGTGCTTGACGATTCGTGATTGAGTACATCTGGCGAAATCGGTTTTTGTCTTACAGTCTCGAATCCATCGTGCCTCCATGAGTTTCGAGATCGTGATCTTCGCTTGACTGATCCCTGCAGATGCCTCGGTCTTCAATGAGAATTTGCCCCCGTCGACGACGACATCCGCACCAGGATTGGTTTGACTGACAACAATTGTGGCAACCCGACCATCGGATCGGTAGGCGGCACAAAAAGCAAACTCAAAAGATTTCTTCTTGAATTTCTCTTCGTGCGTCGCGTGGTGGACGACCAAGCGGTTTGAGAAATTCTCCCGGAACCTGGAAGTCAGCAGGTTGCTCGCGGAGTTCACTTGCTCCTGAATTGGATTGACCATGTGGCTGGCCATTTCGCGGATCAAATCAATCTGGCCCTCACCCAGCTTTCCGAGCAGCATAAGGAATTCATCTGGAATCGTCATTGGTAGCTTAAACTCCATCCATGAGTTCAGCCAACGACAATCCGAGCGTTGTCGCAATCACCTCGATATTCCGCAGAGCGACGTTGCGTTCGCCTCTTTCAATGCCGCCAAAATACGTTCGATCAAGCCCGCATTCGGCCGCAAACGCTTCCTGCGAATAGCCTTGCTCTTTCCGCAGTGCTCGCACTCTCTCACCGAATCGAATCAGAATGTCAGTCTCGTTTTTCATTCTGTAGATTAAAGATAGTCGTCGCTTTTCAGGCCACGGGCTATGAGTATCCTACCCCGGACTCGATCGAGTGTACCCCAACGCGACGGCGGTCGACATCGCCCGCCGTGAGTTGTGGGACGATCTTCCGGGCGGCCCTTTTGAATTGTCGGCGTCTTGATGCCCACCGATTCGACGGACCTACACAACTTGCTATTCGTCATTCACGTCAAAGTCAAACGTCGCAATGACACAGGTGAGTCGCAGAACGAAGTGAAAAGCAAGCGCGGGGAAGCAAGCGCGGGGACAGAGCATGATATCGAGCAGTTTGGCTGCACTACTTGAGAGCGGCATGCTGATTGAAATGAATTTGCAGATTCCGTGGTTGTTTGCGGAGGTGCGAGATGGCTCGGTTGGTACGTAGCGAAGTCTTTGGTCCCAATGAGGTGGTGGTCGGTCACCTGTATAATCGCACTTGCAGAGGCGAAATCTGGAGCCACCCACTTTTCCGTACAGCTATGAAATTGCGTGACCTCGCTATTTGTCGTGTTATGACACGGTTCCGCGTCATTTTTTGAAAGCCCGCTGTTTCCCCCGCTATACGCCATTGATGCGGATTTAGAGCGAGGGGGAAAATCTGGGGGCCACCCACGGAGATGTAGCAGGGGCATCTCGAAAAACAGTGCGTAAGGAAGACACACAGCCTGCGATTCTGCCAGATTTCCAGCCAAAAGTGGGTGGCCCCAACTCCTTTTGCCAACTCCTTTCGCACGACCGCATGAAAAATTAGGCAGAAAGTTGGGGGGCAGAAAGATATGTCGACCGCATACTTCTTATTTTTCTGCCCCCATATTTCTGCCTAAATTCCGCGCTCATCATTCGCCGATGACGCGAAAGTCATTGCCGAGCTAGTGGCGATGAACGGGGCGTGCTGCAAAGAGCACACCCGAATGACCGCCGTCACACTTGTTTCTCGAAATGCTGAATTAGCCCGCCGAAACACGCCAATGATGTCCTTCATCGCACTCGACGTGTAGACTGAGGCTTCCGTATAGGATGCGATTGACATCTTTCTTTTCCAGATTCAGCTTGTCCGCAATCTGTTTCGCCTTCAATCCGGGCTGGCTTTGAAGCAAATGGGTGTGACCGGCAACCCGCCGTTCAAAAACGCCGTGTTTTCGCACTTTTTCAATTTTTGAGATTGTGGAATTGCCAGTTAAGCGAAGCATTAAATCCTCAACCAATGTAATCTGCAAAATTCCTTGATATGTTGAT
>JBDNIG010000611.1:0-2655 GCA_041688415.1 Rhodopirellula sp. | reverse complement strand
TGCGCCTCGTCGACGAGCAGCAACAAACCGGCGAACTCTTTCGAGCTGCCCGCGATGCGCTCGATGTTCGCGAGTTGAGGGTCGTCTCCGAGTGCGGGCGGTGTCGGCGCGATACCGCGGATGCGGTCCAGTCGGCTGAGCAGGTGACGCTGCAACGACAGCGGACTTTCCAGCGTCGCGTCGCCGAACACAATGACTTCTCGATCTCGTGAAAAGTACTGCTGCAGGACCTGGCAGATCATTGATTTGCCGGTGCCGGGCGGTCCGATGACCAGCGAAATGGCCTCCCATGCCTCGACAGCGTGACGCACACGCTGCAAAGCATCGTCCTGAGAGCCAACGCGAACGTATCGCGAGGCGCTGGGGAAGGGTGGAAACGGGGGTACGTGAAACTGTGTTTCAACCGATGACATGGTCGACGTCCCGAAGCGGCACAAAACGAAAAAAGCGGAAAACCTATCTAATCGTTACAGTCGGCATGTCACGCGGCCAAACTGAAGCGAAAATGGTAGCATCGGATGCCAAGCTGTGCCGACGCGACCGGGCCTGAAATCGGTCCCCGGTCAAACACAGCCTCGCAGCCGATTTCACCTTACTCAATCTGTCGACCACAAGCCTATGCCACTTTCCCAAACGCCTGCACCGCACGAGGCCGCCGCCGCGATTCGCAGGCTGGCCGCGGCCGAAGGATTTGTCGCGTGTGGTTTCGCGCCCGCCGTCGATAGCGCGGGATTCACCGAGCTGGTCAAATGGATCGACGCGGGATTCGCGGCGGAAATGGATTATTTCGCGAACCGGTTGGACGCGTACCGACATCCGAGCGGGGTCCTGCCCGGTGCTCGATCCGTTGTCGCGTTAGCGTACCCGTACCCGGCGGGCAATCCCGCGCCGGCCGCGCCCGCAAAAGAACAGCGAGTCGACGGACGGGTGGCTCGCTATACGTGGCCGGGAACCGATTATCACGATGTGATTCATCCCAAACTCAAACGTATCTGCCGTGAAATTCGCAACCTGCGTCCCGACTCGCGCGCACGCGGGATCGTTGACACGGCGCCATTGATGGAACGGGAGGTCGCGGAACTCGCCGGATTGGGCTGGCGTGGCAAGAACACCTTGTTGCTTCATCGTGGGCTGGGTAGCTATTTTTTGCTCGCTTGCGTTTTGGTCGATATCGACTTACCTATGGACGCGCCTTTTGAGGCCGATCACTGCGGCACTTGCACCGCTTGCCTCGATGCCTGCCCGACGGATGCCTTCGTCGGCCCGCACGTGCTCGATGCGTCGAAGTGCATTAGCTATTTGACGATTGAAAGCCGGGGGATGATTCCCGAACCGCTGCGTGAGGGGATCGGGGACTGGGTATTTGGCTGTGACATCTGTCAAGAAGTTTGTCCGTGGAATCGCAAGCCGACCCGCCGGGCGACGGATGAGGAGTCCAGTTCGGCCACGGTCGAGCCATGGTCGGTGCGGTCGCCTCGGGGGCGGATGGAGTTAACCCAGTTGTTTTCGCTCGATGATGACCGTTTTCGAGAACGGTTCCGCCGCACACCGATGTGGCGCACGCGCCGGCGTGGGTTGCTGCGAAACGCCGCCATCGTACTGGGGAACACCGGCGATCGGGACTGCACTGAAACACTCATCGGTGGTTTGCGTGATGCCGAACCGGTTGTGCGTGCGGCCTGCGTGTGGGCGATCCGGCAGATCGCCGAGCGTGCCAATTCACAGTTGCCGCGGTCTGCCGCCGAAGCGTTCGAGAGCATGCGGCGTGAAGAAACCGATCCGATTGTGCTGGCCGAGTTGAGTTGCCGTCCATGAACGGGCGGAAGCACTGGGTTGGCTCAGTTCGCTCATATTAACTCCACACGAAACTACCCTGCAACGCGGATTTGCCGCCCTCCCGCGAAAGTGACTGTTGAAATACAAGCCCGACGCGCAAGCGAGGGAAGGTAGCAGGTCACTCGCTTGCGCGTCGGGCTTGTATTCTTGCGTTACATTGTCTCTTCGAGCCAGGTGGACGCTTCGTTATACGCCGATTCGGGGAAGTGCTTGATCTCGACGTCAATTAGGTGATCGATCAAAGCGGGCAATTCTGCCAACAGCAAATTATCGCTGACAACGGCGAGTTTGCCGATCTTGGCGTGGTGACTTTCGATAAACCGCATGTGCGCCATCGCGGCGGAAATGTTAGCCCAACCGGGAAAGGACTTCGCGTGAATCAATATACCCGGCAGCTTTCCGCGTTCGGCAATGTACGGATCGACCTCCGCGGCGACGGATTCAAAGTCGGCTACTTCGAGTGGTTCCGTTGGTTCGAGCAGCAGGATTCCCTCAGGTAGAACCAGTTTGTGTTTCAACATTTCTGAATTTCCTTTTGATCGGCATGGCGTCAAACTTCGTCAAACGCTGCACTGGAAATAGAATTTTAGTAGCGTGATTGGCCCACGACCTGCAGTGGGTGGCGGTCGCGTCAATGCACGCGGCGGTCGCGTCAATGCACGCGTTGGTCGTCAGCGTTTCGAATTCAGTTCAGTTCAGTGTAGCAGCTAAACAGGTTTGGGTAATGCATTCCGCATAACTGAGTGCCACGTTTTCATAACCCGAGGCGTAAGCGAGGGACGGCGGCGTGAATCCCTCGCTGACGCGTCGGGTTATGAT
>JBDNIG010000610.1:0-2684 GCA_041688415.1 Rhodopirellula sp. | reverse complement strand
GATTGCAGCACTCGTCCTCTTTCGTGTTATTTGTGTTTTTCGTGGTTTTCGTGGTTAACGTAGTTAACGATTCCTTTTCGGGGCGGTTGGCTACGCCTCGCCCGAAGCGGGCATCGACCGGGTCCGATCGGCGGAGCGATCGGGCGACAAAAAAGCCAACAGCCAATCGCTAATCGTTAACCGCTAAAAGCCGATGGCTTTGGATTCGAGGTGGTGAGCCAGTTTGGTTGCTGGTCGGCGAAGGTGGCGATTTCTTGCAGGATGGATGCGATCGGCGTTTGGATTTGCCAGTCCCAAGTTTGTTGGCACTGTCGTGGATCAAGGACCATCCAGGGGATGTCGAATGGACGTTCTTCGGGGGATTTCTCGACGAGGTTGGGTCCGACCTGAGTTTCGCACCACTGCGTTAGCTGGAGCAGCGACATGCTGTTTTGAATTCCGCCGCTGACGTTGAGGATTCGCGGCTTGTCGAAAGCAGGTTAAAACCGGCACCAGATCGCTTGCAATATTCGAGCAAGTTGATGGTGCCGGCGAGGTTGTGTTCGATCAGTTGGCGACTGCTGGTTTGTCCATCCACCCCCGCCAAGACGCTGGGGTTGGCTGCGGCGTCAATCACCCAGTCACAGCCTGGCAGTGCATCGATATCGCTAGCGCACCGAATGTCGCCGTGGACCACTCGAACACCCAGGTCCAGCAGCGGCCGGCGGTTGAGTTCGCTGCCCGGACGGCTCAAGTTGTCGATGCCGATGATCTCGGTGACGGTGCCGGACTGCGCAAACGCTTGGGCGAGTGTCGAGCCGACGAAGCCACAGATTCCAGTGAGTAGGAGTTTCATGGTGAAAGGCTATCGCCGCTCGTTTTCTTGCTGCCGCTCTTGCCTCGCCTCCTCGGCGAGCTGATCAAATCGAGCCAGGTAATCCGAGTGAACCTGCTTAAGGTGGCTACGAATCTGGGTTTCGGTTTCGAACGAAACCTTTTTGAGAACTTCGACGAGATGTCTTCAGTTACCGCCGGATAACCGTAGCGAATCGCGGCCAACCCACCGACGATCGCGATGGGGATATTTTCTTGGATCGCCAACTTCTCAAGCGCCAGCAGAGCACGGGTGAAGCGGTTATCACTTGAGGGAGTATTCATCACAGCAGCGACACTCGCGGAGCGATGCTGCAATGTTTGCAACGCACGAGCAATTTCAGGCGAAAGCATCGGTGCTTGGCGTCAGACAATCGGTTTTCAATCTACTTTCGTTCCTTCTCGGTCGCGTCAGTGAGGGAGTGCTACTTCAGCTTGCCTTGCCAGGCGGCGACGATTTGCCCGATCGTTTCTTCGAGGCTAATTCGGATGTTCCAATCGGGATAATGTTCTTTCATCTTCGTCAGATCGCTGTAGTAGCAAATGTGATCACCGATTCGATTTTCTTCGACATGATGCTCAAAGCATTGAATCGCGTCTTGAATCCGGGTCTGATTCCAGCGAGTGTCACCCGATTCGCCAAAAAAAACCGCGCGTTGGTTGTTGTCGATTCCATGGATCTTCCAGCCTTGATCCGCGAAATGCAGACAGATCTCCGATCCGATCAACCCGGATGAACCGGTGACGAGAATTGATTTCATACGGTGTCCATGAACGTTCGCTCAACACGGTTGAACACGGCAGTCGAACACAGAAACAAGATGACGGAAAAAGTCACGGAGTATGCAATTCCCAAAACCGTGAAGTTCCCGGCACCGAGAAACCCGTAACGGGTTGCCTCGAAGAGCGGTGAGAGCGGGTTCCAGGCGAGATATTTGGCGACGCTGGCGGGCATCTGCGATGCGGGGTAGATCACGGGGGTGGCGTACATCAGGAGTTGGACGCCGAACTGAAGCAAAAACACCATGTCGCGGTATTTGGTTGTCATGGCCGAAAATAGCATCCCAAACCCGAGCCCCATCGTGGCCATTGTGAAGACGGTCAGCGGAAACAGTAGCGCGACTGCATTGGGCCTGATCTCCCCGCGCCACCAATACCACAGCATCACGACGGCAAAGAGCGTGAACTGGATTCCAAATCGCATTAAATTCGACATGACGATGGAAAGTGGAGTCACCAGCCGGGGGAAATAAACTTTACCAAACAGACTCGCGTTGTCTTTGAACACCGTCGCGGTCTTATTAAAACACTCGGAAAAGTAGTTCCAAAACGTGATCCCGCATAGGTAAAACAAAATCTGCGGAAGCCCATCGGTCGACAGCCCGGCAATCTTTCCAAATACCAGTACATAGACCAAGGTCGTGAAGATCGGTTGGATGAAGAACCACAGCGGGCCGAGGATGGTCTGCTTGTAGAACGAGACGATGTCTCGCCGGGTGAACAGGTACAGCAAATCCCGGTACCGCCAGACCTCCGCCAGTTGCAAGGAGAAGACTGAAGAGTGCGGCCGAATGACGAGATCCCAGTCTCCGTCGTCATCGTCTGGTAGGTTCATAAATTGTGGCTGACGCGATGGATTTCGCGGAGGATGTGGTGCCGTCGCCGGCGCGGACTTCGTCCGCTTGGGTGACATTCGCTACCGAATCTCGCACCCCATGTTGGTTGGTTTTCGTCGCTTGGTGCTTCGACGTACTCGGCTCGCAGAGCCGAGCGACATCGACGCGTTGCCTACGGTAATCGCGGGAGCGACATCGAAAGAACCCTCGCGATTG
>JBDNIG010000609.1:0-4691 GCA_041688415.1 Rhodopirellula sp. | reverse complement strand
TTCGCGTTGTTCGGCGACTTGATATTGTTACCAGCACTCCTATCTGGAGCGCTCGGTCGTCTGCTTCTGCGAAATCCACGAAACAACGATGGATCCGCGCGGACGCGTTTAACGGGCTCCGAAATGCCGATCGAGGTGAAGGAAGAGTTGAGTCAATGAAAGCGATCAAGAAGATCAGCGTTGTGGGTGCTGGAGCGATTGGTACGATGTTTGGCGGATTGATCCAGCATTTTCATCCCGAGCTCGAGGTCATCCTGATCGCCCGCGGTCTGGAAAACCAACACGATGTCGATTTCTGGTCGCACGATGAAGTCGTTCACCACTTCTCGCAATTGAGGCGAACGTAACAATGCGAATCGTTGAGTTGACGGCGATGATTGTTCGCCTGCGATTGCGAAAAGAGTTCAAGCATGCCTCCTTCCATCGTAACGCCAGTAGCAATTTTGTCGTGCGCTGTCGACTCAGTGACGGCACGGTTGGATGGGGTGAAGGAATTCCTCGAACGTACGTGACGGGTGAATCGGCCACGGGCGCGATGGAACAAATCGCCACTACCGATCTTACCGAGCAGTTGAGCAATGATTGTCACGACTGGTCCGACGTGATCGACATATGCCGCGGATACAGCCCGGCGATTCTCCAAGAGGATCCTCGGGGATGTTTGGCCAATGCTCATCGCTGTGCCGTTGAACTGAGCATCCTGGATGCGTTCGGTCGTCTATTCGAATCACCACTTCATACCGTGACGCAATATCTCGCAGCGGAATCAGTTGATGTGAAACCGATTTATGAGCGCTCGCATCGGGTCCAGTATTCGAGTGCCATCAGTTCGGGCGGCATGCGCAAAGAATCGCTGAGTTCATTGGCTATGCGAATCTACGGCTTTCGGCACTGCAAGGTGAAAGTCGGTATGGATTCCGATCGCGATGGGCGGCGATTGAAGCGGATGCGTCGCATCGTCGGCAGACACATGGACCTGCGCGTTGATGCCAACGAGGCTTGGGAAATTGACGAGGTGGTCCGTCGGATTCACGAACTCGAGCCTGCGGCGATCAGTTGCGTTGAACAACCGGTTCGACACGGCGACGTTGCAGCACTATCACAAATTCGATCAGAAATCACCGTTCCCTTGATGCTCGACGAGTCCTTGACGAGCCAACAAGACGCGGAAATTGCGATCCAAACGGGAACGTGCGACTTGTTCAATATCCGTCTTTCCAAGTGCGGCGGGTTCCTCAATAGTGTCCGGCTCGCAGCGATGGCCCATACTGCGGGACTTGGCTATCAACTCGGCTGTCATCCTGGCGAGTCCGGGATTTTGTCGGCCGCTGGTCGTCACTTCGTAACCTCCGTCGGCGACATTCGATATCGTGAAGGATCAGCGGACCGCCATCTGCTCAAGGAATTGATTACGGACGAGGACTTAACGTTCGGCTATGCCGGATGGGCACCGGAAATTAATCGACCGGGACTCGGAATTGATATCAACGAAGCGAAACTCAAGCCGTTGATTCAGAGCTCCCAGACTTTGAGGGTATCGTGAATCGTGACTGATCATTTTCCACAAATTGGTTTCTACCGTGGACAAGATTCACGGAGATTAGCGTTCCGTCGCTGGCAAAACGTGAATCCCGTCGCGGACGTTGTTTATTTGCATGGGATCGTCAGCCACAGCGGGTGGTACGAGTCGAGTTGTCGGCACCTGGCGGAAAACAATTTCCAGGTTCATTTTCTCGATCGTCGTGGATCGGGACTCAACCAGAGCGACCGTGGTGATGTGAGTGATTGGAACGCATGGATCGAAGACGTGCGAATCTACTTGGATCAGTTACCCAAGGATCGACCGCGGATTTTGCTGGGAATCAGTTGGGGCGGAATTTTGGCGGCCGCGCTCGCGCGCCGGCACCCCGACTTGATCAACGGCCTCGGGCTCGTCTGCCCCGGTTTGTACTCTCGCAAAGCAGCCACTCGGGCGCAACAACTTGGTATCCATCTGGCGAATCGGATCGGTGTCGGCCAGCGTCGTGTCGAGGTGCCGCTGCAAGACCCGGCCCTATTCACGAATTCTCCCGAGAGTCAACGGTACATCGCCGAAGATCCGTTAACGCTGCGCAGGATCACTTTGCGTTTTGCCAAGCATAACCTAGCGTTGTTGCGGTACGCCGTCGAAGCACCGGAATCAATCGAGACTCCCATGCTACTCATGTTAGCGTCACTGGATCCAATTTGTGACAACGATGCGACACGTTCGTTTGCTGCGCGCGTTGGATCTTCGGATCAAACAATCATCGAGTACCACGGTGCGTCGCATACGCTTGAATTTGAATCAAATCCGTCCCAATACTTCGCCGACCTAACCGCGTGGTGCGAACGATTAAGCGACAGCGAAACAATAAAACGCGTCGAATCAAAGTAGCTACCGTCGCCAGACGGTGGGATTCACGTTCTGGCGAACGCAGCTACTCGCTTTATTCATTCGCTGTCGCTAAGGACCATTCGATGAATAACTGTCGTAGCGAAACTCGCCAAGAGTTTCGGCCACCCAACAATTCGAAAGTCTTGGCGACTTTCGCTACGACCAAATCGGACACTTAAAGACCGAACGGTCCTAAGCAGGCGTTTCACCGTTTGATCCTAAGCAGATACTGGGAAATGTTTCGGTGGAATCGACAATCATAACCCGACGCGTCAGCGAGGGATTCACGCCGCCATCCCTCGCTTACGCGTCGGGTTATGAAAACGGGGCACTCCGTGATGCGGAATGAATTACCCAAACCTGCTTAATATCTGATGAACGATCGAGTCGCATCCACGGTCACGTGGATACTTCTTCGGGGCTACCGAGAAAAGTGTGTTTGTACTGTTCTTGACTGCCACCTGTTGACGCAATTTTGGCGTCGCGCATGCGCTGCCACGATCCTGACGGAAGTGGCTTCGTCTGGATCGGCAGGAGCCGCCGCGTTGCGATTCGGTCTTCGTATTCGCAATTCAGGTGAGCGAGTTTGAGATCAATATGCATCGCGAGTCGCTCACCCTCGCTGTTGAGATTCTCTTCATGATAGAGGATATAACCCGGCGGGCTGCCCATCACGGGCGCCAGCATGACGGTTTCAACGGTCCGGTTCATTTCCGTAAAACTATCACGCACCGCTGCGGCGACTTGATATTCCGTCAGTTTCTCGCCGGTCATGTTGGAGCAATGGGCGCCCTTGTGCAAGAATGTCAACAGTGGTGTTTGACCTTGGAATCCCACGCACTCCACGACATCATGGATGTTGTACCGAAACAGACCACCACAGTTGGTCAATAGAATGTAGTATGACTTGCCGGGTTCGAGTTCGTGCGATTCGAGAATGCTGGGGGCGGCACCGCCGAATTCGTCCACCGGAATGAACTCGTAGTAATTCGATGCATAATCGAGCAACCCCGCGTTTGATTCATCGCGAAGTGGGATCGTCATGCGTCCTTCGCTCGCGGACAAGCCGTGATCACGAAACGCACAGTCCCCGTACAACTCACGGACTTCAGGAATAAAGGCTCCGACGGGGCCGCCCATCCAAACCGCGACGACCGATAAATCGGGCCAGAAATCACGCGGCAGAAGATGCCCGGTGCGATTGATGACCGCTTCCAGTTCACGGCAGCGTTTCCGGCTCACCCGGCCAATCCGGCGTCGCAGCAGTGGACTCATCGCGGCGGCGTCCGCGACGGGCGGCGTGATCGTACCGTCATACATATCTCGCAGCAGGGTCTCTTTCCGCTCGTCGGCTAGTTTCGCAAGACTGACTAGCGTTAACGGATTCGCGGTGATGATCATGCCGACGCGACGCGATGGCACGCTCAATCGTAACGTGGTGTATTGACGATTGGTCCAGTCGGCCATTTTCCCCACCTGGGGAGGAACGACAAACGGACGACGAACGATCGCCGGACGCGTTTCGGCAGCCAACCCACTGATACTACCACACCACACGCCGGACTCGGATTGGTACTGTTGCCAATCACTCGATAGGTGAACGTAGTCTTTTGAAATCAAGTCCATGTGATCCGCATGAGTTTGCAGACCCCACAATTTCCATCCGAGTTTGTAACTGCGAACGAAGTGATCCGTAACGGGAATGTGTTTCGGTTTGTCGGTGGTCCCCGACGTTAACGCGAACATCTTCAATTTCGATTGGGGACCCAATAGTGCGTGCGGATTACCGCTTCGCAGTTGATCCACATACGGACGGAAGTACTCGAAATCGGTAATGGGGATCTGTTTGCGAAAGTCGCTTACTGAGCCAATTGACGCTAAACCATGATCTCGTCCAAATTGACTATCGGTTGCCAGATGAATCTTTTCATGAAGCACGCTCTGTTGTATGTCGCGCGAACGATCAGCATCTGCGATCAATCGCTTGACGTGAGGATGCTGCAACTTGACGTAGGCCCATCGAGCATTCATGATTTTAGATTTTCTATCGCGCGTGAAGGCAAAGGTTAGGCCTCGACCTAAGCAGATACTGGGAAATATTTCGGTGGAATCGACAATCATAACCCGACGCGTCAGCGAGGGATTCACGCCGCCATCCCTCGCTGACGCGTCGGGTTATGAAAACGGGGCACTCAGTGATGCGGAATGAATTACCCAAACCTGCCTAGGTTAAAGCGGAGCGACCGATCAGTTCATCAATTTTCGTGGCTAACAG
>JBDNIG010000608.1:0-11764 GCA_041688415.1 Rhodopirellula sp. | reverse complement strand
GCGATCGGATTCGGGGCGGGGGCGAGATACCGCTACTCTCTGAGTTGATGCGGAAGACTGCGGCAGAACGGGAACTTGCCGTGGGATCGAAATAACTCACCCGCCGCACAACCAACCGCCACTTCGCGATCACGCCCGCCTTCAGGCTCAGCAGCCCCAAGGCTGCCCCGTGGTTATTGAGCAGTTACCCAACTAACATGGCAATGGTTTGAGAGACCGTTGACACTTGATACATACTGTTACCACTCTTCCGGTACGCGGACGAATACAATCACATCCAATCTCGTCACCGAACAACATTTCAGTATCAGGAATCCCGCGAACATGAATATTTTGAAGCTTTGCTTGCAGATTGCCGCCGGTGTGGTGCTACTCTTTCTAGGCGTCGCCAACGGAGAGGAGCCATCGGCAAACTTGACAACCCACGCTGAGTTGCTTCCACAGTCGATCATTGCTTATGCGGAGGCGAACGACGTCGCGAGTGCGATTGAACTCATTCGCAATCATCCTCTCAAAGATCGCATTTTTGCGTTACCCGCTTACGATGCCGCAGTGCAGTCCGGTGGGCTGAGCCAATTGCGGGTGGGCATTGCGGGGTTCGAAGCGACGATGGGCATGCCTTGGCATGAGGCGCTCGCGACCTTGTCTGATGGTGGTGTCAGCGTGGGTTTGGACAAGTCGGGGGCGGTCGTGTTGTTGATCAACTCATCTGATGAGGAAACGCTGGGGAAGTTTCGCACACTTTTGCTGGCGTTCTTGCCGAAGAAGGACGGAGCAAGCAGTGCCCGACAAGTCGATTATCGGGGCGTGACGGCTTACCAACTCAAGGGAGTCTTGCTGGCGCAAATGGACACCTTTCTATTACTGACAAACAAGCCTGAGATGGGAAGAACCATTGTCGATCAGTATCTTGATCGAAAGCCGACGTCACTCGCCACGCTGCCGAGTTTTCAAGAATCGCAGCGTTCTCTCGCGTCGAAGCCTCCGCAAAGTGGCATGCGATTCGTAAACGCATATGTTGACCTCGACGCCATCCGAGCGGGCGGTATTGCGAAGGACGCGTTCAAGGAGCGAATCGACAACGTGATTGGTGAGATCATTTTGGGCGGCGTGCTGACGAACTTACGTCATTCTCCCTTTGTGACCGCGTCAGTCGATTTGAATGAATCAGGGGTTGAACTTCGATTGGCTTCGCCCCATGAACGGGACTGGGAATCGCCGCGAGAGTATCAATTCGGCGACGGCGAAATTGCCACCGCGCCACCGTTGATTGAATTGTCCGACCGTTTGTTCGCAGTTTCGGCCCACCGTGATATGTCACAAATGTGGCTGCGAAGTGGCGACTTTCTGTCTGAAAAAGCGGTCGATGGGATGGCCAAAGCCGATGCTCAATTCGGCGTGTTCTTTTCCGGTCGTGACTTCGGTGAAGACATTCTGGGCAGCTTCGACAGCGGCATTCAAATTGTCGGTCGCGTGCAAGATTTTGAAGATCGACGACCGCAACCAGCGATCAAGGTGCCTGAGTTCGCGTTGGTGTTCCAGATGAAAGACGCTGAGAAAACGCAACCTGAAATGCGACGAACGTTCCAGAGTTTCATTGGTTTCTTGAATGTGATCGGTGCGATGAATGGCAATCCACAACTGGACCTGGGCATGGAAACGGCAAAGACCGCTGACGGCGAGGCACAGCTCTACACCGCAACTTTTATTGCCAAGCAGGATGAACGCGACAGCATGTCGGCACCGATTCAGTTCAACTTTTCGCCGACGTTGGCTTTCGGGGGCGATCAGATCGTGTTTTCAAGTTCGATCTCGCTGGCGAAGGATCTGGTCGCCATAGACGCGGACGAAAGCGAGGACGCACCCACGAGCAATACGGCGATCGCAATCAATGGTGAAACGCTTAAAAACATTCTCGAAGAGAACCGTGAGCAATTGGTGGCCAGCAACATGCTTTCCAAAGGGCATAACAAACAGGAAGCCGACGGCGAGATCGGATTGCTGTTGGAACTGGTCGGCTTTCTGGACGGCGGACACGTTAATGTCGGATTCGATGAGAACGAGATGACGATTTCGGCAAAGGTTCAGGTGAAGTGATGGATATGCAAAGCGTCAAAGGCATTGATCCACAATGGGCATGGCAGGTCTTCGAGCCTTCCAGTGAGCGGCCATGGGATCGGAAGCGTGCGGCCCACCTGTTTCGTCGGGCCGGGCTGGGTGCCGATCTAAATACTCTCGACACTGCGATCACGAAATCGCCATCGCAGATTGTTGATGAACTGTTGTTGCAGAGCGAGCAGACGAATGAGTTTGCAGAGATAGCCGATATGCTCACGCGAACGATCCTGGCCGGTGGGAATCTGAAACGATTGTCGGCCGCCTGGGTCTATCGCATGTTACTAACGCCGAATCCATTGCTCGAAAAAGCGACGCTGTTTTGGCACGGGCATTTCGCTACCGGTGCCGAGAAGGTTCAGGATGCGAAGTTAATGTGGAATCAAAACGAACTGATTCGTTCGCACGCGATCGGTGATTTTGCCAAACTGACTCAGGCGATCGCCCAAGACCCGGCGATGCTGATCTATCTGGATTCGGCCATCAATCGCAAAGCTCATCCCAATGAGAACTTCGCTCGTGAGCTGATGGAGTTGTTCTGCTTGGGTGAGGGCAACTACACCGAACAGGACGTGCAGGAACTGGCACGTTGTTTTACCGGCTGGGAAGTCAAAGCTGAAAAATTTCGCAAAAACCGCTATCAGCACGATTCAGGCGAGAAGACCGTGCTTGGCCAAACGGGAAAGTTCGATGGCGAGGATGCGGTAGAAGTCGTTTTGCGGCAGTCTTCGTTGGAAATGTTTATGGCTCGCAAGTGGTATCGGTTCTTCATTGCCGATGAGCCAGCACCGAGTGATGAACTACTTAGTCCGCTGGCCAAGACGTTTCGCGACAATGATTTGCAGGTCGCTCCGGCCTTGCAAATGCTGCTTTCGAGCAATCTGTTTTTCTCGAAACACGCGGTTGGACAGAAGATTAAATCGCCCGTGGAACTGGTGATCGGCACGTTGCGAGCGTTCAAGGCGACAGCCAACTCGGAACTGATCGCCGATGGATTACTCAAAGTCGGCCAAGGGCTTTTCTATCCACCCAATGTGAAGGGCTGGGAAGGCGGTCGTGCATGGATCAATTCCTCGACTCTTTTAGGACGAGCGAATCTGTTTTCGCGAATTATGTTCGACGAGGCAACGCGGTTTGATGGCAAATCGTTGGTTGAACACTTGGCCGATCACGGTGTCAGTGATTCCGAAGCGGCGATCGAGCATTTTGAAATTTGTCTACTTCCTGCTCGATTGGACGACAAGACACGGAAGCAGCTGATCGTAGCAGCGGACTCGCAACGTGGTGATCGCGAACGGTCAATGCGTTCGCTGCTGCACGCATTCACATCACTACCCCAATGCCAACTTGGCTGAATATCACTGGGCAATCGTCGTTCGCTTGACCGTAGCGAAAGTCGCCAAGACTTTCGGAGTAACTTGAACTGGATCGAAACTCTTGGCGAGTTTCGCTACGAAAATACTGGAAACAATCATGTACCTCTCAAAACAATCAAACCGCCGTCGCTTTTTGCAATCTTCCATCGGCGGTGCGACTGCCATCGGCGTCGGGGCAGCGATGCCCCGTTGCTTTCTGCAAGCATCTGAGTCGGTTAAATCAAATCAGGACCGCGTGTTGGTCGTGATCCAAATGACGGGAGGCAACGATGGACTGAACACTGTCGTTCCGACTGGCGACGAAGAGTATTGCAAGGCTCGTCCGAAGTTGGCGATTGCCAAAACGGATACACACAGGTGCGATGACGAAACCGGACTGCATCCTTCGCTCTCGGGACTCAGCGAGCTGCTCGACGATGGGAAACTCACGGTCATTCGCGGCGTCGGTTATGACAACCCGAATCGTTCCCACTTTGAGTCGATGGACATCTGGCACACTTGCCGACGCAAAGACGAACAACGCCTCGATGGTTGGCTTGGCCGTTACCTGGATCAAGCGGACCAGGCTGTTGGGGGAGACGCACCGGCTGTCCACTTGGGGCATGAGCAGCAACCCTTTGCCATCGCTTCGCAGACTTTACAAGTACCGACGATTCGTGACTTGGCCGAGTTTCAGCTTCGCGGAGATGATCGTTCTGCACTGCGTGATCTGCTGAGCGAACGCCGAGCTAACACGGACGGTGCATCCAGTGATCTGCTCAATTTTTTGCAATCGAGCACCCGCGCCGCGATCGCCGCCAGCGAGCGGGTAACGCAGGCTGCGACCGGATACAAGTCGCAAGTGACTTATCCTGACTCGGGTTTAGCTCAAAAAATGCGAGTGATCGCACAACTCATCGACGCGGGGTTAAGTACTCACGTCTATTACGTCCAGCTCGACGGGTTCGATACGCATTCACAGCAACCGGACGCCCACGCCGCTTTGCTTCGTGAGTGGAGTCAAGCGGTGTCGGCATTTGTGAATGATCTTGATGCACACGACCACGGCGATCGAGTGTGTGTGATGACGTTCAGCGAGTTTGGCCGCCGAGTTGCTGAAAACGCCAGCGATGGAACCGATCACGGCGCAGCGGGACCGATGTTCTTGTGCGGCGGCGGGTTGAAGTCAGGATTCGTTGGCGATCGACCGAACCTAACTGACTTGCTCGACGGCGACATCAAACACACGATCGACTTCCGGCAAGTCTACGCCAGCGTGCTAACCGACTGGCTTGGTGCCGATGCAGCGTTGGTGCTAGGCAAAGACTACGAAACGCTGCCGCTGTTCGGGTAACCACGGCGGATTTTTTACCACGGAGGCACAGAGGGACACAGAGAAGATGGGCTGATTCCAACACTCTGTGTTCCTCTGTGGTTGACCTTTGCAAACCTCATTGATGACACCCTTATGAACCTCGCAATTAAGACCGAACACTTAACTAAAATTTATGGAGGTCGCGTGATTGCGGTGAATGACATGTCGCTGGAAGTTCCCGTTGGATCGGTTTACGGCTTGCTTGGTCCCAATGGTGCTGGGAAGACCACCACACTGCGACTACTGCTGGGACTGCAACGAGCATCCGCTGGCCGAGCAGAAGTGTTCGGTCGCCGATGCAAGCCGACGGCAACGGATGTTCGGGCGATGATTGGCTACTTACCAACTCATCCCGTCCTGCCCGGACACCTGTGCGCGGTCGAGTACCTTGATCTACTTGGCAAACTGTGTCGTCTTCCTAGCGAGATACGCAAACCGCGACTCACGTCGCTTTTGCGAGCGGTCGGACTGCTGGGTGCCACACATCAGCGGATTCAAACGTTCTCCACGGGCATGAGAACTCGATTAGGTATCGCGGCTTCCTTGCTGGCTGATCCACCTTTGTTGATTTGGGACGAGCCAACCGCTGGACTCGACCCATCGGCTCGGCGGTTCACGCTGGACCTGATCGCGGAACTCGCAAAATCTCGCACCGTGATCGTTGCGACTCATATCCTCAGCGATATCGACCAGATTTGTGACCACGTCGGCGTGATGCAGGAAGGCCGGATGATCTTCAGTGGCTCGATGCGTGAAATGCGAAAGCGATTGCAACGTGATGATGTGTGCCTTGAAATCGATGGTGAGACGCAAGCGATTCAGCAGGTGAGCGATCAAGTGAAACAACTCACGGGTATTGCTTCGGTCAAACACGATCCACACGCGATCATGGTGCAGGTCCGTGAGAATCATGGCCGCGCCGGAGTGTTGGCGGAAGTGCTGCGGTTGATTGATTCAAGTCCTTTGTCGCTGTTGGGGATGCGTTCCACCCAAAGCGACACCGAGTACGCTTACTTACAACTTCTTCAAGAGGACAATGAACATGGGTTTCGCCGATTCGATCTCAAAGCTAAAGACTCGGTCGATGCCGCTATCGGCACTGCTGTCGTATGAACTACGCGGGTTGTGGAAAAGCTGGCTCGTTCGTTCGTGGTTGATCGCAACGGCGGTAGTGACGTTTATGATCGTCGCCATCAATTGGGGACGGACGCCAACGGCACCGCTTGTCGCTCAAGTGTTGTTCCCGTATCTCGTCTTCCCGTGGTTCATGGTCGTTTTGTTGTTGAGTCTGAATCCCGTGACGGGTTCGCGACTCGATGCACTCTCTGATGGAATCCTGTGTCGACCGATCAATCGTTGGGAATACCTCCTTTCCTCGTGGTTCGCTCGTGTCGTCGTCGTCGTCGTGGCATTCATCGTCGTGATCGTGCCGGCCGTGTTGGTGGTTGTCGCCGCTGACCGCCCGGTGGTGGCTGAGGACAGCGTGACGGGCTACGGTGTCACTGCCTCGATTGCCGTCGTTATGCTGGTGCTGACGTTTCTAACATCACTTGGATTTTTTGCCGGAACACTGCTCAAGAGTCCGTTGTTTGCTGCTGCGGTTCTGATTCTGTTTTGGATTCCGGTCAACATGGTCCTGCACACGTTTTCGCTCGAAGAGTTTTCGCCGATCAGCTTGAATCAATCGCTCCCCACGCTGCTGCGAACCGCGTGGAGCGAACACGACGCGACGAAAACCGATGACATGGCTAACATGCGAGCCGCGGTGGATCAAGCCACTGATTTTCTCAGCACACTCACCGGTCAGTCCACGTCAAAACCGCAAACATCACCTGAGTTCTACGAGCGTGGTGACTACGCTGATTTCTCCCTAACTCGCGTCTTCCTGGGCTACGGCACCCCGACACTCGTGTGTTTGGGATTAACAACGGTAATCTTCTGCCGCAGAGATTTATGAGGGTGTGTTGCTTTTCATGGCAATAGTCCGCTATTTAGAATTTGCCAATAAACGCATTGAAAATGTCACCGCACGTCCTCAGGCGATAAGCCTCCGGAACTTTCTCAATATCTCGTGGAATGAAGATTAGCAGGAAGAGTGATGCTGGCGAGGCAAGGAATGCGAGATTTTCATACCCCTCGACTCCAAGGAAGAACAAGAATATGCAGAAGATCAAGAATCCGAAGAACGCAAAGTATCGACGGTCATAGCATTTTTCAGTAATCAATAATGTAGCGAAGATCATCGGAAATTTCGCGATGTGGACTGTATCGAACGAACCTTAAAACAGACGCGAATTGACGCCTCAGTCTGTGGGACGCTCTAATTTCGAGTCATCGAATGTTCGATTCACTTGGACTTTGTCGAGCTTTGTCGTGATTGTCATGTCAGCGAACGAAAGCTCCATCTTGGAGTCGACTGGCATTTTGACGCCGTCGATTTCCTTGTAGTTGGAAAGCGTCATGCCAAAGAGTCCGGGGATCTCGATTCCATCCATCAGTTTAGTTTTTTTGTTGATGTAAAAGACAAGCGGGTTACCAACAACGTTCACTACATCGCAACGTTTTCCACGGTAGTCCTTCTCACCGGCGTCCACGAATGCGGCTTTGCCAAACTGGCTGTAAATCGTTGCAATCGGTGAGACACCGAGACTTAACTTTGCCAGGCCTAGTTCATCCTTGTTCAATTCTTTCACGCCATCCTGGACTGTCTTCTTCCAACCGGAGTTGCCGTTGAAACTAGTTTCTTGCCTGAATCCTGGTGCGTCCAACTTTTGGTAGCCTTGACTCTTCGGCATGTCGTATGCTTCGACAATCGTGCCTTCGCTTTTGCCCGAACCGATTTCGATCGATACAGTACCGGATCGGTTAATTGTCTTGATTTTAGCGATCGCATCGCTCCCTCCGACCGCTCTGATGTGCTCTTCGACGACCTGAGCACTCAGTGAAGAGTTCATTGCGAGTGCGACCACGACTACGAGACAGGGAACAATTCGAAGCATGGGAATGGTCTTTCCAAATAAGGATATGATGAAATGTCTTCTGGATGTAATAGTCTATCAGTGAAGGTAATCGCATACTCTCCGCGGATTGTATCGTTTTGTAGTGAAAGGCCGTGCACCAGTCATCTGGCTATTGAATTCTGTCGCAAGGGACATTTTTCGTCCGTCCACTGCATTGCCAAATGCCATCGATCGGCAACAGTGCTCCACAGTGACAATCTCATAGGAGCACAAAGAAAGGCTGCGTGGTATGGTTGCGACGTGGGCTAGACGATTGACACGATGGCGGAACGCTTCGTTGCCATGTCAGAGAATAGACGCCTACATCTCAACGGATGTGTCTCCCTCGTGGGTTGACCGCACCATTGGCA
Organism: Rhodopirellula sp.; assembly: GCA_041688415.1. Classification (GTDB taxonomy): domain Bacteria; phylum Planctomycetota; class Planctomycetia; order Pirellulales; family Pirellulaceae; genus Rhodopirellula. The sequence continues at coordinate 3,549 of JBDNIG010000608.1, read as the reverse complement.
AGATAATTGGACGCAGGAAAAACCAAAAGAGAGATGTATGTGAGTTTGCCAAATGTGTCAACTGGCTACGGATGAGGCGTCGCTTCGGACAGTCAGATACCACGCGTTCAGGGCCGTAGACCGTGAACGGTTGCGTCATTTTTTGGTCAGATTCAGCAGGGATTCCATCGCTCGCCTTCGTTGATGGTGATCTTGGATGCGGTGTTCCGCCAAGACTCTGTGTTCCTCCGTGTTTCTGTGGTTTACTTCGCCTTTCCTTGGTCGGGCAGACCAATCATGAACTTTGCTCCACCAAGAGAACTGTCGTGGACCGAGACATCTCCGCCAAGCCGACCGCAGATTCGACGTACCAAAGCCAGCCCCAGCCCGATTCCCGGTTGTGACGCCGACGCCAATCGTTTGAACGGCTCAAAAATGAACTCTCGATCGGCTTCTGCGATTCCAAAGCCATCGTCCTCAACGATGATGCAAACCTGTTTTCCTTGCTCTCGCACGCTGACTTGGACTTCTGACTTGGCGTACTTGCCCGCATTACTGATAAGATTGCCGATCGCTCGCAACAATCCCGCCCGGTAGGTAAATAGCCCCATCGACGATGGCATCTCGACCATCTTGAAGCTGATGCCCGGGTACAGTGGCGCATGCAGTTCAATGGCTTCGGCGATCAGATCGTCAAGCGATATCGTTTCGCGTTTCGCCGTTTCAGTTCCAGCGTCGTACCGCGTGTAGTCGAGCAACTCACCAACCAAGTCATCGAGCTTGTCGGTCGCATCGTCGATCGAGTCGATGCGTTGCTGGCGTTTTTCGTCGTCGTCTGCCGAGCGTAACAGTTCGGTGGCAAACTTAATTCGAGCCAACGGTGTGCGGAGTTCATGCGAAACCGCTTGCAAGAGTTCTTTCTGGCTTCGCAGCAAGGATTCGACACGATCAGCCATCGCGTTGAACGCTTTGACAATCGGCAATTCACGCTTTCGTTTGCCTTGGTCGATGCGTGCCGATAGATCACCGTCGGCGATCGCCAAAGCCGTTTGTTCAACCGTTCGGAATTGTCTAACAATGGGTCGCAACAGAATTGTGATTGAGAAAGCCGTGAGCAGAAAAACGCTACCAAGACCAATTAAGAGATCCGTCGGGGTGGGGCCAACAAACCGAGGCAAAGGTCCCAGTTCTATTAACGAATCGGTTCCAGTGACCGCCGCAATCATCTTGTCGCGATACAGCACCGGTTCGCCGCTATCGACTCGCAGTGTCATGCTCGCAGACATGGACCGCGAGGAACGCTCGACGATGTTGACTGGATAAGCGAATCGCTGCTGAACCAATGCCAGCGTATGTGAGAAATCGTCTACCCCGCCTGCGAGCAGGTCATCGCGAGCCGACAGCGTACCACCACCGAGGGCAGTTTCAACGACCTCGATGTTTTCTGCTGAGGTCACGCGGCGAAAAACATAGGCTTGAATGCACCAAACAACGAAAAGAATCAGGATGACACCCAGATAGAACCGAAAGAACAACCGCGTCATGTCGTTTTGGCCATCAAGTAGCCAACGCCTCGCACCGACTTGATTCGCGTCGGCTGGTGCGGATCGTCGTTGAGCTTCTTTCGCAATCGTGAGATACGCAGGTCGATCGAACGATCCAGCCCATCGTATGGCAATTCCAACAAATCGACATACACGTCTTTTCGCTCGACCACGGTTCCGGCGCGACGGGCGAGATAGAGCAACAGTTCAAACTCGGCGGTCGTCAGTTCGATGTTCTCACCGGCGAGGTTGACGCTACGACTGGATTCTTCGATGCGCAGATCATCGACCACAATGGCATCCATGTCAGGCGCCGCGGCCGCATCGCCGCGGCGAAGATGGACTTTCAGGCGAGCGAGCAACGCGCGCGGTCGAACGGGCTTGGCCATGAAGTCATCGGCACCGACTTCCAGAGCGATCACTTCGTCGATCTCTTCGCCACGTGCGGTCAAGACGATGATTGGCCCAGCATATTTTGGACGCACCGAGCGGCAAACGTCGAAGCCATCGGCGCCTGGTAGCCCGATGTCGAGCACAATCGCATCGTATTTTTCGCGCTCGATACGTTCGATCGCCCGTTGACCATCGGTTTCGATCGTGACATCAAAGTCCTGTTCCATCAAGAAATCACGGACCATCGTCGCCAGTGGCACGTCGTCTTCGACAATCAGGAGGTGATGTTTCAATTTTTGCCTCGGCAAATAGGTGACCGTAGTGAAAGTCGCCAAGACTTTCGACTTCTTCGTGCCGGGCCGAACGTTCTGTCGAGTTTCGCTACCTGAAGAATAAATTCTTTCCGCATTCTACCGACTTTTGCACAAAAATCCTGCCGCCAGTACAAGCTGATACACAGACATACCAAAGATACCGAGACTCTGAGGCGAAAATGTCGTTTAACTGATTACATCAAACGAACGAATCGCAACCCTCGGAGTCGAAGCAATGGACCGAATCGAAGTCGCCTGTGACAATGGACATCGCTTGAAAGCTCGTCGTACACTTTGTGGAACGACAAGGCCGTGTCCAAAATGTGGTGTAAACGTCAAGATTGCGATGCCGCCAATCGAACGATCGCCTGATCCGCTTTCCGATACCGGCGTGATGCGAATCATTGGTGAACAGGACATCCGGCTCAATCCGTCGACGCAAGCTCCCACGCCCCAAATACGTGCCTGTCCGCGCTGCGAAGCTGGTATTTCAATGACAGCGAACGTGTGCCGTCACTGCCAGTGTTACGTCGGTGTCATTCCTGACTTCCTCAAGCGATTGTGTTTTGGAAATGACGTTCAAGCGGCATAGTATCGTCCTATAAGCACTCGCCGATCAAACAATGCTGACACTACCGTTTTCTATGTGCTGAAAAAAAACCGGGTTTGCAAAAACGCCCAAATATCCGATCCTTCATGTTGCTTAAACATGTGGAGGAACAAGCATGGATGCTGCACAAACCCGGTCGTGCGAACGTGATCGCCCATCGGGAACTGAAAAAACGGCCAAAGGCTCCCGCCAGATTTGTATTCCCATGACACAAGATCAGTACAAACAAATATGGGATCAGCCGATCGCTGTGAGAGATTATCTCGATTCTTTGATTCCTGAACACCCCGAGATCTTCCCCGCTTCGATGGCTCAAGGCTATCAATTGCGGGGCCACCTGCCAGAGTCCAAAAAACTCCCCGGCATTCGGCTGCGCCAACTGAAGACGGAGGATGGGATCTACACGCTGCGACCGAGTTTTGTGTTTGCCTATATGACCGGAACGATTGACGAACTCGAAAAACCGTTGCTGTTGCTCGCGGTTCACACGCCGATCTGGGTCGTGACGCAAATCTTCGGCAAGCATGACATGTACTGGCAGCGCCTGCTTGAACGAATGGGCCGTAACAGTCTGGTCGGGACCACGGTTCGCGTGCCCGAAAAGTTGCCCGAACATCTGGCCGCCGACGAACACCACCTCAAATGGAGGGGAAAGAAAGGTTTTTTGGCGATGGTGGCGGCCAAAGGCTGTATTCTGGCGGCCGCTTTG
>JBDNIG010000607.1:0-2745 GCA_041688415.1 Rhodopirellula sp. | reverse complement strand
GGTCGACTTTGCAGCAGACTCAGCGTGCAAAATCCCGAAAAACGCGCCAAACACGGAGAATTAGATGCGCTCACCCTGTGTCGCTCTCACCTCCCTATGACGCCGTCCAAACTGTTGAGCATCGAACAGGCAGCAGTTTATGCGAACGTCAGCTCTTCAACGATCCGGCGAACTGCTAAACTGCACCCAGATATGGTGTGGCGAAACGGAAACGGGACAAAAACACGTTATCGCCGCCGGGAAGTCCGTCGACTCTTGATAATAGCCCCGAAACGCGCTACACCGAACCGATAACGAACAATCGAAGGATCGAGCCACCGATGGCACTGAAAAAATCCGAACTTTATTTTTCCCTTTGGGCATCGTGCGACGAGCTGCGGGGCGGCGTGGATGCGAGCCAGTACAGGGGTTTCAAGGCGGAGCTTGCGGGAGATTTCCATGACCGATAAGGCGACCACCCAAACAACCTCTGGTCGATTCGACTTTCAGTCCCTTGTGACGCTCCTGGAGAACACTCATCGAGAATCGCAGACTAAGGCCAACCGCAGCGTGAATCGGGCGATGGTGATTAGGAATTGGTTGTTCGGCTGGTACATCGTGGAATTCGAGCAGCACGGAGAAGACCGCGCCGCCTACGGAAAAGAGACCTTGAAGCGGTTGTCGGAAAGACTGAAAAACAGCCTTGGCAGAGGATTTTCGCCTGACAATCTCGGATCGATGCGCCGTTTCTACCAAGCATATACTGGCGGTGCCTGGATTTCCGAGACGGCGTCTCGGAAATTGGATATCGAGAAATCCGAGACAGTGTCTAGGAAATTGACTAAACGGGGGGCGATGCGTACTTGGCCGCAGAAACCCTGAGTTTGGGCCAATCACAACCCGAACTAGTTGAGGTCATTGGTCAACGCTTTCCGCTTTCCTGGTCCCATTACGTGACGCTGCTGACGATCGACAACAACGATGAGCGCAGTTTTTACGAGATCGAAGCGAACCAAAATAACTGGGGCGTTCGCGAACTTCAGCGTCAGCTCAAAAGTTCGCTCTACCATCGCCTCGCCCTCAGCCGCGACAAGGACGAAATCCGTCGTTTGGCCGCCGAAGGTCAAGTCGTTGCCAAGGCAGCCGACCTGATCAAGAACCCGTTCGTGTTGGAGTTTCTCGATCTCGATGAAAAGACCAGCTACAGCGAACGCGACCTTGAAACCGCGATCATCGACAAGCTGCAATCCTTCCTGCTCGAACTCGGCAAGGGATTTCTATTCGAGACCCGGCAGCGACGTTTCACATTCGACGACAAGCACTACTACGTCGACTTGGTGCTCTACAACCGCCTGCTGCGTTGTTACGTCTTGCTCGATTTGAAACTCGAGGAACTGACGCACGGCGATCTCGGGCAGATGCAAATGTACGTCAACTACTTTGATCGCCATGTAAAAATTGAAGGCGAATTGCCGACAGTCGGCATCGTCTTGTGTGCCCGCAAGAACGACGCGATGGTCGAATTAACGCTTCCGTCCGATGCAAACATTTTCGCCTCGAAATACCAGCTGTACCTACCCAGCAAAGAAGAACTGAAACGCGAGCTAGAAAAGATCGAAGCAGAGATTGACGAGTTTGGTTTAGAGATGGGGGAATGACCGTAATAGCAGCAATGCTGAGCAGGCAAGGCAGCTGTTTTCTCGGTCACGGCGCAAGCGCCCCGAGCGTCCCATCGCCGTTCAGCTTGTTGGAGAACTGTCATACCCCAAAACCAGACAAATTGCAGTCTTTACCGTGATTCTGTGAATTTCCAATTCGCCCAGTCTGAATGGCTACCCGATTGGCAAGCCTATTACGGGTTGGTAACGTTTGGTCAGTTGGGGTAAGCCTGTTCGCTTCCGTGAGGCTAGAGAATGACCAAACTGAATGACTTCCTTCGTGTATCCGACGCCGCTGAATATCTCGGCGTGTCACCGAACACGCTGCGCAATTGGGAAAACGCGGGCAAGATCGTCGCGCATCGCCACCCAGTGAACGGGTACCGGCTCTTTAAGCAAGAAGAACTCGATGACTTGCTGACCGCTGCTGGGCGACGTTCCAGCGGCAAGAACAGTGAAACCACCGTCCCCTCTCGCAAACCACGCTAAGGAGCACGCACGTCCAAGATGGTCGAAACCCGTTACGTTCTCTCGTTCTCCGCTGGCGGACTTCTCTACCACGAATCCATCGTGGTTGCGGAAGCGTACGCCGGCGCGCACGGTGACTGGAAACAGGCGATCGTGAACATCATCGATGGCAACCTGCTGCAAAGCCGAACGGTCAGCACGGCGCAGCGAAAGCTACGTGAGGTCCGCAATCGGTTGCAGCTCTTGACGGACCGCGAATTGACTCTGCTGGCTCGCGGATCACGGCTCGATCAGAAGCTCTTGCTTTGGCTCGCGTGTTGTCTGCGGTATCAAGTATTGGCCGACTTTGCATGCGACGTCCTGCGAGCAAAGTATTTGCAGTTGGATCTCTTCATGAGGCCTGCCGACGTCGAGCGTTTTCTCGAAGCCAAATCCGTTTGGCACGACGAACTCGAAAACCTGGCGGCTAGCACACGAACTAAATTGCAAACCGTCATGATGCGGATGCTTCGTGAATCTGAGATGGTCACCGACGACCGCATCGTTTTGCCACCTATGATGTCAGCGGAACTGCAATCCGCGATCATGGACCATTCCCGAGAGCACTTTTTGTTCTTCCCTGTTGCCGTACCGAACTAGG
>JBDNIG010000606.1:0-7039 GCA_041688415.1 Rhodopirellula sp. | reverse complement strand
TAACCGGATTGCGAAAACGAACAGGACCAGCGCCATCGCCGGACCAACGAGTTTGCGAGGATCAACCTTGAACACGGGAAGTTAACGCTCACTCACGCAAAGGAGGAAGTTGGAGTAAAGACCAGTCGGCGACACGCTCACTGCGAGATCCTTTGCACACCGCGACTAAATTTTAACGCATCCCGCCACCTTATCGTAGCGGGGATGTTTGCGGACGCGGGCACCACTACTGCCAATCAGCGGCCTTGATTCGCGGGCGTTTATGATTGATTTCTTCCAATTGCAAGTCTTCGTATCGCTGTTCCAGATCCCGCAACTCGTCTTCGCGTTGACGCGTGGGCGGCTCTAAGCCGTCTGTGTCCATCGGATCGCGTTCGTCGTTTGGGTTGGGTTCGGCTGAATCCTGGTCCGAGTTGGCATTTTCATTGCCGGCTCCCAAGCCCGCACGATTGGTGACGTTGGGACTGTCAGATTGAGCGCGTGCGGATAGATCCGATGCGCGGCTGCCGCCGGGATCAAAGATACTTCCCACCCGACCCGTATCACGTTTGGTTCGTTGCCAAGAACCACCGTAGGATGGATACGCGTCGTCGTCGCAATCGGCGCACAGACGGCAGCCACCGACGAGCATCACGCCGCATAGGATACCAATCACCCAAGCCAAGCTTGGCAGGGCGAATGCAGCCCAACGGAGTCGGGCACATCGGGAAACATTCATGGTGGAACCGAAATGGAATCGCGTTTTGAAAAAATCGTCGCGTGACGAGAGTGTCCCTTTCGTTGTCGGCGTCCAACGGAGGTTGGGCTGAGTGAAACTGGGAGGAATTTGCCGGTTATTCCGTTTCGACAAAATGTTTCTACCGAAATTTTTGCAGATTTACTCAAGTTCGACCTTCCCGGAGACGGGTGAAATACCGGAAAAGCAGACCGTCGGGTTGGCAAGGAAGCGAACCGGACGCTCGAACAAGACGTTCGAGCCTTTTCGGCGACACACAAGGATGTAAAGTAATGGCTCAAGTCGTATTGATTACCTCGGCTCTCAGCGTGCTCGGACTGCCCATGATTGCCATTGCCGCGTTGATGCTCGCGAAATTGACGACGGGGACAGCAGCTCGACGAGCCGAACGGCGGTTTTTGGCCGTCCTGGTCGTGATGTCGTTAGTAACCGCCCATACGGTGATGACTCAAAACGCCGCTTGGCTGATTCATACCGCAACGCTGTCACTGATGGTGGTCGGCTCGCTATGGATTCCGGGCCAACAAGCCTACAATGAATCCGACGATCCCTTTTTTGCTGGGTAATGAACCCGTACAGCGTGGCGTAAGCTTCCAGCTTGCGATCCTAACTCGCGATCGCAATTAGCGATCAGGCAAACGCAAGCTAGAAGCTTACGCCACGTCGATCATTGCTCCGCTTGTAGCGACACCCTCCCGCCCCTCTGTCTTCTCACCGATACCCGCCGCCATGACCGATTCTACCGCAGCATCTTCGTCCGCACGGGTGCGCGTCGTTGCAGGTGGGCCGGTCGAGGGTGAGTTGCGACCGCCCGGCAGCAAGAGTTTGACCAACCGCGCGTTGATCTGTGCTGCGTTCGCGAGCGGCACGACCCGGCTGAGCGGAACGCTCGTCAGCGAAGACACCGAAGTGATGATTGAGTCGTTGGCTAAGATCGGCGTCTCGATTAAACCCATTGATGGTGGACAATCCCTGGTGGTCGAAGGCATCGGTGGCGTGGTGAGCGACGATGCCCGGCGAATCAGTTCGGACGCGGCGGTCGAAATGTTCATTGCCAACAGTGGCACGACAATCCGGTTCTTGACCGCTGCACTCTCGGCGTTCGGAGGGCGGTATCGCTTGACTGGCATCCCGCGTATGCACGAACGTCCGATCGGCGAATTAGTCGAGGCGATCCAGTCCGTGATGGAGGGGCGGATCACGGCGGAATCTCCTGGGAAGTGCCCGCCGGTCCAGATCGACTCGCGTGGCTGGTCGGGGCATTCGCTCCGCGTTGGCGGTGGCGTCAGCAGCCAGTATTTGAGCGGGCTGATGATGGCAGCACCACTTGCCAACGACACCGTCCAAATCCAAGTCGTGGGCGAAATGGTATCGATGCCCTACGTGCGGATGACCGCTCAGTTAATGGAAGCTTTCGGTGGCCACACGCGGTGGCAATTCGATGACGATGGGCGGTTATCCACCGTCACGGTCGATGGCGAATACCGTGGGTGCGAATTTGCGATCGAGCCCGACGCGTCAGCCGCGAGCTACCTTTGGGCCGCCGCCGCCATCGCTGGTGGGCGCGTGCTGGTGCGAGATCTGAACGAAGACGCCTCGCAAGGCGACGTCGCTTTTGCCCGCGTCCTCGAACAAATGGGCTGCAACTTCACCGCCACCCAAACGGGAATTGAAATCGCCAATCAGCGTCGCCCGACGGCTCCGCCCGTCGCGAGAAATCAGCGCGTAGCAGCTCGGACGGACGGAGCCGTCCGGCTGCAAAGTCGACCGACGGCTCCGCCCGTCGGAAATGAACACAACCGCCCGACGGCTCCCCCAGCCCGGAGCACCCCCACCTCTCCCACTCCCACCTCCCCCACTCCCCTACTCTCCCCCTCTCCCCTCCACGGCGTCGACGTGAACATGGGTGAGATCAGCGACACCGTGCAAACGCTCTCCGTCGTCGCTTTGTTTGCCGACGGGCCAACTCGCATTCGCGGGGTCGCTCACAATCGGTTCAAGGAAACGGACCGGATCGGCAATCTCGCCATCGAGCTACGCAAGTTTGGTGGGCGAATCGACGAGCACGAGGACGGGCTGACGGTCTATCCGCTGACGGCCGAGAGGATTGCCAGCGACGCGCCCGTCGTACTCGAAACCTACAACGATCACCGCATGGCCATGAGCTTTGCTTTGCTGGGGCTGCGGATCGATGGGATCGAGATCCTCAACCCCGCTTGCACGCGGAAGACGTACCCGGAGTTTTGGGCGGATTTAGAGACGTTGACCGGCCGCGCGCATCACTGGACGGCGAATTCTAGATCGGAGTCGGCGACGTGAGTTTGCTGATCACCTGCGATACCGGCGGCTGGAAAACCTCCATGCGATTGCGGTCGCATTTGGAGGATACCGAGCTGGCGTCTGCTGCCGGCGTGATCGCGGGCCGGATTGGGCCCGACCCGCTGGTTCGTCGGGGCGTCGACCGGGAAGCGTACTTCGCGGCCCGGCGACTGGCCCATCGCAGTGGCGGTCTCGCTGTTTGTAACGAATACCGAGCCGACTTGATCGATGTTGGCCGCTCGCTGCATCATCGAAAGCTATTCCCGCTCGCGGTCAGGGGACTGCCCCCGGTAACTCGCGCCGCGATTGTGGAGGAAATCTACACCCCGTACCGCAATCGGGTCGAGCGTCAGTTACTCGGTCTGCTGCGAAGCTGGACGTATGTCGTGCATTTGTCGATCCGCACGTTCGACGCCAAAACGCGGGATGGCCGTTGGCGACGGGGCGATGTGGGATTGCTGTACGATCCATCGCGGCAAGACGAGGTGGATTGGTGCCTGGATTTGCTCGACGAACTCTACGTGACGGCTCCCGAGCTGAAGGTCCGTCGCAACCATCCGGGCCGTGGCACGAACGATTCGTTAACCAAGTCGCTTCGCGCTCAGTACTCGGCGGACGTTTACCTCGGGATTGAACTCGTGCTCAATCGAGCCTGGATGGGCCGATCGGTCGTGTGCCGCGATCAAACGCTTGATTTGATCGGCGATGCGATCGGCGAATTGACCGGCGAGTTGATTGAGCGTGCTGCCTAGCCGCACCGTCTCACGACTTTCGCGAATACTCGGGTTTTTCCGCACAAATAATAATCTGCGGATTTTGACTCACGAAAGCGCCGACATGTGAGATAGAAGCACACGCATGAAGCGATCGATGTGCGTTTCAAGGACGAAGCTGGTTTTCTTTTCTCCACCCAGCTTGTGAGCCCCCTGCCGTGCGAAATCTTACTATTGGTGCCTTGATCGTCTGCGGTGGCACCATCGCAGCCCTCCCGTTTCGCCGCGACTCGATCGATTCGCCTCCGGGCGAGCCCGCACCGAGCCTGGTCACCAGCTTGTCGTCGGAACTGGCCATCAGCAACGAAGCGGTCCCGAACGACCCGTGGTTCGTTGACCCACAATCGAGTCAGCGGACCGAAGAACTGCGCCGCCACGCGAGTTCCTCGATGTCGCTAGTATCGCAGACGCCGCCGCGTGAGACCGTTCGCGGTATTCCATCGGATGCCAAAGAGCGACCACGACGTGGTTTGCATTTGCCGCTGACCTACGATGATCTCGCCGTGCCACTAAGCGGGACACAATTCAGCGACGGCCGCTTTGACGCGTTGGCCAACCGGCAGCCCGCGCCGCAGCGTTCACCGGCCACGAACGTGCCGGGCGCGAGCCGCCAGTATGAATCCATGCAAGTCGCCGTGGACAACCAGTCGCAGGCAACAGCGGCGCGGCCACCATGGGAAATGGCCAGTGACCTGCCGCAGTCGATCTTGCAGGAAAGCCCTTCGGTGAGTCAGTCACAACCACGCGTGAATCATTCCAGCGGTGCGTCACGGGCCACGCCATCGCCAGCACCCCCGGCCGACGCTGTCCTCGGTCGCTTGGCGAGTGATTCGCGACCGCGCGAGCAGGCGGTCGCCAGTGAACCTGCGGTCGTCAGTGAGCAGGCGTCGGAACGTCAACGGCACTGGATCCGCCAACCCGACTGAGATTCACCAATCGCCGGGTTGCCGCAGCGTCGCCTCCAGGCATCGTCTCGAGCGAGTTCCGCGTGAAACGCCTAGCAAACTCCGCTCAGCCCCGTCAAGGTCGGTTTCTTGTGAAACCGACCTTGTTTTTTTGATCGAGCTTCCCCTAGAAAAGATCGGAAAAGAATGTCTATCAGGACGCAATATTAGGAACTCCCAACCGTGGCTCGGATCTTCAGTGTCGTGAATCAGAAAGGCGGCGTCGGCAAGACAACGACGTCCGTCAACCTTTCAGCGGCGTTGGCGCTCGGCGGACACCGTACGCTGTTGATTGACATTGACCCGCAGTGCAATGCCACGGGTGCCGTCGGCAGTGTCCCCGCCTCCCACCACGCATTGCTCGGAGACGCACCGCTGAGCGAATCCGTTATCACCACCGAAACACCCAAACTCAGCTTGCTACCCGGTAGCCGTCGCTTTCAAGATGCCGACGTGATGGCCAACTCCGATGCTCACGCCACGACGAAGTTGCGTTCGCACCTCGACAGCGTGATGGACGACTACGACTACATTCTGATTGACTGCCCACCGAGCGCCGGCGCGATGACCGAAACCGCGTTGACGGCCAGCACGGAGGTGCTGATCCCGATCCAATGCGAGTACTTCGCCATGGTCGGTGTGGCACAATTGATCGGGACGATCAAGAAGGTCATTGGTGCCACCGACGGTCGACTGACATTCGGTGGCATCCTGTTGACGATGTATGACGAGTCGCTCGAACTGACTCGCGAGATCGACGAAGACGTCCGCGACTTCTTCGGTGACATTGTTTTCGAAAACGTCGTGCCGCGAGACGTCGCACTGTGCGAAGCTCCAAGTCACGGCCAAACTGTTTTTCAATACGCTCCGCGAAGTCGCGGTGCGTTCGCTTATACTCAACTGTGCATGGAGGTGCTGCAGCGTGACTAGTGCAACGACCCAAGGATCCTCGGCTGGGAATTCATCCGGCTCCCCTCAACGCGGTGGCCCAACGCCACGATCTGGTGGCGGTGCGCCACGATCCGGCGGCGGCAAGGATCGCCGACTCGGCAAGGGACTGGCCGCACTGCTCGGTTCGCCCATGGACGAAGACGGCGTGCCGATCGACGAGTCCAGTTCGTTCGGGCCCGAAGGCAAGAGTGCCGGCAGCACCAGCAAGCAGCCTGACGCGAACGAGCAGCAGAATAAGTCGTCGGTGCGGACGCTCGAACTACCGATCGATGAAATCGGTGCCAACCCGTTCCAGCCGCGCCGCGAATTCAATCCTGATGAGATCGCTTCGCTTGCCGAGAGCATCAAGAATCATCAACAGCTCCAGCCGGTGCTGGTCCGGATCGTTGGCGGTAAGTACCAGCTGATCAGTGGTGAGCGTCGACTGCGTGCGACCATCCACGCGGGGCTGAAAACGATTCGCGCCGAAGTCCGCGAGGCTGACGATCGACTGGTAGCTGAACTGGCCATCATCGAGAATTTGCAGCGTAAGGATCTCAACCCGATCGAAAAAGCGATGTCCTTCAAACGCTACATCGACGAGCATCAGTGCAAGCAAGATGACCTCGCGCGGCGACTGAGTATCGACCGCAGCACGATTGCGAACCTCATGCGACTGCTCGAATTGCCCGCCACCATTCTCGAGATGATCACCTCGGGTGATCTCACCGTCGGACACGCCCGAGCACTTTTGCCGATTGGTGAAGAAGACATCCAGGTCCGAATCGCGGGCAAGATCATGGCGGAGAGCTGGAACGTGCGAGCGACCGAGACGGCCGTCGGTGAAATGCTGCGTAACGAGGAAGTCGCCGAAACGGGTGTGAAGGTCACCAACAAGTCGCGGCAAAAACGCAAGCCGGTCCCACCGCACATCGAAGCGATGCAGCAAGAGATGCGAATGGTGTTTGGGACGAAAGTTGAGATCAAGGCGTCGGCGCGAAGCCGCGGCAAGATCACGATCCACTTCAATGATGCCGAAGAATTTGAACGGCTGCGAGAGTTACTCGGCTCGGCAGCTCGCCCGCAATTGAAAGTCGCCGGCTGAGCAATCTCCGTGCGGTATTCTAGTATCGTCCTTCGCCCCGAAGGACGTCGATTTTATTACTGATGCTATCTTCTTCGTCGTGCATTAGCCTGGGCTGTTAAAAGTTGGGGTTGCGGGGTTTGTCATCGTGCGCAAGTTATCTTCCATAATCCCTTTGTCCTACGCCAACGGCGTTATTACCTCCACAGTCCGGCAGCCAGAGTCTCAGGAGCTTGACTGCGAGAGTAACTGG